>NZ_VSRL01000023.1 GCF_012184385.1 Lentzea indica
CGGAAGGGCGCCGGTCCGTCCTGCCCCACTCCAGGGTCGTGCTGCACCAGCCTGCGGCGCAGGGGCGTGGCACGATCCCGGACCTCATCCTCGCGGCGGACGAGGTGGTGCGGGTGCGCACGCAGCTGGAGAACATCCTGGCCCGGCACACCGGCCGGAACGTGGCCGAACTGCGCCACGACACCGACCGGGACCGCGTGTTCGACGCAACGGGCGCGGTCGAGTACGGGCTCGCCGACCAGGTGCTGGACCAGCGGGCCTAGGCGACCATCAGCAGCGGGCCCATCGCCACCGGGCCCGAGGGACGGCCGGTGGGACGTGACGTGTGGAAGTGGCTGACCTGCTGGACGCGGAGGTTTCGGACCTGACCGGCGATGCCGATCAGCAGGTCGGCCAGGTCGACGCCCAGCGCGCCGGCGACCGCGGCGATCATCTCGCTCGACGGTTCCTTGCGGCCGCGCTCGATCTCGGACAGGTACTGCACCGAGATGCCCGCCCGTTCGGCCACGTCGACCAGGCGGTCGCCCCGTTCCTCTCTGGTCTCGCGCAGCTTCCGGCCCAGGGCCTCACGCCACAACGGTTCGGGAGCGCGCTTGAAGTCCAGGATCTCCGCCATGTCGTCATGGTGACAGCACCGCGACCACCTCAAAGGAGCGTTCTGCTGTCAGCAGAAAGCCGGCCCTAAAACCACCCGAAGGTGACCGAAAGAGCGCTGAGCAGGCTGTTCCCCGCAAGGCAACGACCACCAAGGGGAGAACAGCATGAGAATGCTCATCGGGCTGGGTGCCGCCACGCTCGCCGCGATCGCCATGCCCGCCGTCGCGCACGCCGCACCGCACACCACGGTGTACGTGCAGAACAAGGTGCTGATCGTCGAGGCGGAGGCCGGCAAGACGAACAACATCGTGGTCGGGCTGGACACGGCGAACCACCGGCTCACCGTCACCGACTCCGGTGACCTGCTGGCCGTCGGTGCCGGCTGCACGCTGAGCGGCGCGAACGTGAACTGCGCCTACGAGTCCGGTGCCACGAAGCTGATCACGTCGATCCAGGTGAAGGCGAACGACCTCAACGACCGGATCAGCATCGCCTACGACAACACCAACGCCGACGCGATGCCGGCCAGCGTCTACGGCGAGGCGGGCAACGACGTCATCGAGACCCGCGCCAAGGGCCTCATCAACGGTGGCGACGGCAACGACACGTTGCGGCCGAAGCGCGGTGGCGTCTCCGTGTACGGCGGCACCGGCACGGACCGGGTCGACTACAACAACGGCAGCGCGCTGCACCCGAACTCGGGCGTCTCGGTGACCATCGGCTCGGGTACCGACGACGGCTACGACACGCTCGCGCTGAAGGACTACGTCGCGAGCGACGTCGAGAACTTGACCGGCACCAACTTCGTCGACCATCTGGTCGGCAGCGCGTCGGTCAACAACATCCTCGCGCTGAACGGCAACGACCTCATCTGGGGGCTGGCGGGCAACGACACGCTCAACGGCGGCCTCGGTGTGGACACCTGCCTGGACGCGGAGGACGGCGACGTCCTGGTCAGCTGCCCCTGACCTTAATGCGGCTTTAAGCGAGCGCGGCATCCTTCGGATCCGCGGGCTGAGAGGCCCGCGGACCCGAAGGGGGATGGACGTGAAGGTGATGAGCACGGCCCTGCTCGTGCTGAGCTTGACCAGCCCGGCTGCGGAAAGCGATGAGGTCGGGGTGGTGCAGAGCACCAGCCCGGCGACGTCGGTGGGAAAGACCGTCTCGGTCAGCTGCCCGAGCGGCACGAAGGTCGTCGGCACCGGCGGCTCGGTGACCGGTGAGCGGACGACGATCACGCGAGTCCGGCCGGGTGACGACCTCACCAGCGTGGAGGTCACGGCGGTCGAGCACGGGGCGGGGACCGTGCAGCCGTGGACGGTGACCGTGCGGGCGAACTGCGCGCCCGGCGAGTTCACCCTGGTGTCCAAGAGCGGCACGAAGAACGCCGAGGCGGCCTGCCCCGGCAACCAGAAGGCGCTCGGCGTCGCGGGGGAGACCGCCGGCGGGCACTTCACGAAGATGGCGCCCAAGAATAACCTCAAGGGCGGCGTGATCGAGACGTCCGGGAACGCGGACGTCACGGCGCACGCGATCTGCGGGACGCGACCCGGGCTGGTTCTGCGCGGCGGCAGCCCCTCGGTCGTGATGACCAAGACGGCCTCGAAGTCCGTTGCCTGTCAAGGTGACGAGCAGGTCGTCAGCGCCGGTGGTGCGGTCGCCGGCGCGATCATCGACGACGTCGTCCCCGCCGGCTCCGGCGCGACCGTCACCGGGGAGGGGACGGACGCGCAGGGCCAAGCCATTCGCTGGTCGATCACGCCCTACGTCGTGTGCTCGCAGTGAAAGGACGCGGGTCGACCTCGATCTCCCGCATCCGCGTGACGTAGGTCTGGTAGCACCTCCGAGCCTCGCCATGACTCCCTGCGGCGGCGAGGACGCGCACCAGCATCAGGTGCGCAGGCTCGTCGTACGGGTCGCGTTCAAGTACGCGCAGGCAATACCTGCTGGCCAGCGCGTACTCCCCACTGGACTCGGCCCGTGCGGCGAGCACCCCCACCACCTGCAGGTAGATCAACCGGGCTTCCTCGCGCAACCGCGCCGCCCAGTCCTCGTACGGATCTTCCTCCAGGAAGTCGCCGTGATAGGCGGACTCGGCGGCCGCCAGCAGTGACTGGGCCTCGGACGAGTTCCGTTGTGCCGCAGCGAGTCCGGCCCGCGCGTCGGCGAGGAACGCGGCCACGTCTACCGGCAGCACGTCCGTGTCGAGCCGGATCGCGTCCCCCTCTGCGACGATGCCCGTGCCCGCCCTGAGCACACTGCGGGCCGTGGACAACGCGACCGCCAGCCGGTTCGCAACTTTCTCCGGTTCCTCGTCCGGCCAGAGCAGGTTTCCCAGCGCCTCACGGGTGATCGGCCGTCCGCGCCGCGCGATCAGGATCTTCACCAGGTCCCTGGCCTTGCGCGACTGCCACGCGGCCGGTGGCAGCGGTTCACCGTCGCGCAGCACCCGGAACCCGCCCAGGGTCTGGATGAACAACGCGGGCCTGCTCGCCTTCCGGCACGTCTCGGCAACCGTTGCCGCCGCTTCGGCGAGCACGCGCGCACCGAGATCCGCAGCCTGGTGCCGTGCCTGTCCTGCCAGTTGTTCTCCCGCGGCACCACCGACGAGCGCCGCCTGCGCCGTGCGCACTCTCACCTCACCGAGCGGGTTGCCGATCTCGTGCCACAACGTCAGCGCCTGGTCGAGCAGCACCGGGTCGTTCTCCACGAGTCCCCGCAGCTGCAACGCCCGCGCGAACCCCGCCCGGTCACCCCGCCTGGTCGCGATCTCCGCGGCCTCCTGGCACAGGTCCTTGGCCTCGTCGAGCCGCGCCAGCACCAGCAGTGCCGCAACACTTTCGCCCAGCTCCAACGCCTTGCGGGCGTGCTCACGTGCGAGATCCGGGTCGTCGTCGGCGAAGAGCTCGGCGAGCCCGACGTGCGCCAGAACCAGGTGCGGCACGGTGTTCTTGGCCGACGCGAGCCGCAACGCCTCCTGCAGCGCGAATCCCGCCAGCGCGCGGTCACCTCTGAGCCGGTGCACCTCGCCCAGGTAGACCAAAGGCGCGGCCGCGAGCCAGCTGCCGGCCTGGTCGAACACCTGTTGCGCGGCGTGGAAATCGGCCGCGGCCTCGTCCAGCCTGCCGAGTCCGAGCAACGCCTCGCCGCGGTTGTGCAGCCCGATCGCCCGGTACGTGGCGAACCCGGTGACGTCCGCGAGCGGCAGCATCTCCTCGATCTCCTGCAACGCCGCCCGGTGCTCACCGGCCTCGACGTGGTGCGAAGCCCGGTTCGAGCGGATCCGGATGACACCGAGCACGTCGCCGGCCTTCTGCGCGTGGTCGAGCGCGATGTCGTAGTGCTCGGTCAGCTCGTCGCGTTTTCCTTGTGCCGCAGCGACCATCGCGAGCACGGTGTGCGCGGTGCCCATCGCGCCGTCGCTGGTGGCCGTCTTCAGAGCTTCAGCCGCCTTGGCCGACGCGGCCTCCAGATCACCCAACGCCCAGTGCGCGCTGGCGGCAGTGCTCAGCAGCATCGACTCCGCCGTCGGGTCATCGCCGTCCGGCACGTAGCCGTCGCAGATCTTCAACGCGTCCTGCGGCCCGCCGCGCAGGTGCTGGATCCACGCCATGCGCCACGCCAGTTCCGCGGTCAGCCCGTCCTCGGTGGCACGTGTGAACCGGTCCGCCGCCTGCCGCCATTCACCGCGCAGCTGGTGTGCGACGCCTTCGAGCTGCCACACCTCGGCCGTGCGCTGGTCGTCCGGCACCAGGCTCGTCGCGGTCAGCACGGCGTCCGCGCCTTTGGTCCGCAGCACGTCGTCGAGCAACGCCGTCACGCCGGGCCAATCCTCCAGCGCGGCAAGGGAATCCACCGCGCGAACGTACTCACCGCGTGACGTGAACCAGCCTGCCGCATCCGCGTGCACGCCAACCGCGGGCTCCAGGAACTCCCGCGCCAGCGGAACGAGCGCGAACCACCCCGGTTCCGCACGGACGTGCTCGACGAACAGCCCGCGCCGGGCGAGGTCCGGCAGGATCGCCGCCGCTTCCGTGTGCCCCAAGGAAGTCAGCAGATCGATGGTGAACCGGTCGAACGCGGCAGCGGTCCTGAGCAACTCCCGCGTCTGTTCCGGTTCTCTGCCGACGACCTCGTCGACGAGGTCGGCGAGCTCCTCGACCGTGCCCGTCTCCGCGACCAGCCGCACCGCGATCGGCCACCCACCGGTGACGTCGTGCACGTCGTGGCCGGCGACCACGGTGGTCTCCTCGGCCGTGAACGCCAGCTGGGCCGCGGTGATCTCGGTCAGCTCGCCGTCCACCTTCAAGCGCCGCAACGAGAACGGCGCCGGCGTGCGTCCGGACAACACGAGCCGGGCACTCGGCGGCAGCTGGAGGCAGAGCGCCTCCAGAAGTTGTACGGCCGAATCTCCTTGTCTCAGAACATGTATGTCGTCCAGCACGATGAGCACGTCTTCCGGCCAGGCTTCGGCCAGCAGCCCGGCGATGGCGTGCGCCCTGCCGGATTCGTCCTCACCGGACACCGCCGGGACGCTGGTCCACCCGGCTGCCAAAGCGGAAGCCATCGGCTGCAACAGCCGATGGCCTTCCTGGCAGGTGTGCCACACGACCGGACGGTCGGTGTGCGCTTGCGTCAGCAGCGTCGTTTTGCCGTAGCCGGCGGGTGCGACGAGCGTCGTGAGCCTCGTCGTGCAGAGCAGCCCCTCGAGCCGGGGCCGCCGGATCACCGTTGTCCTCCCACGCCCCAAGATCGCCGCTTCTCCGCCAACGTTACGGATGTATTCGGGCATACAGCGACAGGTTGGCAGTGACTGCCAACCTGGCGTACGGTGGCAGCATGGGAGTCGACTTCAGGAAGCAAACGGTGCTGGTCACCGGGGCGAGCTCGGGTATCGGCGCCGAGTTCGCGAGGCAGCTCGCGGCGCGTGGATCCGGCCTCGTGCTGGTCGCGCGTCGCAAGGATCGGCTGGAGGAACTGGCAGAGCAGCTGCGGGCGGCTCACGGCGTGACCGTGCACGTCGTGGCCGCGGACCTCGCTCAACCAGGCATCGGCGAGCGGCTGGCGCAGGAGGTCGCCGGATTCGGCGTCACCAGCGTGATCAACAACGCCGGGTTCGCGAACTTCGGGTCGTTCCACGAGGAGGAACCCGAGCGGTTGCGGCAGGAGATCGCGGTCGACGTCAACGCGGTCGTCGAGATCAGCAGGGCGTTCATCGAGTCGTTGCGCGCCAACGGTGACGGCTTCCTCGTGAACGTGGCGAGCATGGCGGCCTACCAGGCGAGCCCCTGGATGTCGGTCTACGGGGCGACGAAGGCGTTCGTCGTGAGCTTCACCGAGGGACTGTGGGTCGAGTCGCGCGGCACGGGTCTGCGCGTCATGGTGTTGTCACCCGGCGCGACGCGCACCGAGTTCTTCGAGGTCTCCGGCAGCGAGGAGATGGCGGTGGGGCTTCGGATGCAGACCGCGGAAGAGGTGGTCGCGACCGCGTTGCGCGCGCTGGACCGCCGGGTCACGCCTCCCGGTGTCATCGCGGGCAGGATGAACCGGCTGATGGCGTTCGCCTCGCGGCACCTGGCCTCCCGCGCTCTCAACGCCAGAGTGATCGGGCGAATGGCGCAACCCCACTAGAGTGGCGTCATGGAGAAGCCGGCGACGTTGTGGGACCGGTCGCGTCAGGCCGTGGTCGCCGAGATCGTCGACACGGCACTGACGTTGTTCGCCGAGCAGGGGTACGAGGCGACCACCATGGCGCAGGTCGCCGCGAGGGCGGGCGTGTCGCAGCGCTCGCTGTTCCGGTACTTCGGCACCAAGGAGGACCTCGTCTGCGGCGAGCAGGACGCGCTGGGTGAGCTGCTGGTCGCCACCGTCGCGGCCCAGGCTCCCGAGGTGTCTGCCTGGGACGCTCTGCGGGCCGGGTTCACCGCGATCCTCACCGCCTCCGGCCACACTCCGGAGAGGGTGCTGGAGATCTCCACGCTGATCTTCGCGAACCCGCCGCTGCGCGCCAGGTACTTCGAGAAGCGGCTGAAGTGGCAGCGGGCACTGACACCCGTCATCGAGAAGCGGATGGGCATCGAGCCCGGCGAGATACCGGATCCTGGCGCGATGGGCCTCATCGCCACGGTGTTCGCGTGCGTCGACACCGCGTCGGAACTGTGGGTCCGCCACGGCGGCAAGGCTGATCCGTTCGAGCTGTACGAACAAGCGCTTGCCGCCGTGCGCGATTAGACCATCACCTGTGACTTCTTGCGACGCAACCGAAGCACGACCGTCACCGCCAGCAGCACGACGAGCACGCTGTAGGCGACCGCCGCGAACGGACTGGTGACCAACGCGCTGAGCGAGCCCTCGCTGATCTGCAGGGTGCGCCGGACCTGTTCCTCCGCCATCGGCCCGAGGATCAGCCCGACCACCAGCGGTGCGACGGGATAACCGTGCCGCCGCATGAAGAACCCGACGACACCGATCACCAGCAGCACGATCAGGTCGTCCACGACGAAGTTCACCGCGTAGGTGCCCAGCGCCGCGAACAGCAGGATGCCGGCGTACAGGTACGGCCGCGGAATCTGCAGCACCTTCACCCAGATCTTCACGAGCGGCAGGTTCAGCACGAGCAGCATCACGTTGCCGATGTATAGCGACGCGATCAGCGCCCACACCATCGCCGAGTTGTTGGTGAACAACAACGGCCCCGGCTGGATGCCGTAGCTCTGGAACGCCGCCACGATCACCGCGGCCGTCGCCGTCGTGGGCAGGCCCAGCGTCAGCAACGGCACCAGAACGCCCGCCGCTGCGGCGTTGTTGGCCGCCTCCGGACCCGCCACGCCCTCGATCGCGCCCTTGCCGAACTCCTCGGGCCGTTTCGAGAGCTTCTTTTCCGCCGCGTACGACAGGAACGTCGACACGTCCGCGCCGCCGGCCGGCACGGTGCCGATCGGGAAGCCGATGAACGTGCCGCGCAGCCACGGCTTCCACGAGCGCGCCCAGAAGTCCCGCGTGAACCACTTGCCGCCGATGGGGATGACCTCGATCGGCCCGTGCCGCAGCCGTGACGCCACATACAGCGCCTCGCCGACCGCGAACACCCCGACCGCCACCACGACCACGTCGATGCCGTCGGCCATCGTCGCCACCCCGAGGGTGAAGCGCTGCTGCCCTGACAGCGTGTCGGTGCCGACGAGCCCGATGAACAGTCCGAGGCCCAATGACGCCAGCCCGCGCACGGGTGACGACCCGAGCAGTGCCGCCACGGTCGTGAACGCCACCACCATCAGTGCCACGTAGTCCGCCGGACCCAGCTGCACGGCGACGTCAGCGATGGTCGGTGCCAGCAGGGTCAGCAGCACCGTGGCGATCGTGCCCGCCACGAACGAGCCGATCGCCGCCGTCGCCAGCGCCGCCGCGCCGCGCCCGGCTTTGGCCATCTTGTTGCCCTCTAAGGCAGTCACGATGGACGCCGATTCGCCCGGCGTGTTCAGCAGGATCGAGGTCGTTGATCCGCCGTACATTCCGCCGTAGTAGATGCCCGCGAAGATGATCAGTGCGGCAGTCGGTTCCAGCGAGTACGTCAACGGCAGCAGCAACGCCACCGTCATCGCCGGTCCGATGCCCGGCAGCACGCCGACGGCGGTGCCGAGCGTGACTCCCAGCAGCGCGTAGAGCAGGTAGGCGGGCTGCGCGGCGGTGGCGAAACCCTCCAGCAGGGCGGTGATGCTATCCATCGAGGAACGGCACCCCTTCGAGAATCCCGGCGGGCAGCGACAGGCCCAGACCGGACGCGAACACCACCTGCACGACCAGCGCCAGCACCACCGCGATCGGCAGCGCCCGCCACCAGACCGCGCCCAGCGCCCACGCCGCACCGAAGAACAGCACGGTCGCCGCGACCGGCCAGCCGACCAGGTCGATGAGCACCAGGTGCGCCACCAGAATGGCCACCAGCTTGCCCACGGTCACCCAGTCGGTGCGGACGGACTCGTCGACGTCCTCGGCCTCTTCTGCCTGGCCGAGCTTTCCCCGTGCGGTGGCGATGATCGCCGCCAGGCCCGTCACGACGAGGAGAATCCCCACGGCGTAAGGGAATGCGCGCGGCCCGACGGCGTTGTCGTCACGAGCGGCGATCGTGGTCGCGTCGACGAGGGTGAAGACCCCGATCGCCGCGACCAGACCACCGAACGCGTACTCCTCGGCCTTCTCAGCGATCACTTGATGAGCCCGATGTCCTGCAGCGCGGGCTTGACGCGGCCGATCTCCTTGAACAGGAACGTGGAGAACTCGCCGCCGGTCAGGAACGTGTCGGTCCAGCCCTTCTTCTTGAGCTCGTCCTTCCACGCCTGGCTGGCGTGCATGTCGGTGACCAGCTTGGTCAGCCGGTTCTTGGCCTCGGCCGAGATCGAGCCGGGCGCCACCACGCCACGCCAGTTGATCAGCTCGACGCCCAGGTCCTTGAACGTCGGCACGTTCAGGTCGGCGTGCGGGTTGGGGCCGGACGTGCCGAGCGCGCGCAACTTGCCCGCCTTGATCTGCTCCCTGTACTCGCCGACACCCGAGATGCCCGCGTCGACCTTCTTGCCCAGCAACGCCGCCAGCGACTCGCCGCCACCGGAGTAGGGCACGTAGTTCAGCTTGGCCGTGTCGATGTTCTTCGCCTTGAGCAGCAGCCCGGCGAGGATGTGGTCGGTGCCGCCGGCGGAACCGCCGGTGATCGACACGCCCTTGCCCTTCTCGTTGACGGCGTTGAGCAGGTCGTCGATCGTCTTGTGCGGCGAGTCGGCCGGCACCACGACCACCTCGTCCTCGGCCGTCAGCCGGGCGATCGGCGTGGTCTCCTCGAGCCGCGCCTTCGACGAGTTGGTCTCCACCGCGCCGACCATGACCAGGCCGGTGACCATGAGGAACGACTCGGAGCGCTCCGAGGTGAGCTTCTGCAGCCCGACCGTGCCACCCGCGCCGCCGACGTTGCTGACCTGCACGGAGTTCGCGAGCTTGGCCCCGCTCACCGCCGTCTGCATCGACCGCGCGGTCTGGTCCCAGCCACCACCGGGGTCGGCGGGCGCCATGATCTCCAGCTTCGCGATGGAGTCACCGCCGCCGGCGCTCTTCGTCCCCTGGCCGCATCCCGCGAGCACCAGTCCGACAGCGGCGACCGCGGCCGCTCGTCTCCAGCCCGTGTTCATCGAGCACTCCTCGCTTCGTTGCGAACGTTGTGCGGGGACGCTAGGTAACTGCCGGAGGTCTCGTAAGTCTTCGGTCATAAGGTCCGTATTGGTCGTTTAGTTCGTGACCTGTTTCATAGCCGATACGTCAGAATGCCATTCATGTTCCGTCGGTCTGTTTCGTTCGCAGCTTTGCTGCTGGCGTTGCAGGTGGTCATCGTGCTGATGACGACCTGTGCCGCCGGTCTGCTCGCGGCCAAGCTGCAGAGCGATCGGATCAGGGAGGCCTACAAGGACAGGATGTTGTCCGTCGCGGAAAGCGTGGCGAAGCTACCCACGGTGATCGAGGCGTTCGATTCCCGTGACCCGTCGGCGATCATCCAGCCGTTGGCCGAACTCATCCGCAAGGCGTCCAACGTGACGTACGTGGTCGTCACCGATCGCCACGGCGTCCGCTACGCCCATCCGGATCCGAAGCGCATCGGCGAGCACGTCTCCACCGACCCGAGCGCTGCGCTCTCCGGCGAGGTCTTCGTCGGCACGGAGACCGGCACGCTCGGCACGTCGTTGCGCGCCAAGGTGCCAGTGCGCGCCCCAGACGGACGGATCATGGGCATGGCCTCGGTCGGCATCCTGGAGAGCCAGCTGTCCGCCGACCTCGCGGAGGACCTGCCGGAGCTGATCGGCTGGCTGGCCGCCGCCGCGCTGGTTGGCGTGCTCGGCGCGGCGCTGATCACGCAGCACGTGCGCCGCCGCACGTTCCGGCTCGAACCCGCCGAGATCGCGCAGCTGCTGGAGACCAGGGACGCGATGCTGCACGGCGTCCGCGAAGGCGTTGTCGCCGTTGACGATCAGGAGAAGCTGGCGCTGGTCAACGACGAGGCGATGCGCCTGCTCGGGCTCGTCGACGACCCGAGCGGCAGACCGGCAGCGGAGGTCCTCGATGACGGACTGCTGGACCTGGCGCGCGACGAGGACGACGTCGCCGACCGTCTTGTCCTTGCGGGAGAACGGGTTCTGGTCGCGAACCGGATGACGGCCAAGACGCACGGCCGCGCCGTCGGCGTCGTGCTGACGTTGCGCGATCGGACCGAGTTGCACGACGCGTTGCGCGAGCTCGACGGTCAGCGCACCGTCACGGAAGTGCTGCGCGCGCAGGCCCACGAGTTCTCCAACCACCTGCACGTCATCGGCGGCCTGCTGGACCTGGACCGGAGTGCCGACGCCGTCGCCTACATCGAACGGGTCGGCGGAGCGGGCTCGGTCACCGCGGACATCATCGACGGCGCGAACGCGGATCCGGCGCTGGCGGCGTTGCTGCTGGCGAAGTCCTCGACCGCGCACGAACGCGGCGTGGAACTGCGGCTGGACCCGGACAGCTCGGTGGACATCCGCGCGGGCGACGACGCGCTGACCGTGCTGGGCAACCTGGTGGACAACGCGGTGGACGCCGTGGAGATGGGCGGAATCGTGCGAGTGCTGGTTCGCTCGTCGGCGGGCGGGGTGCGGGTGGTCGTGGACGACGACGGGCCGGGAGTGGCGGAGTCGCAACGCGGTCGCATCTTCGACCTGGGCGTGAGCTCGAAGGACGCCCATGGCGCGCATGGCAGGGGGATAGGACTTGCATTGGTGTCCAGGGTGGTGACCCGGCGCAGCGGCCGGGTGGCGATCACGGACTCGGAGCTCGGCGGCGCGTCGTTCGACGTGTGGCTGCCGGAAACGGGGAACCGATGAGCGTGCGGACGCTGGTGGTCGACGACGACTTCGCCGTGGCCGCCATCCACCGGGGTTTCCTGGAGGCGATGCCGGAGTTCGAGGTGGTCGGCGAGGCCCACCGCGGAGGTGAGGCGTTGCGGGCCGTCGAGGCGCTCCGGCCCGACCTGGTGCTGCTGGACATCCACCTCCCCGACATGTCGGGGCTCGAGGTGCTGGCCCGCTTGCGCGCCCGCAACGGTCCGCCGGTCGACGTCATCGCGGTCACGGCCGCGCGCGAACGGGAGACCGTGCGGCAGGCCATGTCCAGAGGCGTGGACAACTACCTGGTCAAGCCGTTCACGCGGACGGCGTTCCTGGACCGGATGCGGGAGTACCTCGCCCAGCGCGTCGAAGTGCAACGGCTGGGACAGGTGCTGGATCAGGACGAGGTCGACCAGCTGATGCACCACCGGCCGCGCCCCTTGGCCATGCCCAAGGGGCTGTCGGCGGTCACGCTGCGGCTGGTGATCGATGCGTTGCGGGACTGCGAGAACGACCTCTCGGCGCAGGAGGTCGGTGACCGGGCCGGGTTGTCGCGCGTGAGTGCGCGCCGCTATTTGGAGCACCTGGTGACGATCGGCAAGGCCGAGGTGCAACCGCGTTACGGCATGGCGAACCGGCCCGCGCACGGGTATCGGCTGACCTGAGGTCAGCAGTTGTAGCTCTTGGTGGCGATGTCGCCGTAGTACTTCACGGCCTTGCCGTGCAGGATCGCCTTGACGTCGTTGCCGTTGAGGCGCTGTTCGTAGTGCAGGTGGGTGTAGGTCTGACCGCCGGACTTGCCGACTGTGCCGACCCGTGCGCCGCGGGCCACCCTCTGGCCGTCCCTCACCGCGACTGAGCCGAGGTGGGCGTAGTAGGTGGCCCAGCCGCCGCCGTGGTTGATCACGACGTAGTTGCCGTAGCCGGACGCCGCGTAACGCACGTCGACGGTGCCGCCGGCGCTGGCGATCACCGGTTTGCCCTTGTCGGAGTCGCCGCTGCCCATGTTGAAGTCGATGGCGTACAACGGTTTGTGGTTGGACCGCGTTCCGGCGCGCCAGGTCTGGCCGCACGGGAACGGCATCTCGAACGCCGGTCGTGCCGCAGCGTCCACAGTGGACCCTTCGGCGGTGGCGGTGGTCGTGAACGCGAGCGGTGCCAACAGTGCGAGTGCCGCGACAGCCAGGCGACTGATCCTCATGATTGCCCCTCTCCAGGTGAAGATCCCGACGGATCTGAGGCTGGCAGCGGGGCGGCATCGCAACCAGAGAGGGAAATCCCTCACCTGTGGCATGATCGGGCTCATGAGAACTGGGGGCAGGATTCTCGTGGTGCTGGCTGCGCTCGCCGGCCTGGCCGCGTGCGGAACACGTCCGGAGGTTTCACCGATCCCGGAACCGGCCGGCGCGCGCCCGATCTCCTTGGTCACGCCTGCGGCGCAGGAACCGTCGTGCGACACCGGGCTGCGGTTCACCACGGGTTTCACCGACGCGGCGATGGGCCTGCGCGTGATGTCCGTCGAGGTGGTCAACTGCGGCACCCAGCCGGTGCAGCTCAACGGCTACCCGCAGGTGAAGCTGCTCGACGAGCAGTGGCGGCAGTTGGACGTCGCGATCGTCGAAGGCTCGGGCGGCATCGCCTCGGTCGGGGGCTTCGACGACGCGCCGCAGCCGATCACGGTGCAGCCGGGAGAGCGCGCGAGGAGTGCGTTCCTGTGGCGGAACACGCACACGTCGGTCGACCCGCCGCAGGTCGGCAGCCACGTCGACATCGCGGCCGCGCCGGGTGGCACGTGGCAGTCGTTGCTGCCGGTGTCGCCGGAGAAAGGCATCTTCATCGACCTGGGCAGCACCGGGCGGATGGGCGTCAGGGCCTGGCACCGGTGACGGTGGAGCTGCGGCGCGCGACACCCGAGGACGCACCGGCGGTCGCCAGGATCTGGTACCCCGGCTGGTGCGACGCGCACCTCGGCAACGTGCCACAGCAGCTCATCGACGCACGGCCTGAAGCGACGTTCGAGCCGCGCGCCCTGGAACACGTCGAGCACACCACGTCGCGACCGTGAACGGTGAGGTCGCCGGCTTCGTGATGGTCGTCGGGGACGAGGTCGAACAGGTCTACGTCTCCGCGGACCACCGCGGGTCCGGTGTCGCGCCGGCACTTCTGGCCGCTGCCGAGCGGGAGGTGGCGTCGAACGGGCACTCGCTCGCCTGGCTGGCCGTCGTCGCCGGGAACACGCGGGCGCGCCGGTTCTACGAGCGGCAGGGCTGGACGGACGAGGGCCTGTTCGACCACCAGGCACCCCACCAGGACGGGCCCATCCCGGTTCCGGCCCACCGCTACACCAAGCCGGTGACGACATGACCATCGTCTCAGGCATTGTGGTGGCGCTGTTAGTTCATGTTTTCATGACGTCATGTCGACCACCGCGCTCCTGAGCTTCACGTTCGTCGCGCTGCTGACCGTCGTCACGCCGGGCCTGGAGACCCTGCTGGTGCTGCGGACGGCGCTGCTGGTCGGCCGCCGTGCCGCGATGGGCGTCGTGGTGGGCAGCACGCTGGGCTGCCTGGTGTGGGCGACAGCGGGCCTGGTCGGTCTGACCGCGCTGCTGCAGGCGTCCGAACTGGCCTACGACATCGTGCGCTGGCTCGGCGCCGCGTACCTGATCTACCTGGGCGCCAAGGCGCTCTGGACGTCCCGGCGTCCGGTGGAGATGGACGAACCCGCGCCGGTGCCGTCGGTGCGCGCGGCCGTCCGGGTCGGACTGCTGACGAACCTGCTCAACCCGAAACCGGGCGTCTTCTACATCTCGTTGCTGCCGCAGTTCCTGCCCGTCGGTCAGCCCGCGTGGGGCGCCGTGCTCGTGGCGATCCACCTCGGCATCGGTCTGCTGTGGTTCCCGATCCTGATCACGGCGGCCGGCCGGGCCCGTGCTTTCCTGCTGCGGCAACGGGTTCTGCTGGACCGCCTCTCCGCGTCCGCGCTGATCGCCTTCGGTCTGAAAACGGCCGCGGACGCACGCTGACGTGTGATCTGATGTGCCCATGTCGACCGCCGCACTTCTGAGCTTCTCGCTCGTCGCACTGCTCACCGTCATCACACCGGGCCTTGACACGGTGATGGTGCTGCGCACGGCGTTGCTGAGCGGCAAGCGCGCGGCGATGGGCGTCGTTCTCGGCATCACGCTGGGGTGCCTGGTCTGGGCGGTGGCGAGCCTCGCGGGTCTGACGGCATTGCTGACAGCGTCCGAAGTGGCCTACAACGTCGTGCGCTGGCTCGGTGCGGCCTACCTGATCTACCTGGGCGCCAAGGCGTTGTGGAACTCTCGCAAGGCCGTGTCCCTGGAGGACTCGCGTCCGGTGCCGGGAGCCAGGGCCTCGTTGCGGGTGGGCCTGCTGACGAACCTGCTCAACCCCAAGGTCGGCGTCTTCTACCTGTCGCTGCTGCCGCAGTTCATGCCCGCCGGCGAGCCCGCGTGGGGAGCGGTCCTCGTCGCCGTCCACCTCGGCCTCGGCCTGGTGTGGCTGCCGATCCTGATCGCGGTAGCCGGTCGAGCGCGTGCTTTCCTGCTGCGGCAACAGGTTCTGCTGGACCGCCTGACCGCGTCCGTCTTCGTGGCATTGGGCCTGAAACTGGCGTTCGAGGCGCGTTAGACCTGCTCTCCGGTGGCCGAACGGTGCCAGGCGGCGAGCGCCACCCTGTTCGGCAGCCCCAGCTTCACGCGGATGTTGACCACGTGCCGGTCCGCCGTGCGCGGCGAGATGAACAGCCGAGCCGCGATCTGCCTCGACGTGAGTCCCTCGGCGACGAGCCCGGCGATGGTGAACTCCTGCCTGCTCAGGCCACCGGGCAGCGCGGGTTTGGCCCGTCGGCGCTCGGAGTCCGGCACCGGTTCGACGGCGAACTCCATCGCCTGCTCCTGCCGCAGGTCGGCGCCCAGCGTCGTGATCACCGGGTAGTCGTCGCCGAGCGCGCGGCGGACGGTCCGGTCAGCGCGTTCCAGAACCTTGTGGAACGGGCTCATGGTGCTGAACGAGATCCGCGCGACGCGTTCCTGCGTTCGCAGTGCACCGAGAAGGCGTGCCGCGCGGTCGAAAGCTCCCAGCTCGGCACACGTGCAGGCGAGCAACCACAGGCTGTACGCGGGACCCCACGTGTCGCCCAGCGCCAGCTGGATGCGCAACGCCTCCACCGCCAGCGGAAGCACCTGCGCCGGATCACCGTGCAGCAGCTCGTACAGGCCCTGATGCCACAGCCCCCAGGCGTGCGACCAGTCCACGCCGTTGCTCTCGGCCAGCCTCGTCATGGCCTTGTCCGCAGCCTCGGCGTCCAGCAGGAAGCACGCCGCCATCGCGTGCATCAGCTCGGTGATGTACGTGTCGCCCGGCGACGCGTACTGGCGGCACAAATCGACGACATGGGCGTACAACGGCACGCAGTCCGGTGAGCCCTCGACGAAGAAGAGGTGCGTGGCCTCGGCGAAGACCAGATGCACATCGGTGACGGGCAGCCGTGGCAACGTGCGCGCCTCGTTCATCAGCGGGATCGCCGCCGACATGTCGCCCTGGGCCTGCGCGAGGTAGGCGCAGTGCGCCAGCAGCGATGTCCGCAGCGGTGCCTCGGTGATCGCCTCACGGGCCATCGCGAGCAGGTCCCACGCCTGGCCGAGCATGCCCGTGAACAACGTGAACCGGGTGCGCTGCACGCCCATCGCCATCACCGCGCCGGTTTCGGCCAGACCAGGAGTCCTGAGCGCGTGCCCGATCGCGGCACGGACGTTCGGCCACTCCTCCCGCAGCCTGCTCATCCACAGCGTCTCGTCCGGCGAGAACCACGAGCGGGCCGCTTCGTCGACGAACGCGCCGTAGTGCAGCGCGTGCCGTCGCAACGGCTCGTCGGGGCTCGTGAGCAGACGAGCGCCGAACTGCGACACGGTGTCCGGTAATCGGTACCGGGTGCGCCCGGTGACCGGGCTTGTCGTCGCCACCACGATCGACCTGAGGACCAGGGCGGACAACGGTTCCAGCACCCCCGCCACCGCCTCGGCGGCGTCGGTGTCGAAGTCCGCGGGGAACACCGACAGCGTCGCCCACAGCTGCCGTTCCTCGTCCGTGCAGTGCCGTGCCGACCAATCGAGCACCTGTTCCAGCGTTACCTGGTGCGGCAGCTGGGCGAGCACGTCGGCCAGGGACATTTCCGCGTGCCGCGCGGCCACGAGCTCGATCGCGAGCGGCGGCCCGTCCAACGCCCGGCACAGCGTCGTGACGTCCGCCAGGTCGTCCTGCGCCGCTCCCGCCCTCTCCAGGTACAGCTCGACGGAGTCCTCGTCGCTCATCGGCGGCACCCGCAGCAGGTGCTCGCCGTAGACACCGAGCTGTTCCCGCGAGGTCGTGAGGATCGTCAGCCCCTCGCAGTCCCGCAACAGGCGGTGCACGAGATGCCGCACCGCATCCAGCAGGTGGTCGCAGTGGTCCAGGGCGAGCAGCAAATGCTTGTCGTACAACGACTCCACGAGCCGGCCGAGACCGGCGTCCCGCGAGTTGTCGACGATCCGCAGCTCGGCCGCGACCGTGCGGGCGAGCAACGCCGGATCCTTGAGATCCGCGAGCCGCACCTCCCAGACCCCGTGCTGGAACGCCCGCGCCATCGCACGGCTGGTCTCGACGGCGATGCGGGTCTTCCCCGCGCCGCCGGCACCCACCAGCGTGACGAGCCGGGCTGTGCCGAGGAGCGCCTCGGTTTCGGCGAGCACCGCCCGGCGGCCGATGAACGTCGTGGTCTGGGCAGGCAGATCGCCCCGCACGGTCATCGGCGCATTTTTGCCTAGTGGCGCACGGGTGTGATGATGAGGATCGCCTCACCACCCTTTCGGCCTAGTGAGTTCGGCCGTGCGTGGTCACGCGCTCACGGGTCCGGATGATCATCTTGGTCGCGAGCCGGATTCCCTGGCGTGCGTTGAGGTGCGGGAGGTACGCGCGGCTCACGGCGTTCGCGATGCGCGGCAGTGCGGCCGAGTCCGGGTATGCCATGAACATCGGGCGGTAGGTCGGCTGGAACTTCGCCTTGAACGCGAACAGCGAGCGGAACCCGTACACCGGCTCCAGCACGTGCCCGGTGAGGTCCAGTACGCGTTGCAACGCGCGGGGACGTTCGCCGCGGTCCAACCGGGCCAGCGGCGCTCCCGACAGACTCAGGAACCGCGCGCCCTCGGCCTGAAGTTGTTGTGCCGCAGAGGCGATCAGGAACTCCATGGAGCCGCGGAACCCGTGCGTGCGGCGGCGCATGAAGTCGAGCGTCCACCCGATGACCTCGCCGTCGGCGTACACCGGCAGCCAGCTCGTGATGCCGTGCACCGTGCGGTCGCCGTCGACGGCGATCAGGCAACGGACACCGTCGCCGGCCAGCTCTTCCAAGCCTCCCAGCGTGAAACCCATCTCCGGCAGGCCCTTGTCCGCCACCCACTCCGCCGAGATCGACCGGATCTGGTCGGTGATCGCGTACGGCGCGTCGGCGTACGTGCACCACTCGGCGGTGATGCCGGCCTTGGCGGCCTTGTTCAGCGCCGTGCGGACGTCCTGCCACTTCTTGCCGGTGAAGCTCAGCGTGTCCAGCTCGATCACGGTGTCCTCGGCGACCTGCACCGTGGACCACCCGAGGCTCTCGACCGCTTCCCGTGTTTCAGTGCCCACGCTGTAGAGGCACGGCGTCCATCCGTTGTGCGTGCAGAACTCCGCGAACCCGCGCACGGCGTTGACGCGCGCCGGTCCGATCGGGTCGCCGACCGTCAGCGCGATCGTCGCCACCACCCGGTACGCGATCGCCGTCTCTCCATCGGGCGTGAACCAGTACTGGTTGCCGCGCCACGTCGTCATGTAGGACAACGACGAACCGCCGTAGCGCCGCATCAGCTCGCGGGCGTGCGCCGCCTCCTGCTCACACGACGACGGCCACGTGCGCCACGACGCCATCAGCAGGCCGGCCAGCACGATCAGCCAGAACACCACGCCCGTGTACTCGAACAGCAGCGCTCCGACGAACCCCTCGCCGGAGAACTGCAACGGCACCAGGCCGAGCAGGTAGCCGGGCGGCAGGAACCGCGTCGGCAGGTCCGAGAGGAGCTCGGCGAAACCGGGCTCCGGCGTGAAGTGGTCGCGGACCAGGTACCCGCCGAAGACGTAGAGCGCCGACAGCAACGCGACGCTGCCCGCCGTGAACCGCCAGAACTTCCTGACGGCATGCCGAGGCAGACGCACAGCGAAGTGCTTGCGCGTCAACAGCAACACGATGGTGATCGCGAGCGGCACCAGCATCGGGATGCTGAAGGAGAACGCGATCTCCAGCGCGCCGACGTCCGGAATCCGCGCGGCGTCCACGACGTACCACCCGATGAACGCGGAGTACGCCACGTTGCACACCAGCGCCGACCACCACGCGAACCGCCGGCCGCGCCGCAGCCCTTCCGCCAGCACGAGCAGCAGCAACGCCGGCAGCAGCGACATCACGAGCGCGGGGAACCGGTCGTACGACAGCTGGATCATCATCGTCCGGCACAGCTCGATCGCGTCCGAGCCGCACACCGCGTCGACGTCCTCCTGCGACGGCTGCGCGACCGCCACGACGTCCGCGAACCACCACAGAGGCCCGTTCGGCGACGGCGACATCATCGCCACCACCGGCCCGAGCGCCGACGCCGCGAGCAGCAGCGCCACCAGCACACGCGTCTCCTGGAACGAGCGCGCCTTGTGCACGGCCCCGCTCTTCAGGAACAACGCCCCGATCACCAGCCCGGCCACGCCACCGGACAGTCGAAGCAGATCTTCAAGCCAACCCGAGTACAGAGTAAGCACCAGCACCGACAAGATCATCATCAGTCGGACCCGCCGCCTCCACAGCGGTGGCATCCGGAACGTCAGCGCGAGCGCCAGCCCCACCCCGCCGATCGACGGTCCCGCCGCGACCCCGTCCACCAGCGACTCGAGCCACGACCAGTGAACGTCCCGCCCGATCAGCACCACCCAGATGCCCAGGAACGAGCCGGCCACGTGCGAGGAGAGGAAGATCGCCGCGGTCCGTAGCCCACCGAACGTGCGCTCCGCCAGCGGACCGAAGGCGAGCAGCAGGACGGTGGTCGCCACGTACCCCAGCAGGTCCATCGACCACAGCGCCGAGCTGAACACCGTCCACAGGGGACTGTCGGTGCCGAACCCGACGAGCGCGAGGAGGTCGTCGTTCGTGCCCGCGATCGCGCTGGTCAGCGCCCCGACCGTCCAGAAGACGATCAGGAACGCGCACGTCAGCGGTGCGGTGCGGAAGAGCCTCGTGATCATCTGACCAGCCCTGCTCGCTGCGCGAGCCACGGCAGCGAGCCGTACAGACCCGGCCGCCACACGTTCCAGTCGTGTCCTCCCGGCAGTTCTTTCCACAGCACGTCCATTCCGGCCTTGCGACAGGCCTCGAACACCTCGGCGCCCGCCGGGCGGTAGAGACCGTCGTCCTTGCCGACGACGATGATGCCCGCGGTCTGCGGGAACCCTTGCCTGGCAAGGATGTCCATGGGGTTGACGCGGACGAACGCCGCCTCGTCGCCGCCGAACGCGGCCTTGACCGTCTCGGCGCGCGTGCCGAGCGTGGGCTCGCGCTGCCCGGACAGGTCGATGAAGCCTGCGTACACGTCCGGCGCGCGCACTGCGAGCTGAAGAGAGCACGTGCCGCCGTGTGAGAGACCCGCAACCGTCCACGCTTCACGGCGTTCGTCGACCGTCAGGCGTTCTTTGACCCACTTGGGCACGTCGCGGGTCAGGTACGTCTCCGACTGGCCCAGCTTCGAGTCGAGGCACAGCGGGTTCGCGGTGAGCGCCCCGAGCGAGTCGGGCATGACGACGATCGGCGCGAGACCGTTGTGGGCGCGCGCGAACTCGTCCATGTGCTCGGAGATCCGGCCGGCGTCGTGCCAGTCGCGAGGTGATCCCGGCTGGCCGGCCAGCAGAACCAGCACCGGCAGCCGCGGACGGGGTTTCGCCACGTACGCGGGCGGCAGGTAGATCCACGCCGGACGCGTCTTCAACGCGCCGGGGATCTCGATCTCGGACAGCGTGCCCTTGTCAGGCAGGCCGGTGCCGGTCCAGACGTCGGCCAGCTTCTTGCCAGGAGGTACTTCGAGCACGTCCGAGGGCTGGACGCTGTCCGGCAGGTCGACGCTCGGGTTGGTGAACACCTCCAGCGCGGCCCGTGCCGTCGGGTACAGCCCGTAGTACGCGTTCGTGGCCGTCAGCGCGCTCGAGATCACGACGACGGCGGCGATCACGGTCAGCACACGTCCGTACCAGCGCGAGGGGCGCAGCCGTGCGACGGCCAGGCTCAGCGCCACCAGTGCCGCGCCCAGCCACACCATCAGGATGATCGGCATCGGCTCGGGCCACGGTTTCCACAGGTGGTTGATGACGAGGGTCAGCCCGGTCACGAAGAGCGCGCACGTCAGCACGATGATCGGCAACACGCGGACCCACCAGGTCCGGTTCTTCCGAATCGCGAGGTACGTCAGAGCGAGCACGGCCGCGACGGTGGCGACCTTGGGGATCGGTCCGTGTATCAGCGACAGATCCAACGGGCTGAGCATGCCTCGGATTCTTCAGGAACTCTTCAGCCGGTACATCGGAGGTTCGACTGAGTTCAGAGGCGTGAACATCAGACTTTAGGTTGACAACCTTTCAGTCCGATGGCGCGTCGCGCCACGCGTTGGTCAGCACCCGCAACGCGTCGGGGTGCTCGGCGATCTCCGCAGCACGGGACAAATCGGACTCCGCCATCCCCAGTTCACGCAACGATGTTGCCGCACCGAACCGTGTGGCCGTGTCGTGGATGCGCTTGGCCAGATCGGCCGGCGCCGTGTGAGAGAGCAGCGCCGTGTGTGTGGCGGCGTGCGGTAGTCCGAACGAACCGCCCAAAACGTGCGCGAGCTTGTGGTGCAGTCCCATGGGGACGGACGCGAGGCAGGTGCCCGCGAGCCATGCGGAGTACAGCAGCTCGGTCCGTGCATCCACAGTGGATGGATTTCCGCTCAAAGCGTGCAAAACGCCCTCGATCGCCTTGGTCGCGATGGCGTCGATCAACGGGTTCTCGTTGCCTCGCGCGGTGACGGCGTGCGCGAGGGCGTTGAGCGCGCTCGTCACCGTGACGTCGAGCGGCAGGTCCAGCGTCAGGTCGACGTCGTAGATCACCGTGTCCGGCTGGATCGCCGCGTCCCGCCGCGTCTTCTTCAGGCCGGAGGCCGTCTCCCCGAGCACCGGCGTGACCTCGGAACCCGCGTAGGTCGTCGGAAGGATGATCTGCGGCACGCCGGCGCGCACCGAGAGCGCCTTCGACAACCCCGTGCTCGACCCGCCACCGACCGACACCACGCAGTCCGCGCTGTGTTCGCGCAACAACGCGAGCGCGCGCTCCGTGACCTCGACCGGGGTGTGCATGGCCGCGCCGGTGAACCGCGTCGCGAGCAGTGGCCCGAGCTCGGCGGCCACCTTGTCGCCACCGTGGCGGGCGATCAGCAGAACACGCGTCCCGCCCAGACGCTCGACCTCCGCGCGCACGGAGGCGGCGGTGCCCCGGCCGAAGACGACACGGGTGCGCGCGGGTTCGAAGGTGAAGCTCACGAAGGTCGAATATTCGCCACGAGGCGTAGTTGACGCAACAGCTGAGGATCAAGCCTTTCGGCTCTGACGGGTGACTTCGTCACTCCATAGCGTGAATCTTCATGAAGCGTGTTCGTGTTGTAGTGGCGTTAGCAGGGGCCCTGACCCTGACGCCAATCCCTGCCACAGCGGCGACACCGGCGTTCACCCTGTCCGGCGGCGTGTCCGCCCCGATCCACTCGCTGGCCGACGCGGTCCGCGAGACCGTCTACGTCGACTCCGGCCTCGACCTCGACGGCGACGGCGCCCGCGACCGGGTGACCGCAGACATCATCAGGCCGTCCACGACCGGGCGCGTGCCCGTGATCATGGAGGCGAGTCCCTACTACCAGAGCACCGGGCGCGGCAACGAGAGCGAGGTCAAGACCTACGACTCCGCCGGCGTGCCGGTGAAGTTCCCGCTCTTCTACGACAACTACTTCGTGCCACGCGGCTACGCCGTCGTGCTGGTCGACTTCCTCGGCACGAACCGGTCGCGCGGCTGCGTCGACGTCGGCGGCCGGTCGGAGATCGCGTCCGGCACCGCTGTGATCGACTGGCTGAACGGCCGGCGCACCGGCTACACGACCATGACCGGCAGCGCGACGAAGGCGGCCTCCTGGTCGACCGGAGCCGTCGGCATGATCGGCAAGTCGTGGGACGGCTCGATCGCGAACGGCGTGGCCGCCACCGGGATCGACGGACTCAAGACCATCGTGCCGATCGCGGCCATCAGCTCGTGGTACGACTGGTTCCGCTCGGACGGCGTCGCCTATCCCGGCTACAGCTCGCCGACCGGACTGGGTTCGCAGTTCGAGAACTCCAATGCGCGCTCACGGTGTGGTGCGGTGCGCACGCAGATGACGAACGGTTCTCCCGCCAACGGCGACTACACGCCGATGTGGCAGACACGTGACTTCGTGCGCAACGCCTCGCGCGTGAAGGCGTCGATCTTCGCGATCCACGGCCTGAACGACCTGAACGTGAAGACGTTGCAGTACGGCCAGTTCTGGGACGCCGTGCCCGCGTCGGTGCCGAAGAAGCTGTGGTTCTCGCAGACCGCGCACGTCGACCCGTTCGACTTCCGGCGCAGTGAGTGGGTCCCGACCCTGCACCGGTGGTTCGACCGCTGGCTGCTGAACGTGCAGAACGGGATCGAGAACGAACCGCAGGTGTCCGCAGAGCGCGCGCCGAACGAGTGGGCGGACGACCAGACGTGGCCGCCCGCGGGCACTGTCGGCACCGTGCTGCGTCCTTCTTCTTCGGGACTCGGTACAGCGCCTGGCACGGGCACGGCGGCATTCGCCGACAACGGCAGTGCTACGCCGTCGAGCTGGCTCTCGGGCTCGAACACCGGCAGAGTGATCTACTCGACGGCACCTCTGACGTCGGACCTGCGTGTCGCGGGCACGTCGTCGATCACGGTGGGCGTGTCGTCATCGACGCCGACCGCGCACCTCACGGCGTACCTCGTCGACTACGGCCCGGCTCGGGTGCGGACCGGCGAGGGCATCCGAACCCTGACCACGGAGTCGTGCTGGGGCGAGAACCGCACGGGCGATGACGCCTGTTACCGCAACACGGAGGCCACGGCAGGCAACGTCGACGCGCAGATCATCGCGCGCGGGTGGGCGGACCTCGCGAACTACGAGTCGCTCTCGGTTCCGCGCACGATCACGCCGGGAACCAAGTACCGCATGACGTTCCGACTGTCCACAACGGACCACGTGATCCCGGCGGGACACCGGCTGGGCCTGCTGATCGGTGGCACCGACTCGAGCGCGATCGTGCGGCCGAGCCAGCTGCCCAGGCTGACCGTCGACCTGGCGGACACGTCGGTGCGGATCCCGTTGCGTGGTTCGGTGCCGTCCTCATCCGCTGATCCGATGATCGTTACCAGCGTTTCCGCTGGTACGAACGGCGCCTTGGGCTAGCGGTAAAGACTGTCGGTGCTGCTCGCTAGCATCGGCGCCATGGGTTCAACCGACCACGGAGACGCGCTGCAGGTCCTGCAGCGCGTCTTCGGGTATCCCGAGTTCCGCGGCGACCAGGCCGCCATCGTCGAGCACGTGATCGCGGGTGGCGACGCGCTCGTGCTGATGCCGACCGGCGGCGGGAAGTCACTGTGCTACCAGGTCCCCGCTCTGGTCCGGCCTGGCACCGGCGTGGTGATCTCACCGCTCATCGCGCTGATGCAGGACCAGGTGGACGCTCTGCGCGCCCTCGGCGTGCGCGCGGGCTTCCTGAACTCGTCGCTGTCCTGGGACGAGCGCCGCGAGGTCGAGGCCCAGTTCGTCGATGGCAAGCTCGACCTGCTCTACCTGGCGCCGGAACGCCTCACGTCCGAGGCGACCCTGCGTCTGCTGGACCAGGGTGAGATCGCCCTGTTCGCGATCGACGAGGCGCACTGCGTGTCCCAGTGGGGCCACGACTTCCGCCCCGACTACCTCTCGCTGACGCACCTGCACGAGCGTTGGCCGAAGGTTCCGCGCATCGCGCTGACGGCCACCGCGACGGAGGCGACGCGCAAGGAGATCCTCACGCGCCTCGAGCTGTCCGACGGCCGCCAGTTCGTCTCCAGCTTCGACCGCCCGAACATCCAGTACCGCATCGTGGCGAAGAAGGAACCGAAGAAGCAGCTCCTCGACCTGCTGCGCGGCGAGCACCCAGGGGATGCCGGCATCGTCTACTGCCTCTCCCGCGCGTCCGTGGAGAAGACCGCCGAGTTCCTGGTGGCCAACGGCATCGAGGCCCTCCCGTACCACGCGGGTCTGGACTCCTCGGTCCGCCAGCGCAACCAGGCCCGGTTCCTGCGGGAGGACGGCCTGGTCATGGTCGCCACGATCGCGTTCGGCATGGGCATCGACAAGCCGGACGTCCGCTTCGTGGCCCACCTCGACCTCCCGAAGTCCGTCGAGGGCTACTACCAGGAAACGGGCCGGGCCGGCCGCGACGGCCTCCCGTCCACCGCCTGGCTCGCCTACGGCCTCTCCGACGTCGTCCAGCAACGCAAGATGATCGAGTCGTCAGAGGGCGACCTGGCGTTCCGCCGCCGCTCGCAGGCGCACCTCGACGCGATGCTCGCTCTCTGCGAGACCATCACGTGCCGCCGCACCATGCTCCTCGACTACTTCAGCCAGACCGGCGTCCCGTGCGGCAACTGCGACACGTGCCTGATCCCGCCCGAGTCCTGGGACGGCACGGTCGCGGCCCAGAAGGTCCTTTCGACGGTCTGGCGCCTGCGCAATGAGCGAGGCCAGAAGTTCGGTGCGGGGCAGATCATCGACATCCTGCTGGGCCGCAAGACCGCCAAGGTCATCCAGTTCGACCACGACCGGCTCAGCACCTTCGGCGTCGGCGAGGACCTGAACGAGAGCGAGTGGCGAGGCGTGGTCCGCCAGCTCCTCGCCCAGGGCTTCCTGGCGGTGGAAGGCGAGTACTCGACCCTCGTCCTCACCCCGACCAGCTCCGAGGTCCTGAGCCGCAAGCGCGAAGTCAAGATGCGCAAGGACCCGACGCCCACCCGCTCGGCCACGCGCGTGGCCGCTGCGAGCGCCGCCAAGCCGAAGGTGGACCTTCCCGCCGAGGCGGCCCCGCTCTTCGAAGCGCTGCGCGAGTGGCGTGCCCAGCAGGCCCGTGAACAGAGCGTCCCTGCCTACGTGATCTTCCACGACGCCACCCTGAAGTCGATCGCCGCGTCACGTCCAGGCTCGCTGACAGCGCTGGGCGCCGTGAGCGGTGTGGGCCAGGCGAAGCTCACGAAGTACGGCGAGCAGATCCTGGAGGTGGTGGCCGGCGGCGGTCCCGCACCGGCCGAACAGGACACCCCGCCTGCCCCCAAGCCCAAGTCGAAGACGACGAGCACCGGCGGCGCGGCGTGGGGGTCGGGTGGCGCGGACGAGTGGCCGGAACCGGAAGAGCCGGACGAGCCGATGGACTGGTAGCGGGTCAGACCGCAGCGAGCGCCTTGGCCACGGGAGGCGTCATCTGCTGCAGCTGTCGCAACGCCGCGAGCCTGGCCGCGTTCGGGTCCTCGGACACGGCGTTGCTGCCGTAGACGACGAGCAGGTCACCGCGGGCAAGGTACGCCTGGCAGTTGTCCTGCCCCTGGGCGACGTCCGGCGCTGTCTCGCAGAAGGCGTAGAACCCGTCGAAGCCTGCTGGCGGCGTCACGGCCGCGTCAGGCGTCACCGCCCGCGTGGGCTTGCCTTCCTTCCGCGGGTAGGCAGAGCAGGTTCGCGACTTCTCCCGGATCTGCTCGACCAGCTCGGCTGCCTTCTGTGACGACAACGCGTGAACGTTCTGCCACACAACAGTGTCACCGCGCCACAGCCTGCTTCGCGTCACCTTGAACCCAGAGCCGATCTTGACTCCGCCGCACACCCCGGCCACGTCAGGAGTCCCGTGCTCATAACCACCAGGCGCGGCCGGCTGGTCTTCCTTCCACGGCGCGTCCGGCCCGAACTCCTCCTTGGCCACGTAGGCCGACAAAGCCCGACCGGCCAGTTGGTTCCACTGGTCTGGCACCGACACGGCCGACGACGAAACCGGCGGTGGGGACGAGGGTGGCGCGGCCTCCTGCGCGGTGCATCCCGCCAGCAGGACAGTCAAGATCAGAAAACGTCGGAACACGCTCACACCCCCAGGTCGGGAGGGAGCATATGTCGTCAGGTCACCTTTTCGATCTGTGCTCGCTTGATCACGTTCTTCTCCGGCTCCCCGACCAACTTGAACGCCGCGCTGTTCAGCACCACGCAGGCCGATCCGACTCCGACGATCCGCACGGTCGTCTGCCGGCCGTTGTCGAGATTGGTCACCCGAACCGACGTCCCGACCGGCAGCTGCGACGAAAACGCCCCAGGCGCCCCACCTACAGCCGACAGCCCGACCGTCGCCCCGTCACACACGACCTGACCGACAACTCCGGAAGCGCGAACTCGTGATGACGTGGAAGGCCGGGCAGGCGCGGGCGCCGGCGCATTCCCCACGATCTCCACCCGAGTCCGCCGGAGAACGCTTTCCGCAAAGTCCCGTCCCGAATCGGCCGGGCGCAGCGAATCGAAAGCAGCGGTGTTCAGCACGGCGCAGCCGGACGAAACCCCGGTGACCGAAACGGTGATCGCCCGTCCGTTGGCGAGATTCGTGATCCGCAAGGCGGTTCCGACCGGGAATTGATCCGATGTGACACCGGCCGGTCCTTCCGAACTCACCGAACTCAGAGGCTGCCCCGCGCACACCTCCTTGCCCGTCACCCCCGACTGCGACGCGGGGACACCGGATCCAGCAAGGGCGAAGGCCGTACCCCCGATGGCCGCGGCGACCGAGAACACCCCGGCACCCGCGATCCAGCCTTTCGTCCAGCGCATGCGCAACACCCGACCTTTCTGTCAGGCCGTACGGCCCGCAGATCGGGAAGGTTCAACGGCGCGTGGCCCGAACCAGCGCGGTTGGGTCACACGACGCCAAATGATCACGCAGGGCCACGTGGGCGAAGCGGTACTCGCCGTCGACTCGGGTGAGCAGCAGCCGGTCCTGGGCGAGGTGCAGCAAAGCCTTGCGGCGGAAGGACAACTCGCCCAGCGACAGCGGACGGGTGACGCCCTCGGCGGCGACTTCGGCGAGTGCGTCGAACGGCCAGACGTAGTCGCGGGCAGCGGTCGGCGTCACAAGCAATCCCAACGCCACGCCCAGTGTGGTGCCCCAGGATCCCATCATCCCGAGCCCGCCCAGCGCACCGACCAGTCCCAGCACGGGGACGGCTGGCTGAACCCACCACGCCGGCCGACTCGCATGCGTTGTTGTTGCACCGGGCGCACCGTGCGCCACACGCGTCCCACGGCCGCGGCGAACACGCCGCCCGCCACGCCTGCGGAGAAGCCCATTCCCATGCCGGCCAACACCGCGTAGGGACCGGTCCAGATCATTGAGACACCCGGCGCGGCGGCGATCATCACGGCCCAGGGCACGGGAGCGTTACCCGGCACGAAGCCCAATGCCAAGAAGAAAGACCCCACCACCACGAACACGTACGCCACGAAGTACGGCCACGGCGTACCGATGCCGCCAAGCCACAAGCCTGCGAGCCCGACCAGAAATCCGGCGAAAACGCCGGCGATGAATCCAAGCGCGGCAGTCAGAATGCCGTGCGCGCGCCCAGGCGGGTGGAAGACGTGCGGCAACTTGTTCACCAGCACGAGCAAGGACGAAGCTGCGACCACGAACGCCAAAGCAGGCCACAATCCGAGCCGGATCCCAGTCAGGAACGCCACGGCGCACACACCACCGGCGTATGCGGCTGGCACCGCGCGCACGAACAGCAGCCACAACGGACGCGTCGGCAGCAGCGGGAGCCACGCATGGCGGTGAGGCATGTGCACGGGCGCACCGAGGTCTGGCCGGCCCAACCGCGCGAGGAACTTCAACGCGCGGATCGTGGGACCCGCAGCGCGTTGGCCGGAAAGTCGCTCCACCACGAAGGAACCCACGAAGTCGGTGCCGATCGTGTCGACCTGTTTGTCCAAGTGCGTCAGCGCCAGTAGGTTCAGCGCCAGCGGTGAGTCCAGCCGCTCCCAGATCGCCGGCGTCAGCGCTGATTCCAGGCTGTCGAGACGAGGACTGACCGAAGCGATGTACTCGAGCACCTGACCGCGCGACAACGGCTCGACGAACACCGACGGCAGGTTCTCGATCGGATCGGTCGAGCACACGACCGAGGCGAACGGCGCGAGCTCGGATTCGCACAGGGCGCGGTCGACGCGCGGCACCTCGTCCAGGCCGTCGATGAGCACGGCCACCCGCTCGCGGCGCAGCCAGATCGTGCCCGCCGAGCGGCTGATGCCGTAGCGGCGGTTCATCTCGCGCAGCAGCCACGCCGTGAACTCGGTCGGCTTGCGCGTGCCGTACGCGCGCCACGTCGCCAAGTCCACGACGACAGGAATGGGCGCCTCAGGGTCGTTGCGCGCGCGCTCGACCAGCACCAGGCAGAGCTCACGCAACAACGTCGAACGTCCGCTGCCGACCGGGCCGACCAGCACCATGGTGTGACCGAGGCGGTCGTAGACGGCTTCGAGGTCCACAGAGGAGATTTCCTCGCCCTCAACGCGGACGGAGAGCTTCGGTTGCCGCAGCGCGCCGAGCTTGATCTGGGTCTGCGCGGCCATGGAGGAGGCGAGCAATGCCTTCACCCTGGACTCGACGCGCCCGAGAACCGCGGTCCGGCTGCTCGTCTCGTGACCGCGGACACGTTCCCAGAGCGCGAGACCGATCGCGACGAGCACCATCGCGCCGACCGCGGGCCACAGCCACTGGCCGAACCTGCCGAAGAACACCGGCACGGCCCCACCGGTGCTCACGCTGATGGCCGCAGGGAGCAGTAAAACGACGGTGACCAGGCACAACGCGGCCAGTGCGGTCAGTCGTGCAGCTCGTGTCACCCCGCTCGGATCCACCTTCACCTCCGCGATCCCGGCGAACGACGGTAACCGGGCCGCCGGGATCGCGGAAGTGACTCAGAGGCGCTGCCAGAGGGAGGCCGCGTTCGGCGGCTCCCAGGTCGCGATCGACGTGTGCGCCTGCAGGCACTGATAGTCCAATCCGGCGTAACTCACACGCGAACCAACCGCATAAGCAGTCCCAGGCGACCACGCTGGGTATGCCCCGCCGCTCGGAGGTTCCGTCGTTGTGGTGGTTCCACACGCCCCGAACACTTCGAATTCCCAGAACGAGAACCCGTAGACGGTGGCTCGCTGGGTGCCGTTGAACCTCACGTAGCGGGCGGTACCGGAAATCCCGATGTCCTCCACTCCGCCTGAGCCGGTGAACGTGGAATAGGCCTCACGCCACGAACTGCCGTTGTCGGACAGCTGAATCGAGTACGCGCGCCCGTACGCGGCCTCCCAGTTGATCCGGACCCTGGACAGGGCGCGTGAGGACCCGAGATCGACCTGCCACCAGTGCGGCTCGCTGTGTGCGGAGGACCAGCGCGTCGACGTCGAACCGTCGACCGCGAACGCCGCGGCCTGGTTCCCGCTCTCCACGCTGGACGCCGACGTCGGCCGGTTCCGCGACAGCAGCGGCCCGCACGTTGGCGGGGGAGTGGTGGTGGTCGTGGGCCCGCCGCCAGATCCCCGCGTCCACACACCCACGTAGTCCACGACCATCGGAACACCCGGCACGATCCCCGGACCGGGCGTGCGCGTGCCGGAGTAGTTGTCGGGGAACTCGCCGCCGATCGCGACGTTCAGGATGATGAAGTACCCGGCGTGGCCGGTCATCTGGTTCCACGTGTCCGCGGGCAGCTGGTTCTGGTTGACCTGGTGGAACAACTCTCCGTCGACGTACCACCGCAGCTGCTGTGGTGAAACCGAGGCGTCCCACTCGAAGCGGTAGGCGTGGAAGCCGCCCTGGCACGAGGCGCCGGGACACGGACGGCTGTTCGCGATGCCGTTCTTCTCGTTGCACGGCCCGCCCGGCGAGACGCCGCAGTGCAGCACACCCCACACGCGGTTGACGCCGTTGACGTTCTCCATGATGTCGAACTCGCCGACACCGGGCCAGTTCCACCAGTTCCCGCGGTACGGCGAACCCAGCGCCCAGAACGCGGGCCAGTACCCCAAAGCCGCGGCACCGGAGACGTTCGGCATCTGGATCCGCGCTTCCATCCGCATGACGCCACCGTTGGGCGCCTTGAAGTTCTGAGCGTTCGTTTCGATGCGAGCGGACGTCCAGTTGCCCGCGCCGTCACGACGCGGCGTGATGCGCAGGTTCCCGCCGCCGTCTAGCGAGACGTTGGCGGGGTTGCTGGTGTGCGCGGCGATTTCGCCGGTACCCCAGTTCGCCGGGCCGCCCGGATAGCCGTGGCCGAGCGAGAACCGCCAGTTTCCCGTGCTGGGCAACGAGTTCGCCGGTCCGGTGAAGTCGTCGCCGAACACCTGCGTCCACCCGGCGGGGGGAGGTGGAAGCGCGGCGTTGGTCTGCTGGGCGACAGCGACCAGCGCGCTCGCGGTGAGCACGCCGGCCGCTGCCAAGGCGATGGATGTTCGTTGTCGAGTGAGCCTCATTGCCAACCCTCCGAACGAGCGCGTGAGAGCGCTCCCACGGATGATGGTGGCAGGCCTGTCAACGGTGAGGAGACATCACTTTCGCCGGTACCGGTTCCGTGCGATCACTGCTGCTGGTCGCCGAAATTCCGGAGGCCTTCCTTGAGCTTGTCCTCGCCCTTGTCGATGTGCTCGCTGTGCTTGCCGCCGGTCTTCTCATCGGCGAACTGCCCGGCGCGCTCGACGCCCTGGTCGACCTTGTCGCCGTGCTGACCGACCATGTCCTTGGCCTTGTTCTTCAGCTCGTCGAAGCCCATGACTGCATCACCTCCCTATGCAGTTCGAATACCCGGTCTCGTATCCGGTACACGTCACTGGATCGAGTGAAGTGCCGCGACAGGGCTCACCCGCGCCGCACGACGGGCAGGCAGCAGCCCCGCACCTGCTGTGAGTGCGGCCAGGACGAGCACCACCACGCCGACCGGGAGGACCGGCACCTGCAACGGCCATTCGACGCCGAGCGAGATGATCGCGAGCCACGCGTAGGGAATCCCGATGGCGAACCCGGCCAGCGCGCCGACGATCCCGTACAGGCCGGCCTCGGTCGTGACCAGGCGGCCGAGTTCCTTGCGGGTCAACCCGATCGCGCGCAGCAAACCGGACTCTCTGGTCCGTTCGAGCACCGACAACGCCGTGGTCGAGCCTACTCCCACCACCGCGATCAACATCGTGAGGAACAGCAGTCCGACCGCGATTGCCACCAATGTGGTGAACCAGTTCTCCTGAGCGAGGCGACGGTCGGTGAGCGACTCCACCTCGAACCCCGCGGGCACGCGTTCCCTCGCGCCGTTGGCGAGCGCGCCGACCGGCTCTCCCTCCACATCGGACGCGTGGAGCAGTGCGCTGCCGAGCGGCACACCGCCGAACACCGTTGCCGCCACGATCATCTGCACACCGTTGACGTCGACCTGTGTTCCCGCCGCCACCCCGAGCCTGGCCGCGGTGTAGGTCGACAGGGCGATCTTGCGCGGGCCCATGTCACCGAGGGCGCCGGTGTCGACGCGGAAGTCCGAGAGGTCTCGCAGCCTGGTCATGTCGAGATCGGTGCCTTGCATGGTGAGCCGCCCGTTGACGGTGATCTCCTTGCGCCGGTACGGGAGCACGTTCGTGAGCCCGGCCGCCTGCAACGCCCGCACGTCGACCGGTCCGGTGATCTCCAGATCGGCGGGGCAGGCACTGGCCATCTCGGCCTTTCCCAGTCCCTGCAACGTGTTCGCGCCCGTCAGCGTCGCGATGATCAGGCTGACCCCCAGCGCCACCACCGCGGTGACCGAGGCGGCACGGCGCGGCGCACCGCCGACCCCGCTCACCGCCAACGACCCGATGGTGCTGCGCCGTAACGGAATGCCGATCAGCCGAAGCACCGGCGAGATCAACGCGGGCCCGAGGGTGATCAACGCGCCGAACGCCAGCGCACCGCTGATGGTGGTGCGCAGCAGCAGGTCTTCCGTCATCCCGCTCGGCCGTTGTTTGGTGGCCAGGCCTTCGACCGCGACGTTGACCAGCAGCACACCTGCACCTGAAGCCATCAGGACTCCGAGCGTCCAGCGCAGTCCGCCGATCCGGCTCTTCGTGTCCTGGACGGCAGAGGTGCGCAGCGCCTCCAACGGCGAGACCTTGGCCGCGGACCACGCGGGCGCCAGTACGGCGAGCGTCGTGAGCACGAACGACCCGAAGACCACGATCAACGCCGGCGTGAGCGGGAACCCCGGCGCCTCCAGGCCCGCCAGCGGCACGAGCTGCCCGGCGCCCACCGCCAGCGCGACCCCGGCGACCGAGGCCAGCAACCCGGTGAATGCTCCCTCGACGACGAGTCCCCGTGCCAGGCGTGCTCGCGAGGCACCGACGGCCCGCAGCAACGCGAGCTCTCGCATCCGTTGCGCGAACACGATTCGGAACGTCGACGTGGACACCAGCGCGGCCACGATCATGGCGACCGTGACGAACGCGCCGAGCAACGCGAACACCTCGACCAGCTTGGCGGCCTTGACGGCGAGCGAGCGTTCGGTGATGTCCTTGGCGAGCACGGTCGCGTAGGCGAAGAACGCCGCGATCATGATCGAGAGAACGGGCAGGAACTTCCTCATGCGGCGACCGCCTGCACGACACGTCCGTCGGCCATCCGCACCACGGCGTCGGCGTAGGAGGCGGCCCGGTCGTCGTGCGTGACCATCACGATCGTCTGGCCGAACTCCCTCACCGCCTGCCGCAGCAGGTTCAGCACGTCCACGGACGACCGTGAGTCCAGGTTCCCGGTCGGTTCGTCGGCGAAGATCACCTCAGGCCGCGTGACCAGTGCACGCGCCAACGCGACGCGCTGCTGCTGCCCGCCGGACATCTCCGACGGCCGGTGAGACAGCCGTGACGACAGTCCCAGCACCTCGACGAGCTGCGCGAACCAGGCGCGGTCAGGCCGGCGCCCTGCGAGGTTCAACGGCAGGAGGATGTTCTGCTCGGCCGTCAGCGTCGGGAGCAGGTTGAACGCCTGGAACACGAACCCGATCCGATCGCGCCGCACCTTGGTCAGCGCGGTGTCGGAGAGCTGGGTCAGGTCCTTGCCGCCCAGCAGTGCCGCGCCGGACGTGGCCGTGTCGAGGCCCGCCAGGCAGTGCATCAGGGTCGACTTGCCGGACCCGGACGGCCCCATGATCGCGCTGAAGGCGGCTGGCCGGAACCCGGCCGTCACGCCGTCGAGGGCTCGAACCGCGGTGTCGCCGGAGCCGTACACCTTCACGAGGTCGACTGCGGCGGAAGCGAAGTTGTTCACATGGCCAGCAAAGTCCAGCACCGAGGTGAAAACCTCCGTCCCGAGCACGGCCCGCCTCTGTCTTTCGGCCGATCTGCGGAAGACGCACAAGTGCATAAGGTCGTGGCCATGCTCTGGAAGTCCGGCGCGATCGCCGCACTGGTCGCCGCCGCGTTCGTGGACGCCTACTACGGCCTGTTCAGGTCACCGGGCCTCTACCCGTGGACCGGCTGGGCCGCGTTCGGCTGCATCGTGCTGCCTGCGGTCGCCTGGCTGCGTCCCCATCGGGCTCTGGCCGCCCTCGCCGCCACCGCGTGCCTCACGTTCACCGTGCTCAACCCGCTCGACAAGGAGTTCGGCCTGGCCGAGACCCTGGCGCTGACCGGCGTGCTGGCGGTCACGACGCACCGGGCGAAGTCGTGGTGGGACGCGCCGTTGATCGGCTGGGTCGCCATCGCACTGGTCACGCAGCCCCTGCGGTACCCGTTCGGCAACACCGAGCTCACGCTGGCGATGGGGCTGCTCGTCGTCGCCACCGGCGTGCTCGCGCTCGCCGGCTACCTCCGTCTCCTGGGCAACGCCCGCGAGAAGCAGGTGGCCGCCGTCCAAGCCGAGCAGAGGGCGGAGTTCGCCAGGGACCTGCACGACTTCGTGGGACACCACATCACCGGCATGGTCGTGCTCGCGCAGGGCGCGAGCCGGATCGTCGAACGCAATCCCGTACAGGCGAAACAGGCTCTCGAACGCATCGAGGAGGCCGGCGGTGAGGCCATGACCGCGATGCGGCGCATGGTCGGCATGCTCCGCGACGACGTCCCGGTCGCACCGGTCGCGGGCATAGTCGACATCGAGCCGTTGATCGAGGCCGAACCGCGAGCAACGCTCGAAGTCCACGGCGACACGGGGAACCTTCCGCTCGAGGTCGCCAGCTCGGTCCACCGAGTGGTCATGGAGTCGTTGACCAACATCAGGAAACACGCCCACGAAGCGACCAAAGTGGACGTGCAGATCCAGACCACGCCGGACTGGGTCACTGTCAAGATCTCCAACGACGGCAAGCCCGCGAGGCAGGGCAACGGCTTCGGCCTCATCGGACTCACCGAACGCGTCCAGGCGCTCGGTGGCAGGATCAAAGCGGGTCCCGGCATCGACGGCGGCTGGGTCGTCGACGCCGCACTCCCCACAGGAAAGGCGACCGTGTGATCAGGGTTCTCGTCGCGGACGACCAGGCGATGGTGCGGACGGGGTTCGGCATGATTCTGGGCGCCGAGCCCGACATCGAGGTCGTGGCGGAGGCTCAGGACGGCGTCGAGGCCGTGTCCGAGGCACGCCGCACCAAGCCGGACGTCGCGTTGATGGACATCCGCATGCCGCGCATGGACGGCCTCGAAGCGCTCAAACAGATCGCGAACGACGTCCACGTGGTGGTGTGCACGACGTTCGACCACGACGAGTACGTGCACACAGCGTTGAAGAACGGCGCGTGCGGGTTCCTTCTGAAGGACGCCGGCCCGAACCTGCTCATCGAAGCGGTCCGTGCGGCAGTCACGGGCGACGCGCTCATCAGTCCGTCGATCACCGTCCGGCTGTTGCAGCACATGAACGCGCCGGCACAACAACAGCCGCACAACCTCTCAGCGCGTGAGCTCGACGTCGTGAGGCTCGCCGCCGTCGGCAGGACGAACGCGGAGATCGCGCAGGAACTGTTCATCTCGATAGGCACGGTGAAGACGCACCTGGCGAGCGTTCAGGCCAAATTGGACGCCCGCAACCGCGTCGAGATCGCCGCCTGGGCGTGGGAAGCCCGGCTGGTCGGCCAAAAGTAGGACCCACAACCGGTCTGCGGACAGAAGTCCCGTCCTCCGCACATCACCAGAATTCGAGCCATGAAGAAACTCCTCCTGCTGATTCCCGTGCTGGCGCTCGCGGCGTGTGGCCAGAAGAGCTACACCTACGAGGCGTTCTACGACATCGAGGGCACCGGCAAGGCCGAGATGACGCTCAGTGTTCCCGGTGGCGCGCCGCAGTCCGAAACCGTTGATCTGCCGGTCAAGAATCGCGCCATGCTCGCCAACGCGCTCGGCAAGATCTCGCTGACCGTGAAGCCTGAGAACGGCCAGGTCACCTGCAAGCTCCGTGTCGAGAAGGAGAAAGAGATCTCGAACGCCGGGAAGGTCGCCACGTGCGAGTACGAGATCACCGAGGACACCGACAACTAAGTGATCCGTTAAACCTTGCCGGGTCACCGCCGGCTCCACTAGGAATCGCGCATGAGGCGAATCGCAGCTGGGCTGGCAGTGGCGGCACTGGCCGTCGGGTTCATCACCACCGGAACCGCGTCCGCGCAGTCTGAAGTGCAGTCTGAGGCACGGCCTGACTGCGCCTACACCGCGACCCCGGCCGAACCTCCCGCTCGTCCGGTGTCCATTCCTCACGACCCGTGGTTCACCAAGGGCAAGGTCCTGGTGAAGGTCAAGACGAGCCAGGGCGACATCCCGCTGGTGCTCGACCGCACCAAGGCGCCGTGCACCACGCACAGCTTCATCCACCTGGCACACCGCGGGTTCTACAACCAGACCGAGTGCCACCGCCTCACCGCGTATCCGACGCTGAAGGCGCTGCAGTGCGGCGACCCGTCCAACACGGGTGAGGGCGGCCCCGGCTACAAGTACAAGGACGAACTGCCGACGGACCTGAAGCCGGCGCCGAACGACCCGACCGGCCAGCGCCGCATCTACCCGCGCGGCACGCTCGCGATGGCGAACGCCGGCCCGGACACGAACGGCTCGCAGTTCTTCCTGGTGCAGTCGGACTCGATCCTGCGCCCGAACTACACGGTGTTCGGCCAGATCCTGCCCGAGGGCATGAAGACCCTGGACAAGATCGCGGCCGGTGGCATCGCGGGGGAGAACCCGCTGGACGGCCGTCCGAACATCAAGTCCGAGCTGAAGTGGGTGTTCCCGCTCGGCGTCTAGCGCGAAGCCCACCCCGTCAGCGCACCGTAGAACGCGTCTGAGAGCCGCCGGACCACCTGCTCGTCAGGTAGTCCGGCGGTTTTCGTCAGGTCGATGATCTCGCGCGGGTCGAACAACGCGTTGTGCAGAAACCGCGCCACGGACAGCAAAGCGTCCGGCAGGGCCAGGTCGATCAGCACTCCGCGCAACGCACGGTCCCACGCCTCGCACGACCGTGCTGTCGTGACGTCAGCCGAGTGCAGACGCTCCAGGAACCCGCGCTGGGACCAGAACCGCACGATCACGGGGCCGTGCACGTTCTGCAACTTCACCCAGCGCGCTGCCTGGTGTTCGAACAGTTCCTTGCCGCTCTTGCGGGAACGTTCGCCGTGCTCGACCAACGACGCTATGACGTCCTCGTGGTAGGCCGTCACAAGTGCTTCCACGGACGGGAAGTGCCGATACGCCGTCGCTTGCGAAAGCGCCGCCTTGCGCGCGATCGACTGCATCGTCGCCGTTGCTGGTTCAGCCCGCAGGACGTGCGTCGCGGCATCCAGCAATCGCTTGCGGTTGCGGCGCGCGTCACTGCGGCTGCTTGTCTCCTCCGGCAGAGCGTCCTCCCACCTGCGAACCGATTGCGAGTGCAGGATAGGCGGAACGATCAGCGGAACGAGGTGATTCCGGTCAACGCGTGGCCGATGGATAGCAAATGGATGTCGGAAGTGCCCTCGTAAGTCAGTACGGATTCCAGGTTGTTCGCGTGACGCAAGGGCGAGTACTCGAGCGAGATGCCGTTGGCGCCGAGGATCGTCCGGCTTTCCCGTGCGATCGCGATGGCGGCCTCGACGTTGTTGTACTTGCCGACGCTGATCTGCTCCGGCTTCAACGTGCCGGCCTCCTTCAGCTTCGCGAGGTGCAACGCCAGCAGCATCGCGTTGTTGACCTGCACCGACATGCTCGCGAGCTTCCGTTGCGTCAGCTGGAACGCGGCGATCGGCTTGTCGAACTGGATGCGCGTGCCGGAGTAGTCCAGCGCCGCCTGCAACGAATCCCGCGCGGCACCGACAGCACCGAACACGATCCCGAACCTGGCCTCGTTCAGGCACGAAAGCGGAGCGCGCAAGGAAGTCGCGAGCGGCAGTCGCGCGTTTTCCGGCAGTCGCACGTCCTCGAGGATCAACTCGGACGTGACGGACGCTCGCATGGACAACTTGTGCTTGATGTCCTGGGTCGAGAATCCCGGTGTGCCGCGAGGTACGAGGAATCCTCGAATTCCCTCCTCGGTCTGCGCCCACACCGTCGCCACGTCCGCCAGACCACCGTTGGTGATCCACATCTTGGTGCCGTTGAGCACCCAGTCCGAGCCGTCCCGCACGGCCCGCGTGCGCATGCCCGACGGGTTCGATCCGAAGTCCGGTTCGGTCAGCCCGAAGCACCCGATCGCCTCACCGGTGGCGAGCCGCGGCAGCCATTCCTGCTTCTGCTCCTCCGACCCGTACTTCCAGATCGAGTACATCGACAGCGAACCCTGCACGGACACGAAGCTGCGGATCCCGCTGTCCACGGCCTCCAGCTCCAGGCATGCGAGCCCGTACGCCAGAGCGGACGTGCCGGCGCACCCGTAGCCCTCGAGGTGCATGCCCAGCACGCCGAGCTTGCCCAGCTCCTGGGCGAGCTCGCGAGGCAGGATGCCCTCCTCGAACCACTTCCCGATGTGCGGTCGCACGTTGTCCGTGAGGAACGCCGCGACGGTGGCCTGGATGTCGCGCTCCTCGTCGCTCAGCAACGACGGGATCTCCAGCAACTGCAACGGGTCCTGCACTTCACTGCTCCAGCTTCGGCGGGCGCAGCCGGTAGGTGACCGGCGTGCGCGACAGGCGGATGGGGTTCGCGACGAGCGTCATGTCGCCGATCGTCGCGGTGGGGCTGAGGTCCAGCGACTCCGCCAGCGCGAACGCGTGCGCCACGTCGTTAACGGGACCACAGGGAACGCCAAGGGGCGTCAAGATTTCGAACCAGTGCTGCGCCGGATGAGTCCGCAGGCGCACCGAGAGGATCTCGAACAGCTCGTCGACGTTCTCAACCCTGTCGGAGTTCGTGACGAACCGCGGATCCGTGGCCAGCTCCGGCACGTCCAGCACCGAGCACAGGCGGCGGAACTGCCTGTCGTTGCCCACCGCGAGCACGATCGGCTGGTCGACCGTCGGGAACACCTCGTACGGCGCGATCGACGGATGCCGGTTGCCCATCGGCTTCGGCACCGAGCCCGCCAGCGTGAAGCCCGCGCTCTGGTTCACCATGCTGGACAACAACACCGTCAGCAGGTCCAGCTCGACGAGCTGTCCCTGCCCGGTCGCCTCCCGGTGGCGCAGCGCCGCGAGGATGCCGACGCAGGCGTGCAACCCCGTCAGCACGTCGACCAGCGCCACGCCGGTCTTCACCGGCTCGTACGGGCCTGGCCCCGTCACGCTCATCAACCCGCCCACGGCCTGCACGAGCAGGTCGTACCCGGCCAGGTCCGCGCCCTTGCCCGAACCGAACCCCGAGATCGAGCAGTAGACGAGGTCGTCACGCCCCAACGACTCGTAGTCCAGCCCGAACTTCTTCATGGTGCCCGGTTTGAAGTTCTCGACGACGACGTCCGCACGCGCGATGAGCTCACGCGCCTGCCCCCGGCCTGCCTCGGTCGACAGGTCGATCTGCACGGACGTCTTGTTCCTGTTGACGGACAGGAAGTACGTGGCCTCGCCCTCGAAGTGCGGCGGACCCCACGTGCGGGTCTCGTCGCCCCTGCCGGGCTGCTCCACCTTGATGACCTCGGCACCGAGGTCGCCGAGCATCATCGTCGCGTACGGCGCCGCCAGCACCCGGCTGAAGTCCGCGATCACCACACCTTCGAGCGAGCTCATGCGACCCGCCCCCGCAGCTTCATCGCGGCCAGCACACGTTCCTGCGCCAGCTCGCGCGCAGCCACATGTGTTGTCGTACCACGATTTCTTGCCTCGACGATGATCTGAGCCGCGTTCGCCCTCAGCTTCGAGGACACGGCGTCCAGCACCGTCGCGGGGTTCACCGGGAACGGTGAGTACCGCGCGTCCATCCCGAACGCCGCCGCGACCACGCCACCGGCGTTCGCGATGAAGTCCGGCACGACCGTGATCCCGCGCTCCGCGAGAACCTCCTGTGCCGCAACGGAAGTCGGCAGGTTCGCGCCCTCGATCACCAGGGTGGTGTCGAGCTCGCCCGCGAGTTCCGCGTCGATCACGTCCTGCAGCGCCGCCGGCACCAGAACGTCGCACGGCACCCGGAACTCGGAACCCAGCGCCTGCACCGGCCCGTACTCCTTGACCGCGAGATCACCGGACGAGGCCCGCAGGTCGAGCAGCCGTGCCACGTCCAGCCCGTCGGGGTCCACCAGCGCACCGTGCACCGACGACACGGCAACGACAACAGCGCCGAGTTCGGCGAACCGCTTCGCTGCCGCGGCGCCAACCGCACCAAAGCCCTGAATTGCGACACGCTTGCCGCGCAGTGAGCCGCTTCGGGCCATCAGTTCGTCCGCCACCTCGGCCACGCCAAACCCGGTGACGCCCAGCTCGTCGTACGGAAGACCGCCGAGTTGAGCCGGTGCGCCCATCATAGCGCCGCGGTCCGACAGTTCGTCCTGGACGATCGCGGCGTCCCGTTCGGTGAGCCCCATGTCGAGCCCGAGCACGTACTCGCGCGGCACCTCGTTGGAGAGCTTGCGCGCGAACGCCCGCAGCGCCGCTTCCTTGTCAGGAGAGGAAGGATCGAACACGATCCCCGCCTTGGCGCCGCCGAAGAACAGGTCGACCCCCGCCCACTTCCACGTCATCACGCGCGCGAGACGGGCGATCTCCGCGACGGTCACGTGCGGGCTCATCCGCGTGCCGCCCTTGCCCATGCCGCGCGCGGTGTTGTCGATGACGAGCACACCTTTCATGCCGGTGCGCCGGTCGGACACGCAGACGACCTTCTCAGGTCCCCACTCGTCCATGAGCTGGAGAACGTCCATCAGCATTCCCTCACACGCAGTTGAGCTCAGGCCGCGCCCGGTCGGCGGCGAACCGTGAGGCGTCCAAACTGGACACGTCGACGAAGGGCTCGCGGTCCAGCACGAGGTCGCGCACGACCTCTCCGACCGCGGGGCCCTGCAGGAAACCGTGCCCGGAGAAACCGGTGGCGTAGAAGAACCGGCCGGCCGACCCGATCAGCGCGTTGCGGTCCGGCGTCTCCTCGTACAGCCCGGCCCACCCGTCGCGCACACCCACGTCCAGCAGTTTCGGCGCGCGCCTCCCGATCGCCTCGGTGAGCCGCGGGAGCCACGCGTCGGACATGTCCAGCTTGAAGCCCGGCGTCTCCTCCGGGTCGGACATGCCGATCAGCAGCCCGCGGCCCTCGCGGTGGAAGTAGAAGGTGCTGCCGAAGTCGATGGTGAAGGGCACCACCCGATCGTGTAGTTCGGGCATGGGTTCGGTGAACATGATCTGCCGCCGCAACGGGGAAACCGGCAGGTCAACGCCCACCATCTCGCCGATCGACCGCGACCACGCACCCGCTGCGCAGACGACAGTTCCCGTCGAAATCTCGCCGCGGTCGGTCAGCACGCGAAAAGTGTCAGACCCCGTCCCTACGATCGATCTCACGGTGGTTCTGGTGCAGAAACGGGCACCGGATCGGCGGGCCGCGGTGGCATAGCCGAGGACCACGGACTCTGGAGTGCAGTGTCCGTCGTCCGGCGAGAAGGTCGCCGCGAGCAGGCCGTCCGTTTCGATCAACGGCGAGATCCGTTGCGCTTCCTCGATAGTCAGCATGCGACTGCGTACGCCGAGGGAGTTCTGGAGGTCGACGTTGCGCTCGAACGCCGTGACGTGTTCCCGAGAAGAAAGGAGAAACAGGTAGCCGACCTGGTGCAGATCGATCTCCTGCCCCGGCCGCTGCGGAAAGCGCTGGAACGCTTCGAGTGATCGGGCTCCGAGCCTGATGTTCAGCTCGTCGGAGAACTGGGCGCGCACCCCACCCGCCGCTTTGCAGGTGGAGCCGGAACCCAGCTCGTCCTTCTCGACGACCACGACATCCCGGACGCCTGCCTCGGCGAGGTGAAAGGCGATGGACGTCCCCATCACCCCGCCGCCGATGACGACGACCTCGGCCTGACTTGGCAGCTCAGCCGAGCCGGAAGTCAAGGTTCGCCCCGATCTCGAGCGTGTCCATCTGCGCCTTCTGCAGCTTCCCTGAGTAGTCCCAGTTCATGGACTGCCAGCGGGTGAACTGATCGAGCACCCACACGCCCGACTGCCGGGAGCCGTTGCCGCTCTTGCCGTTGCCGCCGAACGGCAGGTGCGCTTCGGCCCCGGACGTCGAGTTGTTGACGCTCACCATTCCGGCGGAGATGCCGGCGCGGAACCGGAAAGCCTTGTTCGGGTCCGTGGTGTAGATCGAGCACGACAGGCCGTAGCCCGGCTTGTTGCCCAGCTCGATCGCCTCGTCCAGGTCCGAGTACTTCATGACGCCGACGATCGGGCCGAACGTCTCCTGAAGGAACAGCTCGTCGTCGGAGCGCACACCGGAAACGATCGCGGGGTGGTAGAAGAAGCCGTTCTCACCAGTGAAGCCGTTGCGGGGGCTGGCAGCCGTGATGCGGCCGGTCGGGCCGTGCACCTCGTGGTGCTCGCCGATCCAGCCGAGGTACTTCTCGTACGCCAGTGCGAACTTCTCGTCCAGCAACGGTCCATAGAGGACATCACCGGTCGGGTCGCCGACGACGGCGCCGGACGCGGCCTCGACGAACCGGGAGAGGAACTCGTCGTACACCGACTCGTGCACGATCGCCGTGCCGAGCGAGGTGCACCGCTGGCCCGCGGAGCCGAAGCCGGCGAACAACGCGCCCTGCACGGCCAGGTCCAGGTCGGCGTCCTCGGTGACGACCATCGGGTTCTTGCCGCCCAGTTCCAGGCACGGCGTCTGCAGGTGGCGGCCGCACAGCTCGCCGATCCGCACGCCGACCTCGCTGGACCCGGTGAACCCGACCTTGTCGACGAGGCCGTTCTGCAACGCCTGCTCCAGGCCGTTGAACGTCTCCGAGCCTTCGGCGAAGACGATCTCAAACACGCCGGCAGGGATGCCGGCGGCCTGGAACACGTCGTAGAAGGCCTGGGCGGACGCGGCGGAGTACTCGGCGGGCTTCCACACGACCGAGTTGCCGCACAGCAGCGCCGGGATGATGTACCAGGACGGCACGGCGACCGGGAAGTTGCCGGCGGTGATGATCGCCGCGACGCCGACGGGGTTGCGGAACGTGAAGAGCTGCTTGTCCGGCATCTCCGACGGCACCGTCTGCCCGTAGAGGCGCCTGCCCTCGCCGACGAAGAAGTTGCAGGTGTCCACGATCTCCTGCACCTCGCCGCGTGCCTCCGCGATCGGCTTGCCGATCTCGCGGGTCACCAGCTGGGCGAGCGGCTCGAAGTTCGCCTCGACGAGCCTGCCGATGTTGCCGATGACCTGTCCACGCACGGGCGCGGGCACGCGCGCCCACGTGCGCTGCGCCGCTTTCGCCCGCTGAGCTGCGTCGACGAAGGTGCGGCTGGTCCCGAGCTCGATCTCGGTGACCACGTCGGAGGTGTTCGACGGGTTCGTGGAGACATAGGGCATGCATCCCACCCTGGTAGTTACCCGGTGGTTCCGCCAGGGGTTGCAGAATGAAACCTCGCGACGTCGAGCATAAGCTGGCCTGGTGCTCAACCCGGTCCATCTCCGCACGCTCGTCGAGGTCGTGAAGACGGGTTCGTTCGCCGAGGCAGCCCGCCGCCTCGGCTACACGTCGTCGGCCGTGTCCCAGCAGATCTCGGCGTTCGAACGCGCCGTCGGCGTCACGCTCTTCGAACGTGAGGCGCACTCGATCAGGCCGGCCAGCGCCGCTCTGCTGATAGCCGACCGCGGTGGCGAGTTGCTCGCGGCGTTCGACGGCTTCGAGCACGAGGTGAAGGCGATGGTGCAGGGCCTGCGCGGCCGCCTGCGGATCGGCACGTTCCCCACGGCGAGCTCGCGGGTGGTGCCGAAGGCGTTGGCGAAACTGTCGGCGGACCTGCCGGACGCCGAGATCCGCCTGGACGAGGCCGAGCCGGAGGACGTGCTGCCGCTCGTGCTGACCGGTGAGCTCGACCTCGCGCTCGTCTACGTCTACGACCTCGTCCCGCGGACGTGGCCGGAAGAACTGACGGTGCTGCCGTTGCTGGACGAGTCCCTTCTGGTCATGGTTCCGGCCGATCACCCGGCCGCGAAGAGCAACGTCAAACTCGAGGATCTCAAGGACGAACGCTGGATCGCGTCCCGCGATGGCACTTCTGGAGCCACCTGCCTCACGCGATTGTGCGCCGCAGCGGGATTCGCCCCGAGAATTGCTTTCCGCAGCAACGACTACGAGGTTGTGCAGTCGCTCGTGGCGGCAGGCGTCGGCGTCGCCCTGGTGCCCGCGCTCGGCTTCAGGGCGCTGCCCGGCGCACACGCCATGCCGTTGCGCAGCAAGCCTTTGCGCAGGCACGTGCACGTCGTCCACCGCACGGCGAACACGAACCCGTTGCTGCGCGACGCTGTTAACGCTCTCAAGGACGTCTGCCAGAACGCCGTGGGCGGCTATCTGCATCAGCCATGAGCATGAGTTGAGCCGAATGGCTCATTGTCTTCGTATGTCCGAGTTAGGCATGCTCAGCGCGTCAACTGGGGTCGGGTGAGCAGCGGAAGCTCACCCGCTGACAACACTCTTCCTGGGGGAAGACGAATATGACGCGTCGCATTGCGGCGCGGTTGTCTCGTGCTCGAAGAGCACGAGCGATCGCTGCTGCGCTCGTTGCAACACTCACGTTCTCCGTTGCGGAGGTGCCCGCGTTCGCGGCGCCTCCCGCCAAGCCCGCGGCGATCAGTCCGGGTGAGGTTCCGGCGCTCAAGAGCGCCGAGCTCAAGCAGCCGCCGATCCAGCCCGCGGATCCCAAAGCGGACTTCACGCCGCTGATGGGGAGCGGTCAGAGCAGCAGTTTCGACCCGCAGAAGTCCAAAGTGGTCTCCAGTTCGACGTTCGTCGACGAGTACGAGAACCCGGACGGCACCAGGACGATCAAGCAGTCCACCGAGCCGCGCAACGTCAAAGACGCGCTGGGCAACTGGCGTGCGGTCGACCCGACGCTGGTCGCGGACACGCCGACCCGGCGCGTCAAGGCCAAGCAGCACCCGCTGAAGCCGTCGCTCGCGCAGAACGCGGACGATCCGGCACTGGTCACCGTGGAGTTCGAGGGCCACAAGGTCTCGCTGTCGCCCGAACGTCCTGCGAAGGACCGCAAGGCCAAGGTCGAGGACAAGACGGCGGAGTACTCCGACGTCAGCCCGGACACGGACCTGACGTACGAGGTCACGCCGGGGTCGGTGAAGGAGACCATCAAGCTCAAGAAGGCGCCGTCCACCAACAAGTGGCGGTTCACCCTCAAGAGCGGCGCGCTGACGCCGACCGTGACGGAGCAGGGCACGGTCGAGCTGCGCGACGCGAACGGCGCCCCGAAGATCGTCATGCCGCCGATCGAGACGTGGGACTCGGCCGGCGACGGTGAGAACACGCCGCCCGGCAGGACCGGCGGCACGTACACGGTCGAGAAGTCCGGAAAGGACTGGACGCTCACCGTCGCGGTGGACGAGGCGTGGCTGAAGGACTCGAAGCGCGTCTACCCGGTGAGCGTCGACCCGACGTTCACCTACGGCGTCGCGTACGCCGAGTCGTACAAGTCGGACGGTTACTGGTGCACCAACTGCGGTGTGAAGTTCGGCAACGCGCTGGACAACGGTGACAAGTACTGGCGCAACGCGATCCGCTTCAACTACGAGAACCTATACGGCAAGCGGATCGTCGGCGCGAAGCTCGACATCTCGAACCTGCGCTCGCCGCAGAGCCCGGACAAGACTTGGCCTGCGAACCTCTACCACGCCTCGGCGATGAACTTCAACGGACTCGGCGGTCACCTGGCCACCGGGCTCGTGGGGCAGGTCGGCACGCTGAGCGGCGAGAGCCTGAGGGCGTTCCTGCAGCACATCGCGGACATCCGGCACATGGCCACGTTCATGCTCACCGGCCACGAAGCCGCAGGCGTGTGGACCTACAAGAACGTCAGCGCCACGCTGACCGTCGACACGGGTTCCGCGCCGCCCGCACCGGCGCTGGTCGGCCCGGCCGACCACAGCGTCATCACCGGCACCACGCCGACTCTCCAGGTCAGCCCGGTCAGCGACCCCGACGGCGACGCGGTCAAGTACTGCTTCACCGTCGCCACCGGTACGGACGCGAAGTCCGGTGTCGTCGTGGACTCCGGCTGCCTCGACACTCCCACGTGGACGGTTCCATCCGGCGTCCTGCAGGACGGTGTCGCCTACACGTGGCAGGCCAAGGCGACCAGCGGTGCCACTTCGGTGATCCCGAGCGCGGTGTTCCACCTGAAGGTCGACCAGCGCATCGGTGAGCGCGGCCCGGCGCCGGCGACGACGTCGGCCCGATCTCGGTCAACGCCGCCAACGGCAACGTCACCACCACTGTGGAGGGTCCGACCTTCAACACAGTCGGTGGCGAGACCGGCCTGAAGATGACGTACAACTCGCAGCAGCAGGAGCAGAAGGGGCTCAAGGCCTCCTACTTCCCCGACCTGTCGCACAACGGCGAGATCAGCCCGCAGCAGGAACCGGTGCTCGTGCGCACCGAGCCTCAGGTCAACGTCGACTGGGGCTTGGGTTCGCCGTTCGCTCCCGCGTTGCCGCAGGACTATTTCGTCGCGCGCTGGGAGGGCTACTTCCAGGCGCCGGAGACCGGCACGTACCAGTTCGCCGGTGTGCACGACGACCGGCTGCGGGTGTGGGTCAACGGGAACTCGGTCTACGACCAGGGTTGCTGCAGTGACGTGAACTGGGGTGTGGCGGGCAACGTCTCCCTGACCGCCGGTCAGCGCGTGCCGATCAAGGTCGAGCTCGCCGAGGTGACCCACAGCGCGTTCCTGCGGCTGTTCGTCCGCACCACGGAGGGCAACGTCAAGGCCCAGGTCGTGCCCGCCGACTGGCTGCACTCCTCGGATCTGCCGGTGCTGCCGAAGGGCTGGACCCTGTCCGCGGACCTGGACGGCACCGGCACGACCTTCACCGAGGCCAAGGTCACCGACCAGAACGTCGTGCTGACCGACGGCACGGGCGCGAAGCACACGTGGACCAAGAAGAGCACCGGCGGGTACACGCCGCCCGACGGTGAGGAAGGCGTGCTCGCGCTGGACAGTGCGGGTCGCATCACGCTGACCTACGGCTCCGAGGTGTTCGTCTTCAACGCCCAGGGCAAGCTGGTGTCGCAGACTGGCGCGATCGACTCGCGCAAGCCTGCCACGCTCCAGTACGTCTACGACGGCGCGCCGTCGCGGCTGAAGGAGATCAAGGACCCGGTCTCGGGCCGTTCGCAGCGCCTGCACTACAACCGGCCTGGCGACGACTGCTACGGCGGCACGACGCCTCCGGCGCACGTGGACCCGTTGCCGCCGGCGCAGATGCTGTGCCGGATCGTGTACTGGGACGGCAGCCAGTCCAAGCTGTTCTACTCGCGCGGCCAGTTGTCCCGGTTCGAGGACCCGGGCCAGGAGATCACCGACTTCGGGTTCAACACCTACGGTCTGCTGGACAACCTGCGTGACAGCAGGGCGATCGACTGGGTGAGCGCTGACTGCGCCAACCGCTGCAACACCGACCACTCGAACTACATGGTCCACTACTGGGACGTCACGGCGACGAAGCCTTGGTGCGTCAGATCTTCGAGCCGAAGACGAGCGCAGAAGAACGCGGGCACCACGCGTACCGGTACGAGCCGGCGCAGAAGACGTCCTATGTGGACGCTGCGGGGATCAACCCGATCGGCGGGTTCTACCGCAAGTTCGTCTATGACGACGCTTTCCGCCTGTTGTCCACGACGGACGCCACCGGCAAGGTGACGTCGCAGACGTGGAACGTCAAGGACCTGCAGCTCAGTTCCACCGACGCGGCAGGCCGGATGTCGACCACGGTGTACGACGCGCAGGACCGCCCGACGGACCAGTACGGCCCGGCTTCGCCGTCGTGCTTCAACGGCCAGCTCCCCAAGCCGGAGTGCGCCGCGACCGTGCCGCACCAGAAGACGGGTTACGACGAGGGCATCAACGGTCTCGCCGTGTCCTTCTACGACAACAAGGACATGGTCGGTGCGCCGAAGGTGTACCAGACCGGTCTGGCCGCGGACGGCGCGTTCGCTCGCGACTGGGGCACCAACGCCCCTGCCACGGGCGTCCCGGTCGACTCGTTCTCGTTGCGCGCCACGGGCGACATCGTGTTCCCGGAGGCGGGCAGCTACAAGCTCCGCGTCCTGGCCAACGACGGCATCCGGGTGTGGATCGACGACGCGATCGTGATGGACGACTGGATCAACACCACCGAGAAGTGGCGTGAGGCCACGGTCACCAGCCCGTCGGCCGGTGCGGTGAAGAAGATCCGCATCGAGTACTACGAGGACGTCAACCTGTCTCGGCTCGAGCTGCACTGGACCACTCCGGGTGGCACCCAGCAGATCGTGCCGGCGACGAGCCTCAAGCCGAAGTACGCGCTGACCACGTCCAAGCGCAAGCTCCAGTCGCACGGCTACGGCGACCTCGTCGAGTCGCACAAGTTCGGCGAGAACGGCCTGGACGCGGCGTTCGGTCAGGTCACGAGCACCACGATCAGCGGCGTCGAGACCAAGTTCTCCTACGAGGCCGCCGGTTCCGGCTACCTGCGCAAGACCGGCAAGACCATGCCGAACGGTGCCCAGACCACCTACCAGCACTACGGCGACACCGAGACGCGGGACAACCCGTGCACCGCGGAGGTCGAGGCGGTCAACCAGGGCGGTCTGCCCAAGCTCACCAGGATGCCCGCCGCGTCGGACGGGACGGCACGCGAGGACGAGCGCATCGTCGACGCGTCCGGCCGCCCGGTCGCCGAGGGTGGCCCTGGCAGGTGGACCTGCACCAGGTACGACGCGCGTGACCGCACCGTCGAGGTGAAGTTCCCGGGCAACGCCGCTCAGGGCGAGCGCGTCGTCACCACCAACCACGCGGTGAACGGCGACCCGCTCGTGTCGAGCGTGACGGACCACAACGGCACCGTCACCACCAAGGTCGACCTGCTCGGTCGCACGGTCGAGTACACCGACGTGCACGGTGTGCGCACCGAGACCAAGTACGACCGCGCCGGGCGTGCCACGTCGGAGAAGGTGAACCTGCCCCTGAACCCGGTGCAGGCCATCACCTACACCCACGACGACGAGGGCAGGCCGACGAGCGTGTCGCTCGACGGCACCCTGCTGGCCACGCCGTCCTACGACGCGGCCGGTGAGCTGAAGTCGGTCGTCTACGCCAACGGCACCTCGCTCGCGGCGGTCGGCAAGGACAACGCCGGCGACATCACGTCCGTCACCTGGAAGACCAAGGCGGGCGCCGAGATCGCGTCGACCGTGACGCGCATCCGCGGTGGCCGGATCATCGACGAGTCACTGGGCGGGTTCGACGCCAACCCCGGCGGCGCGAACTACCTCTACGACGCGGTGGGCAGGATGACCGAGGCGTGGGTGAAGGGCCACGTCTACAAGTACGACTTCACCACCGCCGCCACCGGTTGCCCTGCTGGTTCGGTGGGCAACGCCGGCCTGAACAGCAACCGCCTGCGGCTGCTGGACCAGACGTCGGCGGGCACGGCGGAGACGGGTTACTGCTACGACTCCGCTGACCGGCTCCTCGGCACGGTCGGTGCGAACGCGGCGTCGAACGTCAAGTACGACGCCAAGGGCAACACGACCGAGTACACCGTCAACGGCTCCACCACACACCTCACCTGGGACGGGGCGGAACGCAACATCGGTGCCCGTTCGGTCGGAGCGGACCCGGCGGCGGTCGCGTACCAGCGCGACTCGACCAACCGGATCATCCGTCGCAGCACGGAACAGGGCGACCAGCAGACGGTCGCGCTGTACGGCTACACCGCCGACGGCGACACCGCGGACATCGTGCTCGGCGAGGACAAGAAGCTGTTGTCCCGCACGATCTCGCTGCCCGGTGGCGTGCTGCTGACGATCAGCGGCGACGACGGGGCCACCCGCTCGTACGACCACCCGACCGTGCGCGGCGACCTCGCCCTCACCACGGACGCGGCGGGCAACCAGGTCGGCGAGCTGCGGCACTACACGCCGTTCGGTGAGCCGCTGGCCGCCAACGGCGCGGTCGACGCGGACGCGGTGCCGGACAACCAGCCGGGCCAGATGGACTTCGGCTGGCTCGGGCAGCACCAGCGGCACTACGAACACGCCGGTGCGCTGTCCCTGGTGCAGATGGGTGCCCGTCCGTACAGCCCGCTGCTGGGCAGGTTCCTGTCGGTCGACCCGGTCGAGGGCGGGTCCGCCAACGACTACGACTACGTCAACGGCGACCCGGTCAACGTCACGGACATCGACGGCAGGTGCCCGCCGTGCCTCTTCCTCGGGGTGGTGGGACTTCGCGTCGGTGTGCCGATCCTCGCGAGGTTCGCCGTCAGGGCCGCGGTCCGCTTCGTGCCCCGCGTGGTGGGTGCCATGTCGCGCGGGATCAACAGGGCGGCGGCGTGGCTGGCTCCGCGCATCTACTCCGCGAAGAAGTTCGTGTACAACACCGTGCGGAACGGCTTCACGCGCCTGTCGGGCTGGTGGAAGACCCATGGCATTTTCCGGGTCCACGGTGCGGCGCGGGCGGCCATCGGCGGGTACAAGGCCGGAAACAAGCTCGGCCTGCCGGAAGCGGGGAAGGTCGGTCTGGCCGCTGCCGGTTTCCTGGGCGGTCTGCTCCGGTTCAAGTTCCGCCGCCGAAGGTGACGTGGTGGTCTTGACAGCAGGCACCGCTAGCGAAGGAGAACGGTGATGGGCAGCACGACGTCGGACGCCAACGAACAGCAGGCGCTCGACCGGATCGCCTCCTCCACCTCGGAGGAGGACTGGCGCGAGGCCGCCGTCGTGCTGTCCAGCGGTTCGGGAGCCGAGGTCGACCACGAGTTGCTGGCGATGTTCCACACCGCCCTCGACCGTGGCGAGGACTCCCGCGCCGAACTGGTCAGCAGGATCCTGGCCGAGCGTGATCCCGACAGGGACCCCTCCTACGCCGAAAGGCTGCTCCCCGAGCCCGTCGCCGAGCCCGGTCGCGGCGAACGGCTTGCGGAGTGGCTGGTGGGAGAGATCCCGCCGGGGGCGGAGGAATGGGGCTTCACGCGCCTCCGCCGGCTGGAACCGGTCAAGCACTACGCCGGCCAGCTTCGCGACGGCGCGTCCACGGCCAGGTTGCTGGCGGCGGGGAACCTGGGTGACACGGCGGACGCGGACGCGTTCGACGTGCTGCTCCCCGCCCTGTCCGACCGGAGCAGGAACGTCCGCTTCGCCGCCGTGCAGTCAGTGCGGCGGCTGGCAGAGGCGGGCTTCGCGGAGGAGTACTCCGGGCACGCCGTCCGGCAACGGCTCGCCGAGCTGCTGTCGGAGGACGACCGCCTGGTGCGCGTCGCCGCCGCGCGAACGCTGTTCCTGTTCGGCGACGAGGCTCTGGTCGCCGAAGCGCTCAGCCGGACGACCTGGTCGCAGCGCAAGCTGAAGCGCGAGCTCGAAGCGGTTCTGCGCGGCGACGTCCCGCCGCTGCCGAAGATGTGGATCGGCGAACGCTAGCTATTCGCCGGTCTGCCCGTCCGCGAGCTCGCGGAGCAGATCCAGATGGCCCACGTGGCGCGCGGTTTCCTGCGCCACGTGGGCCAGGATCCACCGCACGGTGCGCTCGCCGTCCGCTGCCGTCGCGTCGGCATCGAGTTTCTTCAGCGCCTCGGCATTCGTCCATTCCTCGCGGTAGGCCTGGATGAGCGACTCCGGGGTGTCGTCGTCGGTCAGGTCCCACGACGGGTCCGGGCTGCCCTCCCACAACGACGGCAGGTCGAGGCCCGCGCCCGCGATGCACAGCCAGTACCGCTCCACGGCGACGAGGTGCTTGAGCACGCCGAGTGCGGTCAGCTTCGGGGACGTGGAGATCGGGGCCGCCGCGGCTTGGTCGCGGGTCAGTCCGTCGACCTTCACCACGGCGGTCTTGCGGAGGAAGTCCAGGAACTCCCAGGCGAGTACGCCTTCGTCCGTGGCGAGGTTGGTGGGCCAGGTTCGGGTCACCGAGCGAGTTTGTCAGCCTTGGTGGCGGCGAGGAACGCGGACCAGGCACTCGTTCCGATCGCCAGGTGGGCAACAGGAGACTTGCTGTCCCGGACGCCGACGCCGCGACCGACCTCGACGCAGTCAGAGGTGTCGGCGCTGTAGCTGCTCTTCCGCCACTCAGTCATCTTTCGCGGCTCCTCACGAGGCGATTTTGGCGATCAACCCCTTCGATTGTTCCTCATCCAGGGCCACACGATCGAGCGCCTTCACGACCTTCAGGTACGCGTCGACGGATTCCTTGTCGTCCAGGAACAAGCCGTAGCTCTCGGCGTCCGTGTAGACGACCGGTTCGTGCTTGGCGAACCTCATGAACGTGAAGGACCCGTTCAGTCCCGGATGAGCGCCCAGCGATGTCTCCACGACCCGAAAAGCCAGGTACGGCCGCACCGACAGGTCGAGCAGGTGATGAAGCTGGTCGGACATCACCTCAGGGCCGCCCACCGGTAGACGGAGCGCCTGCTCGTGGATGAAGAAGGTCATCTTGCAGCGCCGCTTGAGCAGTTGCGCCTGACGCTCGGCGCGAACCGCTACACGTGCATCGGATTCCTTGTTCGGCACGTTGGGGGAAGTGCCGATCGTGGCGCGATAGTAGTCGGGTAGCTGAACCTGGCCGGGAATGAGGTTGATGCTCCATCGAGTGAGCTCGGTGGTGGCTGCCTCGTGCTCAGAGAGTGTCCGCAAGCGGATCGGTGGCGTAGCGCCGTGAAGCTGCAGCCAGCCAGGTCGCTGAGTCTCGCGGAACAGTGTCAGCAGGTGCTCGGACTCCTCGATCGGAGTTCGGCACACGCCCAGCAGGCGGACGAGGTCGTGCTCGGTGATGCCGCCCTTGCCGTTGAGCAGGTCGGACAGCTTCGCCGGATCCCAGCCCGCGAGTTCTGCGGCGCGGCGTCCGGTGAGGCCTGCTTTGCGGAGGGCTTCGCGCACGCCCGCGCCGAACTCCCGTCCGCGCACCGTGGAATCTCTCTTTGGCATGAAAAGAAGCTAGAGCCAGTTGCTCATTGATTCCAACAGGTTCGGCCAAATTCAGCCGAAGGGGCGTCGGTGTTGGAAGTGCTCCAATGTCCTAAGTGGTCAGTAGCGCTTCAGTAGTAGTGGCGCAGCCTCGGCCAGATGTCTTCCCATGTTCCCGTTGGTGCCGTGCACGCCCATATCTCCGTGCCGTCTTCTTCGTTCTCGATGACGTTGTTGTGCTGGGCAACGCGCTTGCACCCGTCGAACGGCAGTGTGCCGAAGCCGACGAGCAGGACCTTCTTGTTCAACGTCTGGGGCGGTCCCCAGTCGTAGTAGGACATGTGGCCGGAGTACACGGGGATCTGCGTGTGGGCCTCGATCGCGCCCGCCTGGCCGTAGTTGCGGGTGATCACGATGGGGCGGTCGTTCTGCAGCCACGCCTTTTCGACGGTGTCGGCGAACTCCTGCCAGCCGACCTGTTCGCCCTGTTCTGGGTTGATGGCGAGGACCGGTGCGAGGGCGCTCGGCGGCAGGATCGGCAGCGATCCGATCACGGCGGGCACGACGCTCAGCGCCACGAGCACGCCGCCGATCACCTTGCGGCGCAACAACCATTCCTGAGTCTGGCGTGCACCTGCGGCCATCAGCACCAGCAACAGCGGCACCGCGTAGTACGGCTTACCGCCCGCCACCAAACACAGCACGCACAGGATCGGATAGGCCAAAGCCAGCGAGCGGAAGGTCTTGTCGCGCCACAGGTTCCGGAAGCCGACCACCCACACCGGCACCAGGAACGGCGAGAGCATGACCAGCTGCATGGGGACGAACATGATCCGGTTCTCGGCGCCGTCGTCCTCGCTGATGCCGCGCGCCACCGTGAGCAACGGGAAGTCGTGCATCGCCTGCCACGCCAGCACGGGCGCGGCGATCACCAGGCTCAGCGCCGCGCCTGCGGGGAGCCACCAGGTGCGCAGGACGTCGCGCGGGCCGATGGCGATCAGCGCGATCGCCATGGCTGCCAACAGCAACAGCAGCAGCCACTTGTTGGCGAGGCCCACGCCGACGGTCGCGCCGAGGGCCAGCCACCAGCGTCCGTCCTTGGTCTTCAACAGCTTCACTGCGAAGTACCCGATGAGCACCCAGACCAACAGGTCGACGGTGGCCGTGGACAGCATGTGGCTCACCGCGAGCACGAACGTCGACGTCGCCGACGCGGCGGCCGCGAAGACCGCGCCACCGCCGAGTTCCTTGGCGATCAGGGCGACCACGACGGTGATGGCGAGCGCGAGAACGGTGGCGATCACGCGGAGGCCGACCGGGGTTTCGCCGAACACCTCCGTGCTGAGGCGGGCGAGATCGGCGTGATCGGCGGCTGGTCCACGTAGCCCCAGGCGGGGTGTTTTCCCGCCGCCATGAAGTACAGCTCGTCCCGGTGAAACCCGTACCGTCCCGACAACGCGGTCAGCACCACTGCCTGCACAGCGAGCACGATCCCCAGCCCACGTCTCATGGCGGGACGGTACCGGGCGGGTTCGTGATCAAGTGGCGTTTTTGCGGTACCACCGGGGTGAGGTGTTGATCGGCGGCTTGAGGCTCGCGTTCACCACGATCATGGTGGGGCCCACGGCGCCGGCCAACGCGTCCTTGAGCCCGTCGAAGCCTTCGAGGGTGACCGCCGGGATGCCGAAGCTCTCCGCGAGCTTCGCGAAGTCGGGCCTGGTCAGGTCAACCCCGCTGATGGTGTGGTTCGCGACCTGCTGGTCGTACCGGAGCATTCCGTAGCCGCCGTCGTCGACGAGCACGATCGTGAGCGGGAGACCTTCTTGCCTGAGCGTCGCGAGATCCCCGCAGGCGAACAGGAAACCGCCGTCACCGACCACCGCGATCGTCCGGTGCTCGACGGCCGCGCCGATCGCCGCGGGGAACCCGAACCCGAGCGTGCCCCAGCCGACCGGGTACGCGAGGCCTCGTTCCTTGGTGACGTGGTGGAAGCCGCCGATCCAGTAGCCGGGGATGCACATGTCGGCGACGATCGTGGCGTCGGAGCCTTCGAGCGCCTTCAGCAGCTTCACGGCTTCCGGGGAGTCCGCTTCGGCCAGCGCCCGCACTTCGGCGTTGACCGCGTCGACGTCGACGACTGCTTCCTTCTCGCTCACCTTGGTCGCGAGGGCCGCGGTGACGGTGGCGGCGTCGCCTTCGATCGTGACGTCCGCGGGGTAGTTCTTGTTCGCCTCCGCCTTGTCGATGTTGATGGCCACCAGGGAACGCGGCTTCGGCTGCAACCAGTTCTGCGTCATCATGCCGTCGAAGTCCGTGCCGATCGCGATCACGAGATCGGCGTCGTCCCACAGCTTCCCGACGGGCGGCGCGTGCACCGGCCCTCGCACGACAAGAGGGCTGTCGGTCAGCCCACGCGCGCCGTACGTGGTGACGATCGGCGCCTGCAACTTGGCCGCCAACGCTCCCACGGCAGCTCCGGCACCTGATCGAGCCGCGCCACCGCCGGCCCAGATCAGGGGCCTCGATGCCTGGGCGATGAGCTCCTCGGCTTCGGCGAGGTCCGGGACGACGTGTGCCTCTTCGATCTTCGACGAAGTGTGGCGGGGAACCTCGGCGGACAAGAAGTCCGTTGGCACACCGAGATAAACGGGCCCGTGCGGGCTTTGGACGGCCTGCTGGACCGCCTTGTCGGTGTACGCGCCCAGCTCCTGTGCGGACGGCACGTCGAAGGCGGCCTTGGTGACCGGCCCGAACATGGCTTTCTGATCACGCGTCTCGTGCAGCACGCCCCGGTAGACCCCGGGCTGCCGCAACGTGCTGGGGATGTCCGTGGCGATCACCAGCACCGGGCTGCCCGACGCCCACGCCTCGCCGGTGGCGCCGAGCGTGTTCGCCGCACCGGGACCGGTCGTCACCACCGCGACGCCGAGCTTGCCCGTGGCCCGTGCGTAGCCGTCCGCCGCGTAGACCGCCGTCTGCTCGTGCCGCACCCCGATCATGCGGATACCAGGGTGCTTCCGCAGTGCCTCCCAGATGGCGAGGTTGTGCACGCCGGGCAGGCCGAACACGACCTCGACGCCGTGCGCGGCCAGCACTTCCAGCACACTCTCTGCACCCCTTGGCATGCGAGCGACGCTAAGGCCTGCTTACCGCCTCGACAACGGGTCCGCAGCAGGTCTGGCGCTCAGCCTCACCTGCGCCACGGCTCATGTGAACGTTCCGGTACTCGGCGTTGGAACGACTTGGCGGAAAGTGTTCGTTGTTCGATCGGGCTGCACACGGAATCGAGGAAGTTGAATCCGGGCCGGCGCCGCGGCGTGAGCCGAATTCGGCCTCGGCGCCGGGGCCATTTCACCCTCTGGGGTGAATTGGTTGCGCGGGTCGGCCCATGGCGGCGGACCTGTTCAGCTGAGCGCGCGAACTGGTGGTTGGTGTTCGCCGCCGTCTGTGGCTAGGCTAATTCCACCTCAGGTATCACTCGGGCCACCAGGGGCGTGGCAGGTTTGCGCCCATTTCGAAAAGGTGGAATGAAACAAGCGTTTTAAGGCGAAGTGACAACCCTTGCTCGCCGGGGATTCGCGACTACGCGAAATGCTCCGCAGATGATTGACGACTGAACCATGTTCATGGCGTGTCCCTTGTGCCACGATGTGCGCGACCGCACGACCTGGGGGTGGAGATGCTGTACTTCGGTGGGCTGTTCGGAGTGGTGATGTTGTGTCTGACGATCTTCGCCGTCGTGGACGTGATCACGACCGACGAAGGCTCAGTTCGCAATCTGCCGAAGATGTTGTGGCTTCTCCTGGTCTTGCTGTTCCCGTTGGTGGGCTCGATCGCGTGGTTCGTGGCGGGTCGTCCGGTGGTGGGGACCGGACGCGCGCGCCGTGGTGCATACGAACGCGAAGCTTCTGATTTTCCCGAGTACAACCGGCCGGGGCGGTTCTCGGCCACCAATCCTGACGACGACGAGGAGTTCCTGCGCCGCTGCCGTGAGCGCGCGGAGGAACAACGACGCAAGGGACGCGAGAACCAGTGAGGAAAGTCCTGCTGTTCTTAGTTGTTCTGCTCGCCGGCTGCGGCGGTAACGCGCAAATGGCGGCCCCACCCACCGCTCCCCAAACGTCCACTTCGGACAAACTGGCGCCGGGCGAGTTCCAGGCTCGCTGGTGGACGTGGGCTTCCCAGCCCGCCAACAGCAACCCCGTGTCCGACACCTCCGGGCGGTTCTGCATGCGCGACCAGCCCGTCGAGGTCTGGCTGCTCGCCGGGTCCCTCAGCGAAGAGCCCGTCGTGCGGCAGTGCCGGGTCCCCGCCGACAAGCCGCTTCTCGCTCCCGTTGTGAACCTCGCCAGCGACGTCGCGGGCTGCGAGAGGTTCATGAAGGGCGCCCAGGGCGAGGTGCTGCTGGACGGCTCCACGCAGGCGCTGACGAGGGTGTCGGCCACGCCGTTCACCTACGAGGCGCGCGCGGGCAACCCGTTCGGCAGCCAGGTCGGCAGGATCAACTCGGTCGGCTGCGGCCTGTACGCCTGGATCAACCCACCGCCGTCCGGTGAGCACGAGCTGGTGATCCGCGGTTCCGCCGACGGCAAGAGCGTCGACGTCAAGTACAAGCTGATCGTGGGCGCCGACTAAAACCAGATGCGCGGTTCGGTAACGTGGTCAGTGGCGTCCGAGCAGACGTGAGGCTGGAGCCGCTCCCCGGCAGTGAGCGGCACTCTCCGCCGCAGTGTTCAGCAACTCCTGCTCACCGAAGCGAACCGACCACGTAGACGCGTGCACATGCGTCCTTGTCGTGCCGAGCCGGGCGGCGGAAACGAGGACTGCTGTCATGGCACGTCTGTCCAACACGGACCAGCTCGCCGATCTGCGGCGCATCTACACGGGCGAGAACCTGTCTCAGGCGGTCCCGGCCGTCCGCGGCGGGGATCCGCTGCCCGATGCGACCACGCAGGCCCAGCGGCAACTGGAAGCGAAAGTGCTGATCGCGGGCTGCACCGCGGCCAGCGTGCTCCAGCTGATGCCGCCCGCGAGCATCATCAGGCCCGCCCACGCGTTCCGGACGGTGGAACCGGGGGAGAGCCTCAAGCTGCACCTGAGCGACAGGGCCCTCGGGCCGTTGCTGTTCGAGCTGCTTCCACGCACCGAGGCCGGCTTCGGCATGGGCGTCGCGGGCCTCACGCACCAGCAGCACCGGCGGTCGGCGGAGCTGACCACCGGTGACGCCTCGGTCGTCCTCGTCGGCGTCGACGAGAAAGCATGGGACCTCGGCATGCGGTACGTGCGCTGGATGCACGAGTTCCGCGGCGTCGAGTACGCCGGCGGCGGCGGCAACGACGAGGAAACGCCGAAAGCGGCCACTGGGAGCGCTCTACTTCGCCGGGTACACCTGTGGCATGACGCGAGCTGGCTGCGAGCACTTCCGATGGGCGAGGCCTGGTTCGTCGAATGGGCCGGTGGCCCGGCAGAGGCGGAGATCCGCGAACGGCTCGGGCGCCCGGACTTCGGCACCACCCGCGAAATCACGCTCCGCCGCATCGACGCGCCGACCCAGGACGTCGAGGAAGGCATGCGGACCTATCCGTGGCCCGAGGAGTTCGTGTCTGCCGTCACGGCCGCCGAGCCCGATCAGGAGCCTGACCGCCGGTAGACTGCGCTTTCGCCCGCAGGAACGATCGTCAGGAGGACCCCGGTGACCCAGCAGGCTGCCGAGGCCCAAGCCGAAGCCACGCGCAAGGCCCCTCGCGTGCTCGTCGCCGAGGATGAGGCTTTGATCCGTCTCGACCTGGTGGAGATGTTGCGCGAAGAGGGCTACGAGGTGGCGGGCGAGGCCGCTGATGGTGAAGAGGCCATCAAGCTCGCGAACGAGCTCAACCCCGACCTGGTGATCCTGGACGTGAAGATGCCCAAGGTCGACGGGATCGAGGCCGCCCAGCAGATCGCGGGCAACCGGATCGCGCCGGTCGTGATCCTCACCGCGTTCAGCCAGCGCGACCTGGTCGAACGCGCCCGTGACGCGGGCGCGATGGCCTACCTGGTCAAGCCGTTCGCCAAGCGGGACCTGGTGCCCGCGATCGAGCTGGCGATCAGCCGGTTCAGCGAGCTGGCCGCGCTCGAGCAGGAGGTCGCCGGGCTCACCGAGCGCCTGGAGACGCGCAAGGTCGTGGAACGGGCCAAGGGCATTCTCATGACCAAGCAGGGTCTGAGTGAGCCGGAGGCGTTCCGGTGGGTGCAGCGCACCGCCATGGACCGCCGCACGACGATGAAGGCCGTCGCAGAGGCCGTCATCGAGAACTTCGGCTGAGTTCGAGCCACACGGAGTCCGTCTGCGCCTCGGGGTTCTCGGGGCGCAGGCGGATTTCGACGTTGTGGCTGCCTTTGAGCGAGATCTGCACCTCGTGCCGGCCGCCGACACCACCGGGCATCGGCATCGTCGCCACGTGACCGCTGTCGACGTACACCTCGAAGCCCGCCAGCGGCGCCACTGACCGCGCGGAAGCGGCGTCGAGGGTGATCGCCAGCGTCGCCTCGTTCGGGGTTACACGGGTGAACTCAGCGGTCATCACGGGCAGAACGGGCGCGGGCTCGTCCGGTGCGTTCCCGAGCTTCACCGGCGACTGCCCCGGCACCTCCATGTAGCTCTCCAGCACCTGAGACTGCCAAGCACACAGGGACGTAGCAGACAGCTCAGCGCGTCCGGCCCGGCAGAGCCGAGCAGCTCGGCGGGCACGTCCCCGGTCACGGTCAGCTCGCTGCCCTCCGCCGCGGACCAGCCGCTCACCACCGGCCGCAACGGCAACCGCGCCGAACCGAGCTGCGCGACCAGGCCGTTCGGGTCGCCGCCGTCGCCGATCCGCACCGTTGCCCGTAATCGCGCTGAAGGAGCCCCACGCAACGGTGCACGCGCCACACCGATGCCCGGCGCCTCCTCATCTGGCTCCAGCACTCGCAATGTTCCGGCCACGATCGGGGTCTCGATCACCTCGGGCATCGGCTGAAGCGGTCCGGTGATGCCGACCGCGTCGATCTCGACCCGTCCCGGAAAGCTCGGCGGCGGAGTCACGCCGATCAGCACGCTCGCCTCGCGCCACTGAGGCACGACGGGCGAAGTGGCGATCTGCGCGCCGTCCTGCAGAACGCGCACACCGCCGCGTGTCAGTACTACTTCGAACCGATGCAGAACGCCCGCACCGCGCGTGCCGGGTGAAACGGAGTCGTCCACCACCACGCGAACCGCATCGGCGGGAGGTACGGGTCCGAGGCGGTCGGGGGTTCCAGGAACGAGGTCGAGCACGAGCTTCCCGTGTGGCCCGGCCGCGTCCGTCACGACGACCACCCGGCCCAGTTCGTCCGCATCGTTCAGCTGCAGAAGCGTCCGTGCGCGCAGCACCGCCGCGTCGTTGCCGCACGGCATGTCGATCACCAGACGACCGCCGGAGCCGGAGCCGGGGTTCACGCAACCGCGGCGTCCGCTCAGGTGGTAGCGGCGCTCCAGGAACGTGTCGTCGAAGTCGTCGAGCCATCCGTTGACGGCGCGGCGCCACCCGTCGTCACCAGGGCGCTCCTCGGCCCTGACCGGCAGCGATCGCTGGCCGAACCCGTCCACGGCCCGCACGTCGGGCCGCCCGGAAGCCGCAACCTCCGGCGACGCGACGAGCCTGCCGTTGACCTCGTACCCCGACACGCCGGGCACGGGCGTCCAGTGGACCCTGCCGTCGCTGCTCCAGACGGTGGACGGTGGCTCGGGCGCAGCCGATTGAGACGGCAGTGTGATGAAATCTGTCGTGTACCGCGTCAGTCGAACAGGCTCTGAGCTGGGCCTTTCCGGCGTGTCGTCGGCCTGCCGCAGCACCAGTACCGCTGCGATGAGCACGGCGGTGGCTCCCACAGCTGCGATCACCCGACGACGCGGAGTCATACGGCCAGGTTATGGCAGCCGTCCAAAGAGTGAACGAAGGTTACGGTATGTGACATTGCTTAAGTGAAACATAACGCCGCGTTGCGTTATGGTCACGAGCCCATTGGCTGTGATGACTGCGGTCACAGTCATCGCCTAGGTTCCGGCCATCCCTCAGGAGAGGGTGATGGAGCGGTGCGCGGAGAACTCGCGTCGCCGGGAGCAGGGATAGAGGAGGGACATCACGTGCGTAAGCACTCTGTGAAGTCCGCTGCGATTGTCGGCGCCACGCTGCTTGTCGTCGCAGCCTGTGGCACGAACAAACAAGAAGGCGGCACCGCGGGGGGCGACTGCGACACGTCGAAGGGCACTCTGACCGTCGGTGTAGTCGCCCCGCTGTCCGGGAACCTGTCCGCTCTTGGCATCGGCATCAAGCAGTCCGCCGAGCTCGCCGTGGACGAGGCGAACAAGAAGTGCACGGTGAAGGGCTACAAGCTGGCCGTCTCCGCGCAGGACGACGAGGCCAACCCCGCCAAGGGAGCCCAGGCCGCCACCAAGCTGGCGACCGACCCGAACGTCGTCGGTGTCGTCGGCACGCTGAACTCGTCTGTTGCGCAGACCGTGCAGCCGATCCTGCGGGACAAGAAGATCCCCCAGGTGTCGCCAGCGAACACCAACCCGTCGCTGACCAGGGGCAATGACTTCCTGACCGCCCCGAAGCGCCAGTTCGACAACTACTTCCGCGTCTGTGCCACCGACGACCTGCAGGGCCCGTACGCGGCCAACTACCTCGTCGAGAAGGCCGGCAAGAAGAAGATCGCCATCGTCACCGACGGCAAGACCTACGGTGCGGGCCTCGCGGCCGAGCTGTCGAAGCAGGTCTCCAAGAAGGGCGGCACGATCGTCGGCCAGGAGACGGTCGGCGAGAAGGACACCGACTTCTCCGGTGTCATCGCCAAGATCAAGGCACTCGCCCCTGAGGCCGTCTACTACGGCGGTGAGTACCCCGCCGCGGGTCCGCTGTCCAAGCAGATGGCGTCCGCCGGCCTGAACGTTCCGCTGATGGGCGGCGACGGCATCTTCGACGGCAAGTACATCGAGCTGGGCGGTAAGGAAGGCGACCTCGCCACCTCCGTTGGCGCGCCGACCGAGTCGCTGGCCACGGCCAAGGCGTTCGTCGACGCGTACAAGGCGAAGTTCGGCAAGGAGGACTACGCCGCCTACGGTGCGTTCTCCTACGACGCCGCGAACGCCATCATCGGTTCGCTGGCCAAGACCGTCGACGGCGCTGCCTGGGACGAGTCGAAGCGCGACTCGATGCTGACCAACGTCGGCTCCTTCGGTCCACGTCGGCGTTGTTGACCTGCGAGTTCAGATCGGCGTTGATCTGTCCGCCGAGCTTCTTCGTGATACCGGTCAGGAAGATCTCGGCCAGGTCGT
>NZ_VSRL01000240.1 GCF_012184385.1 Lentzea indica
GTCCTCAGCCTTGTAGCCGACCAGACGCGTGAACAGAGCGTCGGTGATCTTGCCGCCGCCTGCCTCGGTCGTGTTGGCCGGGAAGAGCGTGCTCTTGGGGAACTCGTGTCCGCGTGAGGCGACGAGATCGGTGAAGCCGGTGCCGTCCGTGCTGCCCTGGACCGCGAGGGTCTGGGTGCGGGTGCCCCAGTTCGCGGCCGGGAGCTTCAGCAGACCCTGTCGGTTTTCAGCGCGGCGCCGAGATCGGCCTGGATCCATTGCGGGAACGCGTTGTTCGCGCTCTCCCAGTAAGTGCCCTGGTTGCCGTCCCCGGCGTTGCCGGGGGTGTAGTTCTGGTTGGTGCTGCTGGCGCTGTAACTCGCCTGAAGTTTGGCGCTGACGGCGGCCTCGTGGACTTCGAGCCTGGCCGTGGTCTTGGTGGCGCGGACGTGCCGGACCAGCGTCGGGTCGACCTGGAACGTCACCTTGCCGTTCTTGAAGGCATGTGGTCGTTCCGCGACGAGCGTCGACCAGCCTCTGCCGTCGAGACTCGTCTGCACGGCGAAGGTTTCCGTTGCGTTGCGCGGCGCGGTCAGCGTGACCTGGTCGATGCGCGTCTGCCGTTGCAGGTCCAGGCTCACCGGCGCTGCTTGCGCCGCGGGGGAGACGGTGAGCGTGGCCGCGGCGGTGACCAGCGCGACCAAGGGGGCTAGCAGGGAGCGAGCGCGTGTCGTCGTTGACATGGCGTGCTTGGCCCTTCTCGGTGGGGACGCGAGGGGGTGTGGCGCGCCTCACCGTAGAAGTGCCTAGCAGATTATCGCAATATGTCGACGTGATTGCGCAAATTTGCGACAGACCGCTCTGAACAGGAAAGATGCGTGGCGGTTCTGGTATCTGAAGTGTGCTGTGGCATGCGCAGGGCGATCACCAGCGACAGGATGGGCTGGCGCATGGGAGGTTCGTTCCCGAACGTCCTGAAAAAAATTGATTTGATCTCGATGGGCCCGTTTGCACCCGTTTGCCACGTGGTTGCAAGGCTTGCGGAAGACTTGCGCAAGTCTCAGAGCTTCGCGAACAACCTTCTGGCTCGGTTCAGCAGATCCAGCCTGTGCTCACGCTTCCGCAGCGAGTGTCCCTCGCCGGGGTAGATGATGAGTTCGGAGTGTTCTACGGCCCGGTGCAGGAGTTCGGCTTGCTCCACCGGCACGTTGGTGTCGTCAGCGCCGTGCACGATCAACAGCGGTGTGCGGATCCGGTCCGCGTAGGTGATCGGGCTGTGCTCCGGGCTGTCGCCGAGCGCCGCCTCGAACGCACCCCACTCGCCGGTCGCCACCTGCCTCGGCCAGTCGGAGATGCCTGCGCCCACGAGTGCCGCTTTGAACCTGTCCGTCCGCGTTGTCGCCCAGGCGGCCATGAACCCGCCGTGGCTCCAGCCGGCGATGCCGAGCCGGTCGGGGTCGGCGATGTTCTGCGCGATCAACAGGTCGATCCCGGTCTCGATGTCGTGCCACTCCTCCTGGCCGACACGTCCCGCGACGGCGGCCGCGAACTCGTGGCCGTGGCCGAGCCCGCCTCTGGGGTTGGGCAGAAAGCTCGCGATTCCCTGATGCGCGAACCACTGTGCCGACGGCACCCAGTGGAGCTGGAGGTCGTCGGTCCACCGGTCGTACGGGCCGCCGTGGACCAGGGTGACGAGACGGAACGGTCCGTCTTCTCGGGTCTTGCCGACCGGGAGGACCAGGAGCCCGTCGAGGTCGAGTCCGTCGGAGGCCTGGTAGTGGAGGCGTTCCTGGCTGCCCCACGGGATGTCGCCGAGCTGGTGGGCTTGGCCGCCGCGCGGTCGGTGTGCTCCCGTGACGCGGGCGAGCAGACCTGGCCGAGGTGGTGGGCATGGCCATGCTGCGGTCGGTGCGTCTCCGTGGCGCGGTCGAGCAGACCTTGGTCGAAGTGGTGGGCATGGTCGTGCCGCGGCCGCTGCGCTCCCGTGGCGTGGTCGAGCAGACCTTGGTCGAGGCGGTGGAACTCGGTGTCCAGGCCGGTCGCGACCACCATGATCGGCGCGTTGCCGTCGTCCTGGACGAGCTCGATCGGGCAGGCCGGCATGCCCTCGGTGAGGTTGCGGTGGCGCTGGTCGAAGACGGCGTTGCCGCCCTGCAGGTGCGGCGGCGTCAGGGCCAGGTAGACGATCTCGTCGCCCCACCAGACCGGATCACACGCGTCGGCCGGCGTCGCGCCCAGGTCGGTGACCATTCCGTTCTCGACGACGTGGAGCGCGGGGTTGAGCAGTCCCGGGTCGATCTCCGGGGATGACCAGGTGATCACCGCCAGGCGGCCGTCCGGGTGTTTCGCGACGTTGGCGACGTGGCGGCCCGGGATGCGCACCTCGCCCGAGACATCGGGAGTCTTCGCGGGCGGCGGGCAGTGGTCGACCACCATCTCGTCGGTCAGTTCCTGCACCCAGGCCCCCTCGCATGATCAGTGTCATTCTGGCAGTCGTGGACTCAGGCCGTCGAGTTCCTCGCTTGATCTCCAGTTAACTGGATGTTCTACGGTCGCTGCCATGACGGTTCTCGTTGCGGGGCGACCGGGAACGCCGGGCGTCAGGTGGTGAACGAGCTGCTCGCGCTGGGGCAGCGGGTTCGTGCTGTCACCAGGAACGCGGCCGAGTCTCATCTTCCGGCTCAGGTCGAAGTCGTCGAGGGGGACCTGACCAGGCCAGAGACGATCCCGTTCGACGGCGTCACCGCGGTGCACATGCTGACGAACGCCGGTGCGGACTACGCCGAGCTGCTGTCCGGGCCGGACCTGGTGAAGCAGGCGGAGGAGGCAGGGGTCCGGCGGATCACCGTGCTGTGGAGCGGACACCGGAGTGCGATGGAGGAGGCGGTCACGGCCAGCTCGCTGGAGTGGACCGTGTTGCGGCCGGTGGACTTCATGTCCAATGCGCTCGTCTGGGCCGAGTCGGTGCGCGTGAAGGGGGAGGTGCGCGAGCCGTTCGCGTACGCGCGGAGTGCGCTCGTGCACGAGGGCGACATCGGCGCGGTGGCGGCCGCCGTGCTCGTGAGGGGTGGGCACGGCGGCCGCACGTACACGCTGACGGGGCCGGAGTCGCTTTCCGTGCCGGAGCAGGTGGCGGCTTTGAGCGCGGCGGTCGGCAGGGAGATCCGGTACGTCGAGCAGTCCGAGGCTGAGGCGCGTGCGGAGATGCTCGCGGCGGGCCGGCCTGCCGAGGTGGTCGACGTGCTGCTCGGGTGGAAGAGGGACATGCCCGCTGAGGGGTACACGGTCGTGTCGACGGTTGAGGACGTGCTGGGGAGGCCCGCGCGCTCGTTCGCTTTGTGGGCTCGCGAGCACGCGGGCCGGTTCATCAGCGGAGCAGGTACGCGTTGATGATCGTCTGCTCCACGGTCTGGTCTTGGCCGGACGCTTGGCGCGCAAGGAGACCGACTTGGCGTCCCTCGGGTGGGCGAGCAGTACGCGGTTGCTCGTGACGGGGGTGTGGCGCCACGTCGTGCCGCCGTCGTAGGAGACCTCGACGGACGTGATGCGCACCGAGCCCGCCTGCGACTGGGTCGAGACCGGCACCGACAGCATCTGACCCGCTCGCGCGGTGCCGTTGTCGTCCAGCTGCGGGGTGAAGCGGATGACACTCAGCGGCAGCGCGGTCTGCTTGGCCGTCGTGTCGCTGCGGAACGTCCAGACGCCGGACACCTTCGTGCTCAACGGGTTGTCGCGGGTCGCCGTCGTCTCCAGGCGGTAGTCCGCGGCCCCCGGCTCCACGTCGAGCAGGGCCCAGCCCGCCTCGGCCGTCTCGCCCGCCTTGACGTTGTCGCGGTAGAGCGTGGTCTTGGCCTCGATGACCGGGCCGTAGCCCGCGTTGCCCGCGTTGTCGCCGTACAGCGGGACCGTGATCCGGACCATGTCGCCGGTGCGGAACGAGTGCGGGACGTCCCTCGTCTCGGGCAGCGCCGGGCCGAACACCGCGCGGTTGAACGGTTCCACGTACGACCTGCCCGGCCGGTAGTGCCTGAGCGGGCCGGCGAGCGCGCCGATGTTGCCGTTCTCGTTGAACAGGTTGAGCCTGCGCGACCAGTCGCCGCCGTCGCCGCCGTAGTACTCGGTGCGCGGGCCGGGAGCCAGGTTGTCCAGCGAGCCGTAACCCCAGTCGGAGCGACCCTCGGGAGCCGAGGTGTGGCCGATGGTGGCGTTCTGGCCGTCCTTCAGGGCGGGCATGTCGACCTTGACGGTGGCCAGATCCTTCTTCGCGACCGTCTTGTTCAGGCCGTTCGGCGCGGATCCCTTGCGATACCAGGCGAGTCCGTAGAAGTCGGGGCCCGCGTTCCAGAACGTCGCGATCTTGCCGGTGACCTCGTTCGAGTCGGGGCCGAGGCTCGCGACGCCGAGGTGGTCGATCACGCCGCCGACCGAGAAGTTGCCGATGGTGTAGCGGGTGCCGTTGACGACGCGTTCGAAACCGGTCTGCAGCAACGAGAGCTGCGCGGTGACCGGGAGCTTCACCTGGACCGGCTTGGCCTGCCGTGCGTCCAGGTTGATCGTGGTCGCGCCGGCGACCGTCAGGTTCGGGTAGTTGATCGCGTCGTGGGTGTGGGCGCCGTCCGACGACATGACGCTGCCGGAGAGGATGTAGCGGCCCTTGGCGAGACGGGCGACGCCGTTCTCCGGCCACACGCGGGTGCCGGTGTCGACGTTGATCAGGAACGCGAAGGTCGAGCTCGCCTTGACGCCGGAGCGTTCGGTTCCGGTGATCGTGACGTCGTAGCTCTCCACTTCGAGATCAGCGACGACAGCCGTGCGCACGCCGTTCGCGACGACCGCGCCGCCGAAGACGCCGCCGTTGGGCTGCTTGGCGATGTCCGCGGTGACCGTGGCGGTCGCGGTGCCGTTGGCGGGAACGGTGAGCTTCGCGGGGGAGACGCTGAACAGGCTGCCGTTCGTCTCGGTGGTGAGGTCGAGGGTGACAGGCTCGGAACCCGCGTTGGTGTAGGTGATCTCCTTGGTCAGCGCGGGTGTGCCGGTGTGCGGCCATCGGTGGGCGCCGAAGCTGAGGCTGGTCGGGGTCGAGGTCACGTTCTGCTTGACCAGCTTGGCGACGTCGACGCGGCCGGAGCCCTGCTCGAACGGGGTCAGCTTCGCGGTGGGCGTGGTGCTGCCGGTGAGGCGGGCCTTGAGCTGGCGACCGTTGAGGCCGGGGTGCTGCTGACGCAGGAGGGCCGCCGCGCCGGCGACGTGCGGGGTGGCCATCGAGGTGCCGTCGAGCGAGGTGTAGCCCTCGGCGACCGGCGGGCCGATCTTGCCGTCGGAGTGCAGGGCGGCGACGATGCCGACACCCGGCGCGGTGAGGTCGGGCTTGAGCGTGCCGGCCTTGGTCGGGCCGCGGCTGGAGAACTCGGCGATCTGGTTCTGGCGTCGACGGCGCCGACGGTGAGGGCCGCGTCGGCGGTGCCGGGCGAGCCGACGGTGCTGGCGTTCGGGCCGCTGTTGCCGGCGGCGACCACGAACAGCGTGCCCTTCTCGGCGCTGAGGCGGTTGACCGCTTCCTCGAGCGGCTCGATCTCGGGGGTGTCGTAGCCGCCGAGGCTCATGTTGACGATCTGGGCGCCCTGCTCGACGGCCCACTCCATGCCGGCGATGATCCCGCTGTCCTGACCGGAACCGTTGTCGCCCAGCACCTTGACGTCGAGGATGCTCGCGTCCGGCGCGACACCGCGGTACTTGCCGCCGCTCTTCGCACCGGTGCCCGCGATGATCGACGCGACGTGCGTGCCGTGGCCGTAGTGGTCGCCCGCGTCCGGTGAGGTCGTGAAGTTGCGCTCACCGATCTCGCGGTCCTTGAGGTCCGGGTGGGTCTGGTCGACTCCGGTGTCGAGGACGGCGACCGTGGTGCCCTTGCCGGTGAAACCCGCCTCGTAGGCGGCGGGGGCGTTGATCTGGGCGACGCTGCGGTCCAGGTTCGCCCGGCGCTTCGCGTCGAGCCAGATCTTCTTGATGCCGGATGTCGACATGTCGAATGTTGACATGCCGCTTGTTAACATTCCGACAATCGGTGTCCTGGCCGCGTCGAGGGCGACGCCGTTGATGCTCGGGAGCGGCAGGCCCGTGGTTTGGGTGCGGGTGGCGCCTTCGGGGTAGGTGACGATCACGGGCAGGGCGCCGCCGTACGTGGCGAGCTCGGTGACGTCGAAGAGGCGCTCGTCGAGGCGGCCGTCCGCGATCATCGGCATGGCGTCGTGCGGCACCACGTACTCGTGGCCCTGGGCGGTGTAGGTCGTGAACATGACGTGCTCGCGGCCGGGCGCCGGTCTGACCGCTCGCTGGCCGGTGAGCACCTGGTCCCCGGTGATCAGCGTGACGGTCGGTGCCTGTGCTGCTCGCGGGGGCGAGGCATGGGCCTGGCCGGCGGTGAGCAGGGCACCGGTCAGTACGACGACTCCGAGTAGGTGCACCCGGTCCTCCGTAGGTCTGTGAGAGCGTTCTCACAGACCGTATTGAGGTGCTCATATGGGTGGCAAGGTCTACACCAATTTCCGGTACGCCTTAACCTTTCCGCCATGACGGGCCTGCGTGAACGCAAGAAGGCGGCTACCAGGGAGGCGCTGGGTGACGCCGCCTGGAGCCTGTGCGTCGAGCACGGCCTGGACCGGGTGACGGTCGAGCAGATCGCGCGGGCGGCCGGGGTGTCGCTGCGGACGTTCTTCAACTACTTCTCGTCCAAAGAGGAAGCGGTCGTCGCCGGTGACACGACCACGGCCCTGGCGTTCGTGCGGGAGTTCGCCGCGCGGCCTCTGGACGAGCCGGTGCTGGTCGCGCTGCGAGAGGCGTTGCACTCGATCTACCCGCGGTACGTCGACCTCGACCGGCTTCGCCAGCTGCGCGAACTGCGCCGGCACCCGGCGCTGCTGCCGCACGTGATCGCCGCTTACTCCGCCCGTGAGCAGGAGCTGACCGCGGCGATCGCGGTGCGGTGCGGAGTGGACGCTTCGTTGGACCCGTATCCGGCCGTGACGGCGTCGACGATCCTTGCGTCGTTGCGCGCGGTCGTGCAGTGGTGGCTGGACACACCGTCCGCCTCCGAGCGGTACACGGCCGCCGAACTGGTCGGGGGGATGATCGACCAGCTCGGCGCTGGTTTCACCAGGTGACCGGGAGCTTGTGCACGCCGTAGATCGACATGTCGGTCCGCAGCGGCACCTCGTCCGCCGGTACGGCGAGCTTCAGCGTCGGCAGCCTGCGCAGCAGCTCGGTGTAGCCGACGGCCATCTCCACGCGCGCCAGCTGCTGGCCGAGGCACTGGTGGATGCCGTGCCCGAACGCCACGTGGTGCCCGCGCGGCCGGTCGACTCGCAGCGCGTGCGGGTCGTCGTACTGGGTCTCGTCGCGGTTGACAGCGGGCACCGACACCACGACGGTCTCACCGGCGCGGATGGTGGCGCCGCCGATCGTGACGTCCTCCTTGGCGTGCCGCGCGACACCCATGCTGATGATCGACAGGTAGCGCAGCAGCTCCTCGACGGCGTTCTCGACGAGTTCGGGGTGCTCCCGGAGCTTGGCGAACTGGTCCGGGTGTTCGAGCAGCGCGAACGTGCCGAGCCCGAGCATGTTCGCCGTCGTCTCGTGGCCGGCGATGAGCAGCAGGTTCGCGATGCCCGTGAGCTCGTCCTCGTTGAGGTCGGTGTCGCGCACCAACCCGGACAACAGGTCGTCTCCCGGGTTCTTCTGCTTCTCGCGGACGAGCGACTGCATGAACAGTCGCAGATCCGCGTTGACCTTGATCTGCTCCTCGATCGTCGTGGTGAGGCTGAGCAGCTTGGACGTGCGGCGCTGGAACTCGTCGCGGTCGCCGTAGTCGACGCCCAGCAGCTCGCAGATCACCAGCGACGGCACCGGCAGCGCGAAGTCGTGCACGAGATCGGCCGGCGGTCCCTTCTCGATCATCGCGTCGAGCTGGGTGGTGACGATCTCGTGCACGCGTGGCGTCAGGTCCCGCATGCGCCGCACCGTGAACTGCCCCGTCAGCAGCCTGCGGTAACGGGTGTGCTCGGGGGCGTCCATGAAGATGAACGACCCGGCCCGCCGCTCCGGCGGGAACAGCTCGGCATGCAGCTCCGGCGAGATGAGCGCTCGGGCGCGCGGGCTGTTGATCCGGTCCGAGCTCATCTTCGGCTCGGCGAGCACCGCCCGTGCCTCGTCGTGCCCGGTGACGAGCCAGACGGTCTCACCGTTGTGCTCGATCCGGTGAATCTGCCCGCGCCCGCTCAACTCGGTCAGCCCGCTGGCCGGGTCGAACGGGCATCCATCGCGCTTGGTGAGTTCGGCGGGCAGCTGCGGACGGATGAGCTCCTGCGCGCTGCGCTGCCGCTCGGCCGTGGTCATGACCTCTCCCTGTCTGACCTGGCGTGACCAGGCCGTGGCTCGGCGTCACCTCCACGCTACTGAAACTTGCGCGTCGTGCAAGATTTTTGGCTGGCCTTTACGTTGCGAACACCTGCGAGTCGTCCGCGAAGGCCTTGAACTCCAGCGCGTTGCCCGCCGGGTCCAGCAGGAACATCGTCCACTGCTCGCCGCGCTCACCCTTGAACCGCACGTACGGCTCGATGACGAACTTCGTGCCCGCGTCGGTGAGCTTCCCGGCCAGGGCCTGGAACTCGGGGACGGTCAGCACGAGCCCGAAGTGGGGCACCGGCACGTCGTGGCCGTCCACGGGGTTGCTGACTCGCTCCGTCTTCGGCGCCAGGTGGGTGACGAACTGGTGGCCGTGCAGGTTCCAGTCGATCCAGGTGTCGGAGCTGCGGCCCTGCTCCAGGCCGAGCGTCTCGCCGTAGAAGCGGCGGGCGGCGTCGAGGTCGTCAACGGGCATGGCGAGGTGGAAGCGTGGGATGTTCGGCATGTCCAGATGTTAACATTCCGACAATCGCCTCGGTGGTGCGCTTGTTGGCTCGTGTTTCACGGGTAGGTCGTGGCGTTTGCCCAGGCCAGGCGGATGGTGCGGGCTTGTTCGGGCGTCGGGCGTCGGGCGTCGGGCGTCGGGCCGTAAGGCGTCGGGGGATCGGGGGATCGGGTAGGTCGGCATGATGTTGAGCGGCAATCGGTGTGCGGCAGGTTGGTGAGCACCTCGCGGTAGCTGGGGTGGGATTTAGTGGTGTGCCAGCGCGCTCGGTGAAGGCGTTCGGCGACCACGGCCGTCGACCGGCAACGACGCTCGCCCGTCGGACCTGTTCCTGTCGACACGCCGGTCAGCGAAGCGGCCATCGCCAAATTCGCGGTTCGATGAACGCTCTCGAAATCGAATCGGACAAACTCGGCTTTACCTTCAACATATATCGCTTGCGCCAAGACTTGAGGGTGCCGCATGATTGGCGGCCGATGCCAGGACCTGCGGAAATACGGGATCAGTGAGACGCGTGCGCGGTCGCGCCTGACCACGGGGACGCATGTGACTGGGTGGGAAAGAATTGGCAGAATGGGTGGCTCATGTTCGATGTGATCATTGCTGGGTGCGGGCCGACCGGTGCGACGCTGGCCGCCGAACTGCGGCTGCATGATGTTCAGGTACTTGTTCTGGAGAAGGAACCCGAGCCCGTTTCGTCGTTCGTCCGCATAGTGAGTCTGCACATTCGCAGTATCGAGCTGATGGCGATGCGCGGACTGCTGGATCGTTTTCTTGAACGCGGAAGGCAGCGTCCGGTCGGTGGTGTCTTCGCCGCCATCCCGAAACCAGCGCCCGAGGGCCTGGATTCCGCGTACACCTATTTGCTGGGCATCCCGCAGCCGGTCATCGACCGTCTGCTGGAAGCACGTGCGATCGAACTGGGTGCGCAGGTCCGGCGCGGTTGTGCGGTGGCCGGTTTCGAGCAGGACGACGAGGGGGTGACCGTCGAACTGGCCGACGGCGAGCGGCTGCGGTCGCGTTACCTCGTCGGCTGTGACGGCGGGCGCAGCACGGTGCGCAAACTGCTCGGCGTCGGCTTCCCCGGTGAGCCCTCGCGGACCGACACGCTGATGGGCGAGATGGGGGTGGGTGCGCCGCAGGAGGAGATCGCCGCCAAGGTCGCCGAAATCCGCGAGACCAACCACGTGTTCAGTCTCGGGCCCTTCGGTGATGAGGTCTATCGGGTCGTGGTCCCCGCCGAGGGAGTCAGCGAGGATCGCGCGGAACCGCCCACCCTCGAGGATTTCAAGCAGCAGTTGCGCGCCATCGCCGGAACCGATTTCGGCGTGCATTCGCCGCGCTGGTTGTCCCGCTTCGGTGATGCCACGCGGCTGGCCGAGCGGTATCGGGTCGGGCGGGTGCTGCTGGCCGGCGATGCCGCGCACATCCATCCGCCTGCCGGCGGTCAGGGCCTGAACCTGGGCGTTCAGGACGCGTTCAACCTCGGCTGGAAACTGGCCGCACAGATCCGCGGCTGGGCGCCGGAAACATTGCTGGACACCTACGAGACCGAACGTCGTCCGGTCGCCGAGGACGTGCTGAACAACACCCGTGCCCAGGTGTTGCTGGGGTCTGCTGAACCGGGCCCGCGGGCCGTGCGCAGGCTGCTCACCGAACTGATGGACTTCGACGAGGTGAACCGACACCTGATCGAGAAGATCACCGCGATCGGCATCCGCTACGACTTCGGCGCGGGCCCCGACCTGCTCGGCCGCCGCCTGCGCGACATCGACCTGAAACAGGGCCACCTCTACGACCGGCTACATCGGGGCCGCGGCCTGGTGCTCGACCGCACCGAACGGCTGAGCATCGAGGGCTGGTCGGACCGGGTCGACCTCATCGCGGATCCCACTGCGGCACTGGACGTTCCGGCCGTCCTGCTGCGCCCGACGGATACGTCGCCTGGATCGGTGAGCATCAGCAGGACCTGAACGACCACCTCGCCCGCTGGTTCGGCGAGCCCACCAACTGAGCAGTCGAAAGTGAAGGCGAAGACGCCTGTCCCAGGTCGAGATCAGCGCGGCCAGGAGGTGGGAGTGGTCGGTGTTTCCTTGCTGCGGACGGGTGCGCGAGTGCGGGCCGCCCGCGGTGTCGCAGGTGGTGACCTACCGGCTGCCGACCTGCCGACCACGCGCGGGTTCGACCGGCCAGCGTTGCGTCTGCTTCGAACGCTCGTTCGCGAATATGCGAATGTCGGGTTGTTAACATTGCGCTTGTTAACATTGCGACATGAGCAAGAAGGACAAGCCAGTGACCCTGGCGCCTGCCCGTCGGCGTGGGCTGGGCGCCGAGGTCGCGGACATGATCCGGTCGTCGATCTTCACCGGTGCCTTCCAGCCGGGCGACGCGTTGCGCGAGGTTGACCTGTCGAAGGCGTTGGAGGTCAGCCGGGGGCCGGTGCGGGACGCATTGCAGCTCTTGGAGCGCGAGGGAATCGTGCGCAGCGAGTGGCATCGGGGTGCCACCGTGACGGTTCTGTCCGATCAGGACGTGGCGGAGCTGGACAGTCTGCGCGGTGCGCTGGAGCACTTGGCGGTGCGCCGCGTTGTCGAGCAGGCCGGCGACTTCGACCTCATCCCCATCGAGATTGCCGCGAAAGCGATGCAGCGTGCAGAAGACCCGTACGGGATGGTGCGCTGTGACATCGAGTTTCACGACGCCGTGTACCTGGCGGCCAAGCATTCGAGGTTGCTGGAGGCCTGGTACGCGATCCGGTCTCAGGTGTTCCTGTTCCTGATCATGCGCGTGAACACCAGCACGGCCGACTACCTGGACCACGTTCGGCTGGAGCACGACATGCTGGTGGCGGCGTTGAAGGCACGGAACCTCGAGGCTGCCCTGGAGATGTTCGCCGTCCACCGCAAGCACGCGTTCGACCTGCTCACCTCTTCATGAACGCTCACGTGTGGTCGACCACCACGCGGGTGCGTGGACCCATCACGGCGCCCAGTTCCGCGACGAACTCCGGGAACAGCGGCGGCCAGTTGTGGAAGACGACGGCCAGTTCGCCGATGTGGAACGACCAACGGCCCTCCAGGTCGCCGACGAGCGAGGACTGTCCACAAGTGACACACCGCACGGACGGCTCAACGCGTTCGTACAGCCACGGTTCGATCAATGCGTGGTGAGCTGAGTCGCTGATCGCCTCAGCACCGCAACGGGGACACGCGGGTGGTTCGTAGTTCTCCACGGCGTGGTGCACGCGCCGTTCGGCCACGACGTCCACGCCGGTGTGGCCGCCGCCGACCCAGCGGTCGGCCTCGGGGGCGGCGGCAGAGCAACGCGGACCGGCGCGGAACTCGCTCGGCGCCATCAAAGAGCGGTTCTCGTTCACCACGATCACGCCGCGGTCCAGCAGCCACGACGCCACCACGGCAGCGCGACGCTCAGCTTCCTCGGCGGTCAGCGAGATCTCGACCAGCCTGATGGCATGCTCACTCACGACGTCCCCCGGTAGACGGTCCGTGTACTTCATACCCCGGTTGGCACCGCGTACTGGCACGAACGCGTGGATTCGCTGGGCCGAAGAGGTGATCACCACGATCAACCGCCCCGGAACGCCCCTACGCTCGGCCGGTGGACCTGCACGCACTGAAGTTCGAGGGCGATCCCGTCGCCGACGCCGTGATCGCGGACCTGGTCGAAAGCGGCAGCCTTGCCGAGGTCAACCAGGTGCTCGCGGAGTTTCGCGGCAACGACGAGCCGATCCCGGAGAACCTGCCCGGTTCGGTCCGCGAGTACCTGATCGCCACCGACAACCCGCCGGAGTGGATGGACGAGGAGCGCGTCGCTCGTGCGCACGAGTTCTTCATCGACGACGGCGTGCACGTGGCATCGGTGTTGTCGTTCGGCGCGATGGTCAACTGCTATGCGCAGCCGAGGCCGTCGAAGGTCCTCACGGTGACGCATCGGCTCAACCAGCCGCACCGCCGGCTGTCGGAGACGTCGCAGTTCGTGCTGAACATGATGGCGCCCAACGCTTTCGGCACCGGCGGCTCGTTCGTGCCCACGATCCAGAAGACCCGGCTCATCCACGCGGCGGTCCGGTACTTCGTCGGCCGGTCACCGGACTGGGACCACGAGGCGGACGGTGTTCCGGTGTGCCAGCAGGATCTGCTCGGCGCACTGCTGATCTTCTCGGTGCAGGTGATCGACGGCATGCGCCGCATCGGCGTCTCGGTCACCGAGACTGAGGCCGAGGACTACTACCACGTGTGGCGCGTCGCGGGCGCCGTGCTCGGCATCAGGCCGGACGTGATGCCGGAAACGTGGCGGGAGGCGGAAGAACTCAGCGCGAGCATGGTGCGGGCGTCGTACGCGCCTTCGGGCGACGGCATCGAGCTGACCAGGAACCTGGTCGAGCTGTACGAGAAGTTCGTGCCGGGCAAGGCGTTCGACGGCGTCGTGGCCGCGATGGTGCGCCAGGTCGTCGACGCGGAGGTCGCGGACTGGATGGAGGTTCCGCACTCGAAGGGCTGGACGCGAGCGGTGCGGGCCGGTGCGAAGGTCATGGGCGTGTTCGAACGCGGTGAGGACCGCAGCCGTGTCGATTCGCCATCACATGGGGCATTCTCGCCTCATCGGACCAGGTCATCAGCGCTTTTTCACACGAACTCGTGAGAAAGGGTTTTTACGCGTCATCCGCTT
>NZ_VSRL01000241.1 GCF_012184385.1 Lentzea indica
CACCGGATCCGGCCGGCCGGCGAGGTGCTGCCGCGCCGCCCGCACGAGATCCTGGTCGGACGCGGGCTCGGACAGCACCCGCTCGATCGTGGTGGCGGTCTGCTTGGCCACTCGCCGCCGAGCCGTCTCAGCCAGCTCGGCGTCGACGGAGAACACCGGTGCCGGGTCGAAACCGCGCTGCCGCACCGCATCTCGCAGCCACGCCTTGGGCATCACCCAGGTGTCCTCGTCGACGACGGCCGGCTGCTCGGCAACGGACGCTGTGGACTGTTCGGCAACCGGAGCCGCGTCTGGTAGCTCCTGCACCACCTGGGCTGAACCGATCGGCCGGTAGCCCTTCTTCTCCTTCTCCGCCACCAGTTTCGCGACGTGCGCCTCGGCCGCCTCCGCGGAGGCGAGCTCCTTGGTCTGGGTCTGGCCGTGTGTGTCCAGCCGTCCGAACCGGACGGTGACCGCGGCACCGTCCCTGCCGATCTCCCAGAACTTCGCCGAGCCGCCGGAGACGAGCTCCCACCTGCGCACTGCCGTACCCCCTGAGTCCGATCCGGAGTTGATGTCGGCGACCGTACTCAGCCGGTCCGACACTTTTCGTCGATCAAGCGAACTGAAGTCGTGTCCGTTACTCACGCCTGGCTCCGACGGCGCCTGCAAGTACTGCCAACTCAACATCAACAGGCGCGCAACTACACCCAACAGGCCGCTGCGGGCCCGAGCTGACGGTGTCCGTTCTGCGGATGCAGAACGAGTTGGGTGTAGTTGAAGGGGATTCGATCAAGAGTTGGTGGTACTTGCAGACGCTCTCGGCGCCAACGAGCCGATCAGGTTGAGGACAGGACGTCTGCCCCAGGTGCTCAGCGAACTGACAGGTCACGCCTGCAGCGATTCCAGTTCCGAGAGGAGCTCGGAGGCGGTGACCGGGTCCACGTCGATGTTGGCGGGGCCACCGTCCCTGGGCGGCACCCATGCACCTTCGCCGCTTTCCGAGAACCACAGGGCGCTGAACTTCATCTCGGGGAACATGTCGACCATTCCCACCGTGATTCCGGGATCCAGGCAGGCGACCAGGGCACCGCCGGACGGGAGCGGGCGGGTCATCCAGGGTTCACAGCCGTTGTCCTGGGGTTCGCCGCGCACCCAGCCTCGTTTGGTGAGGCCGAGGACCTTGCCCACCGGCACGACGCGGTCGACGTACCTGTGCAGCTGCGGGACGTTGTCCTCGCCAGGGACGAAGGCGTGGGTCGGGCGGCTCAGCTGCGGGAAGGGTTGCAGGATCTCGTAGTCCGCGAACACCTCGCCCCAGGTCTGGAGGGTGTCGGCCAGCTCGACGGGGTGGGCCACGCGGACGGTGGCCCCCTCCGGCAGGGTCACCTCGTCGTCGCCGGAGTCGGCGAGGGTGCGGTCTTCTGCCAGACGGAAGGACATGCCCGCGTCGGTGATCCAGACCAGGCGGCGGACCAGGTGCCAGAGCAGGGGATGAGCGGCCAGGACGGTGTGGAACTCGTCGGCGGTCCAGGTGCGCTGGTCGACCATCGAGCGTTCCAGCCGGTGGATCTGGTCGGCGGCGACGGTGCGGACGTCCTTCTTCAACGTGGCGAAGCGCTTGTGTTCCGCGGGGGCCAGGTCCTGGTCGTCCTTGGTGCCGGGTTTCGGGAGGTCCTTGCGGCGCTTGCCATCGGGGTCGAGGACGTAGGGTTTGAGCTGTTCGTCGAAGCCGACGGTGAACTGGCGGGGGCCGTAGTCGATGACCAGGGTCGCGGCGTCGTCCAGGCCGAGCCGGGGGACCAGACGGTCGGACAGTTGGTCGCGGCTCAGGCCCAGTGCCGCGGCGATGTCGGCCACCTTCTCCTGGGCGCGGGCCTTGAGGCCCTTGAACTTCACCCTCTCCGCGATGCTGTTCAGATGGGTCAGTGCCACCTCGCTGCCGATCTGGGCGAGCACGTCGAGGCCTGTGACGGCTCTGGCGTGCTGGCTCTCGCCGGGCCAGGCGCGGATCAGCGGCGAAAGGCGGCGCACCGTCCCGTCGTCGCCGAACCATCCGAGTGCTGTGAGGACCCAGGCGTCCTTCGACGGTGCTCCCACGTCCTGCCAGCGGCCGAAGACGGCCCAGGCGAACTCCGCGAGCGAGGTGCGGTCGCACGCCTCGACGGCGAGCGGCAGGCCGGGGTAGACGGCGTCCGGTTTGGACAGTGCTGCGGTCATCAGGAGGTTCTTGGCGGCACCCGCGGACAAGGCCGCCTTGCCGTCGGTCAGCAGCACCTGGGGGAGCAGACGTGGATCGGCCCAGTCGCCGATCACCGGCAGTTTCGCGGGAAGGACGTCGAGCGGGTCGACCTCGACCAGGATGCGGATCGCGGCACCCGCTTCGTCGCTGTGCGAGGCGGCGAGGGCGACGACGTCGACGCCGGTCTCCAGGTGGAGGTGGCGGAGGGCGAACTCGGCGTTGCGGCGCACCGTACCTGGTGCGCCGAGTGCCGCGGGCAGCAGAAGGCGGGCTGCGGCCTCGCGGTGGCGGTCCAGCCAGGCGACGGCGAACGTGCGGGCTGTTTTGAGGCGTACCAACCAGTCCGCCATCAGCTCGGCCACCTCGACGGTGGCGTACGGGAGCAGCACGACACCCGACACGTGCGGGTTGCTCGCGGCCAGACGCAGCATCGCGGGCAGGGCGTCCATCTGGAACCGGGCCGTGATGCGCTTGCCCCAGCTCTCGCTGCCCCACGTGTCGCTGGGGACCCAGTCGGCGAGCAGCGGGAGGGCGAGCTCCTCCGGGCCCGCCTCGAACAGCCGGTGGTCGTGGTAGCGCTTGTCGCGGGCCCTGACCGCGGCCGCCAGCGCCTTCCAGTCGTGGGTCTGCCGGGTCCAGTAGCCCTTGAGTTCCTGCCACTCCTCGCGCTCGCCCGGCAGCCACGTGACGTGCGCGGTGGGCACCGGCAGATCCTTCAGCACCACGGACTTCGGCTGTGGACGGCGGTGCGTCCACGGCGGTTCGGCCAGCACACGCGGGAGCGCGGCGGCAGGGGCGTCCGGCAGCGCTTCGGGGAGCAATGCGGCGATTTCCGCCGGCAGTTCGAGGCCTGGGTGCATCAGCATGTGCGTGTGCAGCAGGTTGCGGGCGTCCGGGTCGTTGACCGCGCGGGGCGACAACAGCCGGACCGCCCGCGCCGGGAACGCGGCCATCGCGGACAGCAGTGCCGGCCGCACATAACGCTCCTGCAGGCGGTTCAGCAGCATCAGGAACGCTTCGTCGGTCGGCAGCGCCGCCAGCACCTCGAGCGCCAGCTTGCGGCAGTCCGCGCCCCACTCGACTTTCGCGCGCAGCTCCGCGTCGAGCACGGGCGCGAGCGCGGGACCCAGGACGTACAAGGCGGTGTACAGGCCGGTCGGCGACCAGATCAGATGTCCTGACCGCAGACGGCCGAGCTGCTCCGCCGTGCTGGCCGAACAGTGCACCATCCAGTACGGCGCGTGCTGGGCGGTGTTCGCTTCCTCGAACCAGTCGTGCCGCGTCGGGGCCAGGAAGGCGCGCGCCGCCTGGCTGAACCAGTCGCCGCCGAGCTTCTTGAGCTCCACCAGTGCCGCGTCGTACGTCGCCTGGTCCGCGACGGCCAGCGCGGTCCGGGTGTGGATCAGCGCCCGGCCCTCGAAGGTCTGGTCCCCGAGGTGGTGCGGCAGCGACCAGTGCAGGTGGTGGCCGGACCACTGCTGGGTCTGCCAGTCCTTGTGGTTGTTGACGTGCACCGCCGCGTAGTGCACGGCCGCCGCCGCGGCGAACGGCAGGCCGAACTCCTCGATCCACCAGTGCACAGGGGACTTGCCGGTCTCCGCCACCTTCGTGAGCACCGCGACACCCAGCGGATCCGGCCGGCCGTCGAGCTGGTCCCGCAGCGCTCGCACCAGACCCTGGTTCGAGTCCGGATGGACCAGCACCTCGTCGATCTTCTCGGCGTGTGCGGTGATCTGGTCGCGGGACTCCTGCGCCACAGCGGAGTCGACCGCGAACTTCGGCCATGGTCTGACGTCTCTTCGGCGCATCGCTTGCCGCAGCCACTCCGAGGGCATCACCCACGTCTCCTCGTCGAGAGGAGGCTCGACCGGTGGTGATGCAGGCACCGCCACGGGCGCGGCAGGGGGATCCTCGGAAGGCGCGATGCTCTGGTAGCCCTTCTTCTCCTTCTCCGCCACCAGCTTCGCGACGTGCGCCTCGGCCGCCTCCGCGGAGGCGAGCTCCTTGGTCTGGGTCTGCCCGGCCGTGCCCAGCCGTCCGAACCGGACGGTGACCGAAACACCGTCCTGCCCGACCTCCCAGAACTTCGCCGAGCCACCCGCGACGAGCTCCCACCTGCGCACTGGCAAACCCCCTGAACCCGGTCCGAAAGCTGATGTCCACGGACCGTACTCAGGGGGTCTGACAGTTTTGGATGATCAGGTGAAGACGCTGGTCAGAGCTCCCACCAGAGCGCGGTGTCCGGGGGCAGCAGCAGCTGCCCGTCGCGCACCCCGTAGTACGAAGAAGCCAGCAGCACCGCACCGGGATCCGGCAGCGCGACGACCTCACCGGAGAGGTTCACCGCACAGGCGACACCCCGTCCGCCGGCCCTGCGCTCGAACCACAACACGTCGGCAGGCCCGTCGATCCAGGTGACACCGTCGCCCGCGCCCAGGGCCGGATGCTCGCGCCGGGCGCGCAAAGCGTTGCGGTAGAAGGACAACATCGAGTCCTGGTCGCCGGTCTGCGCCTCCACGCTGAGCTTCGCCCAGTCCGCGGGCTGCGGCAGCCACGACCCGCCGGTGCCGAACCCGAGCGACGGGCCGGAAACAGTCCACGGCAACGGAACCCGGCAGCCGTCACGGCCGCGTTCGGTGTGGCCGGACCGCTCCCACATCGGGTCCTGCAGCACCTCGTCCGGCAGGTCGAGCACCTCGGGCAGCCCGAGCTCCTCGCCCTGGTACAGGTAGACCGAACCCGGCAACGCCAGCATCAACGCCAGAGCAGCGCGTGCCCGCCGCACACCGGTCTCGCCGCCGCCGTACCGCGTCACGTGCCGTTGCACGTCGTGGTTGGACAGCACCCACGTAGTAGGCGCACCCACCGGCGCGACAGCCGCCAGCGAGGAGTCGATCACCGACCGCAGGGCCTCGAAGTTCCACTCCGCGGTCAGGTAGTGGAAGTTGAACGCCTGGTGCATCTCGTCGGCACGCAGGTACATCGCCGTCCGTTCGGCGGAAGGCGTCCACGCCTCCGCCACCAGCACGCGCTGACCCTCGTAGGAGTCCACGACCGCACGCCACTCGCGGTGGATGTCGTGCACACCGTCCTGGTCGAAGAACGGCAGCGCCTCCGTGCCCAGCAACTTGAGCTGGTCCGCGTGCCCGATGTCCGGCAGCCCCTGCGCCTTGATCATCCCGTGCGCCACGTCCACCCGGAACCCGTCGACGCCCAGGTCCAGCCAGAACCGCAGCACGTCGCGGAACTCCGCGCGTACCTCCGGCAGCTCCCAGTTCAGGTCCGGCTGCTCCGGCGCGAACAGGTGCAGGTACCAGGAACCGTCCTCGACCCGCGTCCACGCCGGCCCGCCGAAGACCGACTCCCAGTCGTTCGGCGGCTGATCACCGACGCCCTCGCGGAAGATGTAGCGCTCACGGCCACGCCCGGCCAGCGCCTCCTGGAACCACTCGTGCTGGTCGGAGCTGTGGTTCGGCACGATGTCGACGATCACCCGGATGCCGAGCGCGTGCGCGTCCGCGACCAGCGAGCGCACGTCGTCGAGCCCGCCGAACTGCGGGTCCACCGCGCGGTAGTCCGCCACGTCGTAGCCGCCGTCCGCCATCGGCGAGGCGTAGAACGGCGTGATCCAGACCGCGTCGACGCCCAGGTCGCGAAGGTAGGGCAGGCGTGAGCGGATGCCGGGCAGGTCACCGACGCCGTCGCCGTCCGAGTCGGCGAAGCTGCGCACGTAGACCTGGTAGATGACGGCGTGTCGCCACCAGTCCTGGGACATGTCCATGCCTTCCGATGGGGTGTGTCAGCGGTCCAGGAAAGACGTTGCAAAAGTTTTCCGCAAGTCGGCTTGAGGATTACTGAAGCAACCGCGCTAGGTCTGCAAAGTTTTGCAGCCCCAGATAATGCGTTGCGACGCTGCGGCGTCATCCGTCAGAGTGGATCTCAACGAACCGGAGAAAGGAGCCAGCCGTGATGCAGCACATGTGTCATCAGCACGTCTGGTGCTCCTCGGCATGAGCTGAACTCATGTCTCCGGGGAGCCGTCCCGTCGCCGCTGCGACGAGGCGGCTTTTTTTGATGCCCGTTGGTCCAATCGGCACGGACGCCGCGCTCTGGACGCGGAGATCGAGGTTCGAGTCCTCGACGGGCAGCTGTGACCGAAGCCGAAGCAGTCGAGGCGCCAGGTTGTGGTCCTGGTCGAAGCCGGTGCGAGTCCGGTCGGTCACCCCATCGCGCGGGACCCGGTGGTCACCCGGGCCTCATAAGCCTGGGATGCCTGGTTCGACACCAGGACGCGCGATGCCCGGCCCACGTCACGACGGTCGTGAAACGCTCTGCAACAGCGTTGACACTGGGTTCGACTCCCAGGTGGGTCTCAAGAAGTGGGACGGGGAAGCAACTCCCCGGACCCGTTGTTCGCACGGTCATGAGCGCCTTCGCGGAGGACTGGCAGGCCTGGAAGACGGAGCGGGAGAAGACCCTGGCCGACCCGTACGGGTGGCTGGCGCTGGTCTCGCTCGACTGGCTGGAGACGACCCCACGCGCCTATGACGGCCTACCGGGCGTGTGGTGGCAAGACGACGACGCGGCGTACTGGCAGAACGAGGGAGAACCGACGCGGTTCGCGCTCGTCCAGAGCGGCCCTGGCACGCGCGTCGAAGCAGGCGACGTCGAGATCGAGGTCGCGCGCCGCGGTGGGTACCTGATCCGCGTGCACGACCCGAAGGCCGAGGTACTCAGGAACTTCCGCGGCGTGCCGTCGTACGAACCGCAAGAGGCCTGGGTGCTGGAAGGCGTCTACGAACCGTTCGACGCGCCCGTCCCCACCACGGTCGGTGCAGTCGTCGAGGGGCTTAGTCACGTGTACGAGGCACCTGGCCGTGTGCGGTTCACGCACAACGGCGCCGAGCACACACTGACCGCGTTCAACGGCCGCAACGGCGGGCTGAGCATCCTGTTCACCGACGAGACCAGCGGCGTCACGACGTACGCGGCGAACCGGTCACTGGCGGCAACCCCGGTCGACGGCAAGGTCGTCCTCGACTTCAACCGCGCGACGAACCTGCCGTGCGCCTTCACCGACTTCGCCACCTGCCCGCTGCCACCCGCGGGCAACCACCTGCCGTTCAGCGTTGAGGCGGGGGAGAAGACGCCGTACGAGCGGGTTTAGAAGAACTCGTCGAGCAACTGGTACCACTTGAGCAACGGTGGGCGGGGGACGAGGCCGTAGGCGCGGTCGAACGCGTCTGCGGCCTCCTCGTCCAGTTCCCGGTGCACCAGCGCGATGTCGCGGTGCCGGTCGGACACACCCAGCCGGGACACGTCGATCAGCACGGTCGAGCCGTCCGGACGCAGCAGTACGTTCGGCGGGCAGAAGTCCCCGTGAGCCACCACGAGATCCTCGTCCTGGGGTGCGCTGCGGACCAGCCGCTCCAGCAGTTCGGAGGGTGTGGCCCCGCGGTTGTCGTCGTCGAAGTCGTCCGGGTCCACGAGACCCGCCTCGACGTTGCGCCGGGCCTTCTCCAGCATGACAGGCACACGTGCGTCGAACGGGCACGAGGCTACCGGCAAAGCGTGCAACGACCGCAGCACTGTGCCCATGACGGTCCCCGCGAGCACGGGGTCGACGGCCGCCAGTGACGGCGCCCCTGCATCCTCCAGCACGAGCCAGTCGTCCACGAACGCCTTGATCGACGGCACCTCGAAGTGCTCGCCCAGCCACAGCAACCGATCGCGCTCTTCCACCCCTGCGCGCTTCACGTAGCAGGAACCCACTCGCCAGACGTCGCCGGACAGTCCCTCGTGCTCACTTGACCAGACCGCGTCCGGACCGACCGCTGACAACACTTCCCCTGGGATCTCCACGTGGACCATTCTGCCTTGTCTACAGTGGACTCTCCGCGCCATTTTTAGCTTTGTTGAGCCGAGTTCCGGTACGGAAAGCCTTGACCTGGCACAGGAAAGCGATGCAGGGTGGGAGACAAGGGGAAACTGGGGAGGAAGTCATGAAGAAGATCGCCGTTGTGCTGTGCGCTCTGGCGGGTCTCGCGATCACGCCCGCCGCCCACGCCGCCGAGCCGGACTGCACGTTCACCGACGCGTTCTGCGCGTGGGACCAGATCAACTACGAAGGCGCGAAGTTCAACGTCGTCCCGATCGGGTCCTCGGCGTGCGTGGACCTGGTCGAGCACGGCTGGGGCAACCGAATCCGCTCTGCCTACAACAACAGCACCTTGACCGCATCGCTGTTCGCGAGCGACGACTGCACCGGCCGGCCCTACCCGATCGACGGCAAGACCGGCCAGCCCAACATCACGTTCCAGGCGGGAAGTGTCTTCATCCAGCGCTAACGCTCACACCCGACGCCGTCTCCATTGCTGTCCAGCTTGTAGACGTCAGGACCGATCACGCGGATCGGGCCCCGGACGTACTGGGGCCCGTCTCCGGTTCCACCCGCGCAGTCGACATCGGACGCGATCGGCACGCACGGGCTGTAGCTCGCGTGGCAGCTCGGCTGCGGTGCCGGTTGCGGCTGAGGATTCGGCTGAGGCTGCGGCTTCGGCTGTGCGACGGCTGGGGGCGTGGTGGTCGTTGTCGTGGTGGTGGTGGTCGTAGTTGTTGTTGTTGTTGTTGTCGTGGTGGTTGGCGGAACCACGGTCGTGGTCGTCGTGGTGGGTGCAGTCGTGCTGCTCGATCCCGCTGCCTTGTCAACGTTCGACGGACCGCTCATCGCCGCTCCGACAACAACAATCGCGATGAAGAACGCGAACAGGCTGCCCACCCCGATCGCCGCTGGCGTTACCCACGAACGAGAGCCCGCGACCGGCACCACCGCTCCACGAGGAACCTCGCGCGGCATCCGCAACACGATCTGCAGCAACCCGTTGTCGCCGCGCTGCACCAAAGCACCGCACCCGGTCGCACCACCACCCGACTCGACGTGCATCAGCACCGGCGCATACCGTTGCGACATCAGGAAAGTCAGCTCACCGACGCGCTGCCCGTCGAGCCGCACCTCGATCGCCCGCTGACCGCGGTACTTGCCGGCGGCGACCATGCACCACGTCAGGTGCACGGCGACATGCCGCGTCACGCCGTCCGGCACGGCGTACCTGGCCAGCACGTCCTGGTTGTGCTCCTCGCCGGTGACGGTCACCGTCACCTCACCGGGCACCATCACCAGACCTGCGGCCGAGTTCTCGATCACTGTCGCAACTCCCTCGAGTGGGGTTCGTACGCCTGACCATCGGGGGACCACTTCAGGTGTTACCGAGAGTGCCGCCATGTTGTGCCGAACGAGTGAAAATCCGCGCTGGCTGTCACGCAGCGTCGGAGACCACCGATGCGAACTGGACGGCGGAATCCCGCGAGCACACGGCGGGGCGAGATTCGTACGGTGTGCACATGTTGCAGCCGGACCGCGAGACCAGGGCCGAGTGGACGAAGACCGTGACCGCCTTCGTCGAGGAGTTCATCGAGGGACTGGAGGCCGCGCCCGCGTCGTCGCCGGGCACGGCCCTCCTGCCCCCGCCGCCGGCGGAAACGCCAGGCGGACTCGCTGACCTGCTGGACCGGTTCTCCGGCGCGGCGAGCCAGGCCGTGGAAACGGCGGGCCCGCGCTACCTCGCGTACTTCCCGGCCGGTGGCCTCTACAGCTCGGTGCTCGCCGAGTTCGTCGCCCAGGCCACGAACCGCTACACCGGTGTCGCCTCCACGGCGCCCGCGCTGGTCGCGATGGAGCACAGCGTGATCCGCTGGCTGTGCGACGAGTTCGGCCTCCCGGCTGGATCCGGCGGGATCTTCACGACCGGAGCCTCACTGGCCACGCTGTCGGCGGTCCACACCGCACGCCAGGACCGCCTCGGCGCCCACGACCCCAACGGCACCATCTACGTCACCCCGCACACCCACCACTGCGTCGCGAAGGCCGCGCACATCACGGGCTTCCCGCCCGAACGCATCCGCGTCGTCCCCACGGACGCACACCTGCGGATGGACGTCCCCGCGGCTCAGGCCATGATCGCCGAGGACCGCGCAGGCGGCCTGCGCCCGTTCCTGATCATCGGCACGGCCGGCGCGACCAGCACCGGCATCGTCGACCCGCTCGACGAGATCGCCACCCTCGCGCACCGGGAATCCCTGTGGTTCCACGTCGACGGCGCCTACGGTGGCGCGTTCCAGCTGACCGAACGCGGCCGCGAGATCCTCACCGGCATCGACCGCGCGGACTCGATCGCGTGGGACCCGCACAAGAGCCTCTTCCTCCCGTACGGCACGGGCGTCCTGCTCGTCAGAAGCGAAGCCCTGCTGCGCGCCGCGCACGCGGCCGACGGCGACTACCTGCAGGACCTCGACCACGGCACCGGCGTGCCCGACTACTCCGACCTGGGTCCCGAGCTCACCAGGGAGTTCCGCGGCCTGCGCATCTGGCTGCCCCTGCACCTGCACGGCGTCGCCGCCTTCCGCGCGGCGATCGACGAGAAGCACGATCTCGCCGACCACCTCCGCGCGGAACTGGCCAAGATCGAAACCCTGGAAGTGCTCCCGTCCGACCTCACCGTCGTGGTCTTCCGAAGCGCCGACAGCGAGCAGCTCCTCAAGCGCATCAACGACTCCGGCAAGTTCTTCCTGTCCAGCACCAGGCTCGACGGGAAGTTCACGCTGCGGATCTGCGTGCTCAGCCACCGCACCCACCGCGAGCACGTCGACGAGCTGATCGAACTGATCAGGCGCTTGTCCGCTTGACGAGCGACGTGGGCAGCAGCAACGACGGAGGCAGCCCCGCCTCGCCGGCCAGCTCCGCGAGCAGCCGCCACGTCATGGTGCGGCCCAGCTCTTCGACGTCCTGCCGGATCGTCGTCAGCGGCGGTGTCGCGGTCGCGGCGAACACGGAGTCGTCGAACCCGATCACGGCGACGTCCTGCGGCACGCGCCTGCCCTGCGCGTGGAGCACCTGCAGCGCTCCCAGCGCCATGATGTCCGCGGCAACGAACACCGCGTCGAGGTCGGGGGCCTTGCGCAGCACCGTTCCATGGCCCGCGCGCCGCTCTCCGGCGTGAAGTCGCCGTGTGCCACGAGATCGGCGGCGATCTTGGCCTCGCCCAGCCCGCGCCGGAACCCGCTCAGCCTGTCCGCGCCGACGGCCATGTCCTTCGGTCCTGCGACGGTGCCGATCCTCTTGCGCCCCAACGAGACCAGGTGCCGTGCCGCTTCGAGTGCGCCGGTGAAGTTGTCGGAGTCGACGAACGGCACGGTCTTTCCGAGCGGCCGTCCACCGGACACGACCGGCAGTCCGATCTCGGCCAGCATCGGCACCAGCGGGTCTTCGCCGTGCAGGCTGACCAGCAACGCCCCGTCGACGTGCCCGCTGCTGAGGTACGCGACCAGGTCCTCGGTGTCGGACGGCTGGCTCATCATCAGCAACAGCTGCATGTGGCGACCGGCGAGCTCGGCGTGGATTCCGCGCAGCACTCCCGCGAAGAACGGGTCGGACAGCACGCGGCCGGTCGGCTCGGAGACCACGAGCGCGATCGCGTTGGCCCGGTTGCCCGCGAGTGCGCGTGCGGCCTGGTTGGGGGTGTAGCCCAGCTCGGCGATCGCGGCGTGCACGGCCTCACGGGCCTTCGCGCTGACGTACGGCTCGTCGTTGATGACGCGCGAGACGGTCGACTTCGACACCCCGGCCACCCGCGCGACCTCTTCGATCCGGGGGCCGGGACGCCGTTTCGCCGTCTCGGTCATGCGGTCATCTTAGGCGGCCTGGCCGGTCCATGATCTGTTCACCCACACGGGCCACCAGCTCCGGTCCATCTTCGTTCCCCCTCTGCGCAGCGGCGTGAGGCCAGTTTCGAAGATCGTCCGCACAAATTCCGCACAGCGCCCCCGAGTTCTGGCACCATGCCCCCCGAGGAGGGTCAGTGCGGTATCGGCCTCTTGGGCCGCTGCAGATCTGGCGTGGGGGCGAGGAACTGCGGCTGGGCGGGCCCCGGCAACGGGCGCTGCTGGCGGCGTTGGCCTTGCATGCCAACGAGACGGTCAGTTTTGAACATTTGGTTGAAGCGGTGTGGGAATCTCCACCCGCAGCACCGGAATCGAACATTCGCACCTACGTCGCCGCCGTGCGCAAGCTCGTGCTGGACGACCTCGTCACGGTGCCCGGCGGCTACCGGCTGAAGGTGTCGGCAGGCGAGGTCGACGTCGACGTCTTCGAGCAGCTGTGCGCTGTCGGCGACGAGGCGCTGAAGCAGGGTGATCACCGCGCGGCGGTCTCCAGGTACGAGGAGGCGCTCGCGTTGTGGCGGGGCCCGGCGCTGGACGGCCTCGTGATCGGGCCGCGCCTGGAAGCCGAGCTGACCCTGCTGCAGGAACGCCGGCTCACGGTCGCCGAGCAGCACGCGCGCCTGTCGATCGAGCTGGGCCAGGGCGAGCGGCTGATCGGGGAGCTGCGACGGCTGACCAAGCAGTTCCCGTTGCGGGAACAGCTGTGGCTGCAGCTCATGCACGCGCTGCACCGGGCGAGCAGGCCCGCCGAGGCGTTGCAGGCGTTCGAGGACGTGCGGGTGCTGCTGGCCGAGGAGCTGGGCACGGATCCAGGCTCTGACCTGCGCGAACTGCACGAACGGCTGCTGCGCGGGGACGAGCCGCGGCCCGCGCTGAACACGTTGCCTCGCGACGTCGCGGACTTCACCGGCCGGCGACGCCGAGATGGACCGGCTGACCAGGGCCGTCACCGGACGGTCCGCGGTGGTGATCTCCGCGATCGACGGCATGCCGGGCGTCGGGAAGACGACGCTGGCCGTGCACCTCGCGCACCGGCTGGAGTATCCGGACGGTCAGCTGTTCATCGACCTGCACGCGCACACCGCGGGCCGTTCCCCGGTCGAGCCGACGGACGCCCTGGACGTGCTGCTGCGCGCGCTCGGCCAGGAGGAGATCCCGGTCGGCCTGGACGAGCGGGCCTCGTTGTGGCGGGCCGAGCTGTCGCGACGGCGGCTGCTGGTCGTGCTGGACAACGCGGCGAGCGAGGAGCAGGTCCGGCCGCTGCTGCCTGGCGTGCCGGGTTCGCTGGTGCTCGTGACGTCACGGGCGAGGCTGGTCGAGCTGGAAGGCACGTCGACGCTCACGCTGGACGTCCTGTCCGAGGCCGAGGCGCTGCAGCTGTTCGCCACGATCGTGGGCGACGAACGCGGCATGGACGCGGCGGCACGGGAGGTCGTGGAGCTGTGCGGCAGGCTTCCGCTGGCCGTGCGCCTGGCCGCCGGCCGGTTGCG
>NZ_VSRL01000242.1 GCF_012184385.1 Lentzea indica
CGACCGGCTTGCGCAACGTTTGCGCAACGGGCCGGGGCGGGGGTCGTGGTGACGTAGGTGCCGGAGCCGTGGCGGCCGGCGATCCAGCCTTCGGCGTGAAGCTGTTCGTAGGCGGCGGCGGTCACCGTCCGTGAGACGCCGAGCGATTCGGCCAGCGCTCGCGTGGACGGGAGACGGTCGCCCGCGCGCAGCCGTCCCTCCGACGCCGCGGAACGGAGAGCGTCGGCGAGCTGGACGGCGAGCGGTTCGGCGGACTCGCGGTCCAGCGCCACTGGGAGCGCGGTCTCTGCCAAAGTGGCCTTCTCATATCAGTGGAAACTGGCGCTTCAATGATGCCACTTCGACCCGCACAGTAGAAGCATGACCACTGACGTGCAGCTCTCCCCCACCCCGCGCAGCACCGTCGTCCGCGGCAAGAAGCGAGCCGTCCAAGACCGTCAGGTGCTCTACGACATCCTCGACGAGGGCATGGTCTGCCATCTCTCCGTGGAGGTCGACGGGGCGCCGTTCCTCATCCCCACCGCGTACGGGCGGGACGGCAACCGCATCTTCCTGCACGGGTCGACGGGCTCACGGTCCATCAGGAGCATGCTCGAAGGCAAGCAGGTTTGCGTCGCGGTCACCCTCGTGGACGGCGTCGTCTACTCGCGGTCGGTGTTCCACCACTCGATGAACTACCGGTCGGCGATCGTCCACGGGACGGCGAAGATCGCCGAGGACGCCGAGCACGCCCTTCGCACGATCGTCGAGCACGTCACGCCTGGCAGCTGGGACTACGCGCGTAAGCCGTCCAAGAAGGAGCTCGCGCAGACCGTCGCGCTGGAGATCGACCTCACCGAGGCGAGCGTGAAGGTGCGCGACGGAGGTCCTGGCGAGGAGCCGTCAGACCTCGAAGCCAACCTGGTGTGGGCCGGGCACGTGCCGCTCATCCAGACGTGGGGCGCGCCGGTGCCACACGAGACGGACCGGTCCGTGCCGCCGCACGTCAGCGAACGGGGCCGTTGACCGGGTCGTAGCGGTACGGGGTCATGGCGCGTGTGCCGTGACGGTAGACGTGGATCGACACGGCCGGATCCACGCCGTCGTTGCGCACCTGGTGCACGTAGCCGGGCCCCCACACGCGCGACTGACCGATGTGAAGTGAGTGCACGACCTGGATGCGGGTCGTCACCACCTCGGTCAGCACACCGCTGACCACGGTGAACGCGCCGGAAGTCGTGGCGTGGTCGTGCAGCGAGGCCGTCTGACCGGGGAGCCAGCTCATCAGCCAGATCTCCTGGTCGTCGGTCTTGTCGACCAGCGTCGAGAAGCGCTCCTCCGGGTCGTACCGGAGCAGGTGCTTCCAGCGGTCGCGGTCGGCCGCCCACGACAGAGCCACCCGGACGGGGTGCAGCAGCGCGGAGTTTTCAGGCAGTACGACGGTGTTCTCTGGAACGGCGAACATCGGGAAAACAGTCCTAACCATGGCGAATGCGCGAAAAGAGGACGCGGGACTATCGCCAGGTACAACACAGAGCAGTGAAGGACATGCCGCAGAGGGTCCCGGAACCGGGACCCTCCGTCAATCTAGTCCCAAAGCGTGGGACACGTCCGCGACCAGGTCGCGAGTGTCCTCACAGCCGGCCGAGAAACGCACCAGGCCCTCGGGCACCGGGTCGCCGAACTGGGCGCGCCGGTCCGCCGTGGAGTGCAGGCCGCCGAACGACGTCGCCGCCGACACCAGTTTCGAGCGCGACAGGAACGAGTCCACGGCCTCGACGTCCAGGAGTTCGAACGTCAAGACGCCGTTGAACCGCCGCATCTGCTGTGCCGCCACCAGGTACGCGGGGTCCTCGGGCGCACCCGGCCAGCGCAACCCGTCGACGCGGCCCTTGAGCAACGAGTAGATCGCCGCCGCGTTCTCCGCCTGGCGCGCGAGCCGCAGGTCCAGCGTTCCCAGACCGCGCAACGCGAGCCACGTCTCGAACGGCCCCGCGATGGCGCCGTTCAACGTCCGCGCGTCGCGCACCTTCGCGGCCAGCTCAGGCGAAGCCACCGTCACGTGTCCGAAAAGGACATCGCTGTGGCCGGCGACCGCCTTGGTGTCCGAGGCCACCACGATGTCCGCGCCGAGTTCCAGCGGACGCTGCCCCAACGGAGTCGCGGTCGTGTTGTCCACGGCCAGCAACGCGCCGGCGGCGTGCGCGGCGTCAGCCAGAGCCGCGATGTCGCAGACGTCCAGGCCGGGGTTCGACGGAGTCTCCAGCAGGACCAGCTTCACCCCGTCGAAGGACGGATACGGCCCTGCCGTGGGCACCTCGACCACGTTCACGTCCATTTCGGACACGAACTTGCGGGTCAGGAAGTAGCCGTCCGACGGGAGCACCAGAGTGTCCCCAGTGGACAGCACCGTGCGCAGCAACGTGGAGATCGCCGCCATCCCCGACGGGAAGACGACGCACTCCCCGCCTTCCAGCGAACCCAGAGCGGCTTCGAGCGAGCGCCAGGTCGGGTTGCCCGCACGGCCGTAGTAGTCCTGGCCGCCCAAGTGGTACGCCGACGCGAACACCGGCTGCGCGCTGAACGGTTCGCCCGGCGCACCCGACACCGCGTGCACGACTCGCGTGCCGTCACCCAGCTCGCTCACTGGCGCTCGTGCTTCCGATCGCGGCCCAGCAGCGCGGCACCGAGATCACGCACGCTCAGCCCGTCGTGGCACACCTGGTGCACGCCTTCGGTGATCGGCATGTCCACCCCGTGCGCCCTCGCGAGCTCGCGGATCGACGAGCACGACTTCACGCCCTCCGCGACCTGACCGTGCGCGGCTTCCTGCGCCTGCGCGAGAGTCTCGCCCCGTCCGAGCCGTTCGCCGAAGGACCGGTTGCGCGACAACGGCGACGCGCACGTCGCCACCAGGTCGCCCAGCCCGGCGAGGCCCGCGAACGTCAGCGGGTCCGCGCCCAGCGCCGCACCGAGCCGTGCCGTCTCGGCCAGACCACGTGTGATGATCGACGCCATCGTGTTGTCGCCGAAGCCCATGCCCGCCGCCATGCCGCACGCCAGCGCGATGACGTTCTTGCACGCCCCGCCCAGCTCGCAGCCGACCACGTCGGTGTTGGTGTACGGACGGAAGTAGGAGTTCGAGCACGCGTGCTGCAGGTCGACCGCGCGGTCGTGGTCCGTGCACGCGATGACGGTGGCGGTGGGCTGCCCGACGGCGATCTCCTTGGCCAGGTTCGGCCCGGACACCACGGCGACCTGCGACTCGTCGACGCCGGCGACCTCGCGGATCACCTCGCTCATCCGCTTCAACGTGCCAAGCTCGACGCCCTTGGACAACGACACCAGCGTCGCGTCCGGCGGCAGCAGCTCCTTCCACGCCGACAGGTTCACCCGCAACGTCTGCGACGGCACCGCCAGCACCACGGCGTCCGCCCCGTCCAGCGCCTTCGCCGGGTCGGCGGTGGCCGCGAGGTTGGAGGGCAACGAGATCCCCGGCAGGTAGTCGGCGTTCACGCGGGTCTCGGTGATCGCCGAGGCGACCTCCTGCCGCCGCGCCCACAGCACGACCTCGGGACCGGAGTCCGCGATGACCTTCGCGAAAGTCGTGCCCCACGAACCGGCGCCGAGCACCGCAACGCGTTCGATTCCCATGCGCTCAGGCCTTCCTCGGTCCGTAGAAGCCTTCGGGCGCCTGCTGCTGGCGAACCTCGGCGAGCTGGTCCTTCACGTGGTTCATCAGCAGATCGGTGACCTCGCGCAGCAACGGGAGCGTCTCCTCCTTGCCGCGGTACGCGGACAGGTCGACGGGCTCACCGACGAAGTGCGTGATCGTCTTGCGCGGCAACGGCCGGAACTTCTTCCGGTAGTGGTCGTAAAGATCCATCGTGCCCCAGCGGGCGACCGGGATGACCGGGCCGTCGTGCTGCAACGCGAGCCGGGCGACGCCGGTGCGCGAGTTCGCGGGCCAGCCGTCGGGGTCTCTGGTGATCGTGCCCTCCGGGTAGATCACCACGAGCTGGCCGGTCGCCAGCGCGTTGTGCGCCTCGCGCAGGCTCTGCTGCGCGTCCGAGGTACCCCGGTAGACCGGGATCTGCTTCGCGCCCTTCAGGATCGAGCCCATGATCGGCACGTTCCACAGGCTGTGCTTGGCGAGGAAGTGCGGCACCCGGTCGTTCCTGTGCACGAACACGGCGTCGTAACACGGGTCGAGGTGCGAGATGTGGTTCATGACGAGCAGCGCCGACCCCTGGCGCGGGATGCGGTCGCCGTGCAGGATCCGGTGCCTGCCCAGCACGAACGACATGGGGTAGACGATCGCCGCGGCGACCCCGACCCAGAAGCCGCCCTTCTCCTTGGCCACGTGGACCCTCTCCTCACTCCCGGACCTGCAAGAACCTGCGCCCATGAGCACACTAGTCGCCAGATCGTGGACTATGACGAGGTGCGGGATGAAGTTGACCTCGTGGTTCCGGTCAAAACGCTCGACAGGGCCAAGACCAGGCTGAGCAGCGCGACCGGCGGAGATCCGGTGTCGCACGCGGCACTGGCGCTGGCGCTCGCCATGGACACGGTGAGCGCCGCGATCGCGACGCCTGGTGTCCGTCGCGTGGTCACGATCACATCGGACCCGGCCGTGGCCGCCGAGATGGCCGCGCTGGGTGTCGAGTCGCTGCCGGAGCCCGCCGAGCCCGGACTCAACGCGGCGCTGGAGCACGGCGCGCGCACGCTTCGGTCGAGTCGCATCGGAGCGCTTCAGGCAGACCTGCCCGCGCTCAAGCCCGATGAACTCCAGGCGGCGCTCGAAGCCGCCCAAGACCGCCGGGCGTTCGTACCGGACCGGCAGGGCACCGGAACGACGTTGCTCCTCGCCGCGCCCGGCGGTGAGCTCGATCCGCGGTTCGGGGTCGGATCCGCCGGGCTCCATCGGATTTCCGGTGCCATCGCACTGTTCGGACTGTGGCCGTCGCTGCGCTGTGACGTGGACACAGAAGAAGATCTGCGCCTCGCACTCACCCTCGGTCTTGGTGTGCACACCGCGAACGCCTTGCCCGCCTGGACAACCTGAGCAGCCGTCACGCGTCTTCCCGGTCACTGGGTGATCACGACTTGGGAGACTGATGCGAGCGCTCATCGCGCTGGCGGCGATCACGGCCATCGCGGGCTGTGTCGCCGCCGTGCCGATCGACCGGCCCTCCGACTACACCGCGCCGAGCAAGCTCAGCTCGTGCCGAGTGGACCTGCCCCAGGACTGGAAGGACCAGCTGTCCCGCAACAAGACGGAGGCGGGGTCGCACGAGCAGGTCACCATCGTCGGCGCGAACGAGAACGCCGCCACGACGCTGGTGAAGACCACGCGCAACAGGGCCACCGAACTCGTGCTGCGCGACAGCAAGAAGCGCCAGCAGGTCATGGCGGTGCAGGACGACGCCCAGCTCTTCGGCGTCGAGTTCGACGGCCGCTGGGTGACGTTCTCCACGAGCCCGAGCCCGTCCGACCGCACCACGACGACCTACGCGTGGGACTCGCGCAACGACGGCGCGCCCGTGCGGATCGGCGACAGCGGTGCCGTGGTGCACAACGGCAAGGCCGCCTGGTCGGACAGCTCGGGCGTCCACGTCTACGACCTCACCAAGAAGAAGGACAGGGTCGTCGGCCAGGGCAAGGAGCCGGTGTTTCTCGGCGACGCGGTCATGTGGCTGCAGGACGGGAGGTTCCGCGCCGAGGCGGCACTGCCGGAGCAGCTCAAGAACGCCAAGCCTGCCGAGAGCGCCGCGTCGGACGGCCGCACGGTGGTGTGGACGGAGGGCGACGCGTTGCGCGGCTGGCGCGAGGGCTGGACCGAACCGCGCGAGCTCGCCGAGATCAAGACCTTGCCCAGGACCGAGGGCATCCTGTTCCCTCGGGTCAGCGGCGACTTCGTGTCGTGGCAGTCGGAGTCGTCGTATGTGACGGACATCCGCAGCGGCGCCACCATGCACACGACCGAAGGCGCCTACTGGCTGGAGGTCCACGGCGGAGCGCTCACACAGCAAGGACGGCGCATCACGGCAGCCGCTCCCCTGTCCGCACTGTCAGCCTTGTCACGCTGTTAAAACCGTGACGAACAACACGAACAAGTTGTTTCAGGCAACTCAGCGGGAAACCTCGGCACCTTTACATCCGTATCCCTCGATAACCACGACGTACCCCCGACGTCGTGCCCCGACGCGTTGCTGAGGTGTTCCTGAATGAAGTCGTTGACGCACGCCGACTACCTGGCGTTGCGCCGCTTTCCCGCTCTTGACGGCCTGAGGGCCATTGCCGCGGTGCTGGTGGTGTTCTTCCACTACGGGGGACCGGATTGGCTGCAGGGCTGGGCGGGTGTCCAGATGTTCTTCGTCCTCAGCGGATTCCTGATCACCACGCTGATGCTGCGCGAGGAGCGCGGCACCGGCCAGATCTCGCTCAAGGAGTTCTACCTGCGGCGCGGGTTCCGGATTCTGCCCGTCTACTTCGTGATCCTGTTGGTCACCGCTGCCGGCTCCCTGATCGCGGGCACGTTCATCAGCAACGGCATCGGCCCGGCGCTGAAGTACTTCCTGACGTTCACCAACGAGTTCGCCGGCTCCAGCCCGTACGGACAGTCCTGGTCGCTGGGCATCGAGCAGAAGTTCTACCTGGTCTGGCCGCTGGTGGCGATCGCGCTGGGCACCGTCGTGCTCAAGCGCCGCGCCGGTGCCGCCGCCCTCGGCATGCTGCTCGCGCTCGTCGTCGTCAACTTCACCGCGTCGCACAGCAACCCCGGCTGGCCGCTGCACTACTTCTCGATCCTCACCGGTGTGTTGCTCGCCGTCGCGCTGCACAGTCCGCGCGGATTCGCGTTGCTGCGCCCGCTCACGAATCCTGTCGCTCAGCTGTTCGTCTCGATTGGATTCGTCGGCGTGCACCTGAGTGTGAAGCCGATCGCCGGTTTCCTCGACGGGGTCAACGGAATTCCCGGTCACGTGCTGGTGATTCCGGTCTACGCCCTCGCGACGGCCGTGCTGCTGACGGCGATGATCGCGCCGGGACCGGCCACGACTTTCCTGTCCACGAAGCCGATGCAGTTCGTCGGTGAACGCTCGTACTCGCTTTACCTCGTACAGACGATCGCCGCGACGATCATCGCGTTCTTCTGGCCCGCTTTGTCCGGTGTCGGACAGTCCGTGGTGGTCACGGCACTGGGATTGGCGCTGGCGAGCGTTCTCTACACGACCGTGGAGATCCCGATGATCAACCTCGGCCGACGAGTGATCACCCGCCAGCGCGCGAAGGCCGCTGTCAAGGCCGCCGTGGCTCAGCAGGGCGCGCCGCAGGCTCCCACACCGCAGTCCGAGTCGTCGCGGTTGGCGACCATCGGGCAGGCCCAGCCGTAGAACGGGTTCGGGGCGAGCGGCACGGGTTCCCTGTCGCTCTCCCTGGCCAGTTCCCTCGCGTGGTGCTCGGTGAGCGTCACGTTCGTACCGCTCGCCTGCGCGTCGTACGCGCCCTTCTCCAGCTCCAAGATCTCGACGCCGCGTGAGATGTCCGCGACGAAGACGGTGTTGCGGTGCCAGTACGGCGCCCACGAGGTCGCGGTGTCCGGCCGCCAGTAGCCGATCTGGATCGGCTTGGCGGGGTTGGAGATGTCGAGGAACCGGGTGCCCTGGTTGTACCAGGAGTAGGCCACGATCCGCTTCTGCACGTCGAAGTAGTGCGCGGAGCACGTGACGTTGCCGGGGATGGTGCCCTCCTGGTCGTCCGGGCTCCAGATGCCGACCGTCTTCATCTCCTTGGGCTTCTCGCCCCAGCCCTCACCGTTGTGCGTGCCCTGCAGTGAGGAGATGACGAACCGGCCCTCGGTCTTGCAGGTGGGGGAACCGAACGCCTCCTCGGTGTGCAGGAGCAACGAGCCGGCCGGGTTCTCCCGCGTGGGGCGCGGGCCGTCGTCGAGCGTGCGGCCGATCGGGCGGAACGAGTTGTGCGTGAACGAGGTCGGCATGTCGGCCTTCGGCACGCCGCCACCCGCGTAGGCGACCGGGTCCCACGCCTTCGCCTCGCGATACTTGCCGCTCAACGGGTCGCGGTGCCAGCCCTGCGTGTAGTAGCCGCGGGTGCCGTCGTCGCCCGCGACCCACGCGATGCCCTGGGCGTCGACCTGGACGTCGTGCGTGATCTTGCCTTCGCCCGCCTTGCCGCGGACGTCGACCGAGACCGGGAGTTCCTTCGGGGTCTTCGGATCGCGGATGTCGGTGACGAAGATCCGCCCGGTCTTGGCGTCCGACCGGTCGAGCCCTGCCGTCCAGAGGAACTGACAGTCGTTGATGCAGGTGCTGGTGTGACCGGTGTTCTGCCGGTGAAAGCTGAGGATCTTGAGGTCGGCCGGGTCCACAGCGGACACGATGTAGTTGCCGGTCGGACGGTCACCCGGCAGCGCGCGGCCGAACGAGTTCACCTCGCGCGCCAGGAACGCGAGCTTGCGCTTGGGGTCGACGTTGATGTCCTCGTTCTCCCAGAAGCGCTTCGTCGGATCGTCACCCGGCAGCGCCATCTCCTCCTTGGTGAGGTGGTCGAGGAGTTTCGGCTTGTCCAGATCCGTGACGTCGAACGTCTTCAGCCCGGTCTCCATGCTGACGAACGCCACGTCGCGAGGCCCGTACTGGGCGAACGCGATCGAGATGGCCCGTTCGGTACCGGGAAGTGAGGCCTTCAGGCGGACGTTCTTGGCCGCCGCCTGCAGCCGGGGTTTGTCCACCTTCGGAGTCGTGGGTTCGGCTGCCGCAGCCGACGCCAGTCCTGCCGTGGTGAAGGCCAACAGGGTCGCCGCAGTCAATGTGGCAATAACCTTCATGGCTCGACCCTGGCGCGCGCCGGACGAGACCAGTACCGACGAACGTCTAAGGTTCTGGTCCGTGCAGGCGACCGTGTCTACGTTTAACAGTGACGGCTCCGCCACCGTCCTGCGTGATGACGGTGTTCTGATCGATGTGAGCGCGGCCGCGGTCACCGCGGGTGGCTGGCGAATGCTGCGTCCGGGCCAGCGGGTGACCCTCGAACGTACTGCCGACGGGGTCGTCACCGCCCTGCGCAGGCCTGTTCTGTGACGAGGAGTTCACCAGTCGGACGTTCTCGGCAGGGGCGCTCGCGGCGATAGTGCGGAACAATGCGGGACGTGAGCACGGACGACAACGACGGCAAGGCGACCCCCTCTCGACGCGCTCGACGCGCGGCAAGGCGGTGGCGGCCCCGCGTGCAGCGACCCCGCGCACCCAGCCTCGCGCGGCGACCAGGCGGGCTTCCAACCCTCCGCGGACGAAGACTCAGCCGACCCAGCCGGTGGCGACGCCGGTGCGGGGTGTGCCCTCGGCGCCACCCGCGGTGACGTCGAGCAGCCTGCCCACCGACCTCCCGGACGACCGGTACTTCAACCGCGAACTGTCCTGGTTGGACTTCAACTCACGCGTGCTCGCGCTGGCGGAGGACTCCTCTCAGCCGCTGCTGGAGCGCGCGAAGTTCCTCGCGATCTTCGCGTCGAACCTGGACGAGTTCTACATGGTCAGGGTCGCTGGCCTGAAGCGGCGCGAGGAGACCGGTCTCTCGGTGCGCAGCGCGGACGGGCTCACGCCGCGCGAGCAGCTCGTGGCGATCTCCAAGCGCTCGCAGGAACTCGTCGAGCAGCACGCCCGCACGTTCCTCGAGCACATCCGGCCCGGCCTGGAAGAGCACCGGATCAGCATCGTGACGTGGGGCGACCTGACGGACTACGACCGGCTGCGGCTCTCGAACTACTTCAGCGAGCAGGTGTTCCCAGTTCTGACGCCGCTGGCCGTCGACCCGGCGCACCCGTTCCCCTACATCTCCGGGCTCTCGCTGAACCTCGCGGTGACCGTGCGCGATCCCGAGGGCGGCGGTGAGCGGTTCGCCCGCGTGAAGGTTCCGGACAACGTGCCGCGCCTCGTGCGGGTGGAAGGAGACCGTTCGTCTTCCTCCGCGACCTTCCTGCCCCTGGAGGAACTCATCGCCGCGCACCTGGGCGAGCTGTTCTCCGGCATGGAGGTCATCGAGTGCCACGCGTTCCGCGTGACGCGCAACGCGGACCTCGAGGTCGAGGAGGACCGCGACGAGGACCTGTTGCAGGCGCTGGAACGTGAGCTCGCCCGGCGCCGGTTCGGCCCGCCGGTGCGGCTCGAGGTCGCCGATGACATGACCGAGCACATGCTCGAGTTGCTGCTGCGGGAGATGGAAGTCGACCCGCACGACGTCGTGACCGTGCCTGGGCTGCTCGATCTGTCGTGCCTGTGGCAGCTCTACGGCATCGACCGCAAGACGTTGAAGGACCCGGCGTTCGTGCCGGCGACGCACCCGGCGTTCGGTGAGCGCGAGACACCGAAGAGTGTTTTCGCGACGCTGCGCGAGGGCGACGTCCTCGTGCACCACCCGTACGACTCGTTCTCCACGTCCGTGCAGCGCTTCATCGAGCAGGCCGCTGCCGACCCGCACGTGCTCGCCATCAAGCAGACGCTGTACCGCACATCGGGTGACTCGCCCATCGTGGACGCGCTGATCGACGCGGCCGAGGCCGGCAAGCAGGTCGTGGCGCTGGTCGAGATCAAGGCGCGCTTCGACGAGCAGGCGAACATCAAGTGGGCCCGCACGCTGGAGAAGGCGGGCGTGCACGTGGTCTACGGCCTGGTGGGTCTGAAGACGCACTGCAAGACGTCGCTCGTGGTGCGCCAGGAGGGTTCGACGATCCGGCGCTACTGCCACATCGGCACCGGCAACTACAACCCGAAGACCGCGCGGTTGTACGAGGACGTCGGCATCCTGACCGCCGAGCCGACGATCGGCGCGGACCTCACCGACCTCTTCAACGTCCTCACGGGTTACGCGCGCCAGGACGAGTACCGCTCGCTGCTGGTCGCGCCGTACGGCGTCCGCAAGGGCATCGTGGAGCGGATCAACCTGGAGATCGAGCGCGCGCAGGCCGGCGAGCCTTCCGGTGTGCGCATCAAGGTGAACTCGCTCGTGGACGAGCAGGTCATCGACGCGCTGTACCGCGCATCGCAGGCAGGCGTGCCGGTCGACGTGGTCGTGCGCGGCATCTGCGGCCTGAAGCCGGGCATCAAGGGACTGTCCGACAACATCCGGGTGCGCTCGATCCTCGGCAGGTTCCTGGAGCACTCGCGGATCTTCCACTTCGTCTCCTGCGACGAGTACTGGATCGGCAGCGCGGACATGATGCACCGCAACCTGGACCGTCGCGTCGAGGTCGCCGTGCGGGTGACCAGCCCCCGTCTGAAGACGCAGCTGGCGGAAGTGTTCACCTCCGCGCTCGACCCGCAGACGCGCTGCTGGGTGCTGCGCGCGGACGGCGAATGGGAACCGTCACCGTCGGACGGTTCGTCGGTGCGCGACCACCAAATGGAACTGCTGCACAAGCACGGAGCTCTTGGGTGATCAAAGCTGCTGGGGCGGTGCTCTGGCGTGATGCCGACGGTGACGTCGAAGTCGCGGTCGTGCATCGCCAGCGTTACGACGACTGGTCGTTGCCGAAGGGCAAACTGGACCACGGAGAGACGATTCCCGCTTGCGCGGTGCGCGAGGTGGTGGAGGAAACCGGCTACTCCTGCGTGCTCGGCCGCCACCTGAGGCAGGTCTCGTACGCGGTGCGGGAGGTGCCCAAGACGGTCGACTACTACGCCGCCGAGGCCGTCTCCGGCTCTTTCGCCGCCAACGACGAGGTGGACGAACTTCGGTGGCTGCCGGTCGCCGAGGCCTCCCCGTTGCTGACGTACGAACCCGACCGGCTGGTGCTGAAGGAGTTCGCCCGGCTTCCCGCCGACCTGTTGCTGGTGTTGCTGGTGCGGCACGCGAAGGCCGGGAAGCGGTCCGAGTGGGACGGCGACGACGACCTTCGTCCCCTCTCAGACGCCGGCTGGCGGCAGGCCGCGGCACTGCGCTCGTTGTTGCCGTTGTGGTCGCCTGCACGCGTCCACACGGCTCCCAGAGTGCGTTGTGCGGACACCGTGCGGAGCGTGGCCGAGGATCTCTCGGTCGAGATGGTCGACGAGCCGCGACTGTCCGAGGAGGGCTACTGGCCCGATCCGGAGGCCGGTCTCGTGCGGCTGCTGGAGATCGCGGCGACGAGGGCAGGGCGGTCGTGTCCTCGCAAGGCGGCGTGATCCCGTCCGTCGTGCAGACGCTGGCCGAACTGGGTGGGCTCCGGCTCGACGAGATCCCCAGCAAGAAGGGCAGCGCGTGGGTGCTGGCCTTCACCCGGCCGTTCGGCACCTGGTCCACTTCGGACTCGCCTTCGCGCTGGCCAACGCTGGTGTCGGCGCACTACCTGGCGTCGCCGCTGCCGCGCCCCTGAGGGCTGTTGCAGACGTTTACGGCCGCCGTCTTCCCACTCTGACGAAAGTTCGCCTCTGGCAACCAAGTCGGGTGTGAAGGCGGCGGTTTCGCTTGTACGGGGCGTGTTCGCAGGCATGCTGGCGTTATTTCTATTGGCGGGCAGGGCGTTTCCGAGGGTCCTGTGACGTTATACGTATTGGTGCGGCGAGGCGTTCAGTGACGCTCGCCCGGAGAGTTCCCGGAACGGCGCCCGCGGGTCCCGGAGCCCCCACTCCAATCGTCCACGGAGGGTCTGAGAATTCTGGGTGCTTCACCAACGGCAGGCGTGCGACTGGGACGCTTCTCCGACTGCGTTGGTGACGACCGGACGTTTCCACGGCCGTGTCACGGGTGTCGGCCGTTCCCATTCATGACTGTGTCTTCTGGCCCGAGTCACCGGACTCACCGGCGCCGTCCGCGACCGCTGGTCAGCCGCCCTTTCAAGCAGGTCAGGGGCTCCTTCTCGCCCTCAGGCCGCTTCTCCAGGCACACCAGTGTCTTCCGCCGGGTCACACCTGCGACGGTCTCCCCACGCCTCACAGGCCCGCTGACGCTTCCCCTGCGCCTCATGACCTTCACCGAGCGTCTCCGGTCGCTTCTCAGGCGTGGCAAGCACCTTCCCCCAGGCACGCGGAAGGCCCCGGCGTGCGCACACCGGGGCCTTCCGCGTAGTTGCTGAAGTGACGCAGCCTCCTTGAGGAGGCCCGTCTCACTTCTTCTTGGCAGCCGTCTTGCGAGCGGCCGGCTTCGCAGCCGGGGCCTTCGCGGCGGGCTTCGCCGCAGCCGTCGTCTTGGCGGCAGGCGGTCTTGCGGGCGCAGGGCCTTCGCGGCAACGCCGGCTTGGCGGCCTCGCCGTCACGGCCGAGCAGGATG
>NZ_VSRL01000243.1 GCF_012184385.1 Lentzea indica
CGGTCGCGCCGCTCAACCAGCGCGCCAGCGGACTGACGCGGGCGTGCTGCGCGGCTCGTGGTTCCGCGGCGCCGCGGGGTTCGGTGACCTCGCGCTGGGCGCGGTCGCGGCGATCGAGCAGGAGCGCTCGTTCTGCTACGCCTACCACGCGGATCTCGACACCATCGGGCACTTCTACGGTCCGGGTTCCGAGGAGTGGTTGCTGCAGCTGGAGTTCGTGGACGCGCTGGCCGAACGAATCGGGAGGCGGATGCCACCTGGTTCGCTGCTGGTCGTCACGGCCGACCACGGAATGATCACCGCGGACGAGCGGATCGACTTCGACACCGAACCCTTGCTGTGGGAGGGAGTCCGAGTGATCGCCGGTGAGCCTCGCGTGCGCTACCTGCACACCGAGAGCGACGAGGTGGCGGACGTGTGGCGTGAGTTCCTCGGAGCCGGCGCGGAGGTCCTGTCGAGGGAGGACGCCGTGGAGGCCGGCTGGTTCGGCCCGGTCAGCCCGCTCGCGGTGGACCGCATCGGAGATGTCGTCGTGGCGATGAAGAACTCCGCGGTGCTCGTGCGCAGCCAGGCGGAACCGGTGTTCAGCAACCTGAAGGGGTTCCACGGCTCCCGGACGAGAGCGGAAACGGCGATTCCGGTGCTCTTCCACGCCTCGCTTTAGGATCACCGGACGTGACGATCGAACTGCCAGGACCCATCGGCTTCGTGCTCGGCGGCGGAGGAAGCCTCGGCGCCGCGCAGATCGGCATGCTGCGCGCGTTGCAGGAACACGGCGTGCGCCCTGACCTCGTCGTCGGCACCTCGGTGGGCTCGGTCAACGGCTCCCTGCTGGCCCTCGACCCGGAGAAGGCCGCGCCCAGGCTGGCCGTGCTGTGGGAGGGCATGACGCGCCAGCGGGTGTTCCCCGGTGGCCCGATCGCGCAGCTGAAGTCGTTGCGCACCAACAAGACCTACCTGTTCCCGAACACCGGCCTCGCCGGGGTGCTGAGCGAAGGCCTCGACGGCTGCACGGACTTCGCTGGTTTGACGCTGCCGTTCGGCGCGGTGTCGGTGGACTGCGTGACCGGGGAGGCGGTCAACATCACGTCGGGCTCGTTGGTTCCCGCGATCCTGGCGAGCGCGGCGATACCCGGCGTCTACCCGCCGGTGCGGATCGACGACCGCGTGCTCTACGACGGCGGCGTGCTGGCGAACGTCCCGATCAGGCAGGCGCTGGCGATGGGTGCGAAGTCGTTGGTGGTGCTGGACTGCGCGTTCCCCGGCCACCTGCCCGGCGTGCCGGGGACGCTCGCGGAGACGCTGTTGTTCTGGGCCACCCTCGGCATGCGCAACCAGGCCGTGCTGGAGGTGGAGCTCGCCTCGCAGCACGCGCCCGTGCTGTACCTGCCTGGGCCGCCCGTGCAGGCCGTGACGCCGCTGGACTTCTCGCACACCGCGGAACTGGTCGAGGCCTCGTACCTCGCCTCTGCCGCGTTCCTCACGACTTTGGAGGTCACGGGTGCCGGGCTGTACGGCCACCCGTCGCACGGTTGAGACATCGGCTCATTTGGAGCATTTATCGATCCAGGTGGCCATGTAACTCGCTCATACCTCCGATGACCTCTTGAGCGCGGCCGTCGATTGGCGTAGACCTTTGCGCGGGAACACCGAGCACGTCTTCCTTCCGCCGCAGGAGGCGTCCACCAGGAGGCTGGCTCGTGCGCAAAACGTTGCGTCGTCTCGGCGTGTTGATGACCGCCGCTCTACTCGTTGCAGGCGTGAGCTCTCCTGCGCACGCCGAGGTGCTGCATCCCCGGCAGGACTGGCTGCGTGCGTCCACGTCGGGTCTGTTCCTGCATTGGGGGATGCGGACGAATCCGGGCTACACCAGTTGCAGCGCCTGGGAGGCCGCCGTCACGAACGGGGGCTGGTCGGCCAAGTACTGGGTGGACGAGGCGAAGAAGCTGCACGCGCAGTACCTGGTGCTGGCGTCGTTCCACTCGCGGCTCGGCTACGCGCGGGCGTGGCCGTCCTCGATCCCCGGCAGCTGCTCGACCAAGCGCGACTTCCTCGGCGAGCTGATCGACGCCGCGTCGGCGCAGGGGCTGAAGGTCATCAACTACATGACCGACGACCCGCAGTGGCACAACGAGGGCGGGCACGAGTGGCTCGACTCGGCCGGTTACTCGAAGTACAAGGGCAAGACGGTCAACCTGCAGGAGCGGCCGGGGTTCGGGCAGTTCAGCTACGACAACTTCGTCGAGGTCATGCAGCGGTACCCGAAGCTCGCGGGTTTCTGGATCGACAACGACAACGCGTACTGGGAGCAGAACGGCCTGTACGAACGGATCCGGCGTGATCGGCCGGACATGGTCCTCAGCAACAACAACGAGGACACGGCGATCATGGACACGATCAGCAACGAGCAGAAGACCGGCATGACGCCGAACTACGACTACCCGCAGGCGGTCTACACGGCGGCGCCGCGGTTGATCGAGGCGTGCTTCAAGCTGCCGAGCTCCGGTGCGTGGTGGTACTCCGGCTCGAACTCCGCCGTCGACTACAAGCTGACGCTCGGCCGGCTGATCACCAACGCCGGTAGTGACGTCAAGGCGTTGATGGCCGAGACCGCGATGGTCAACGGCAGGTTCCCGGGGAACCAAGCTGCCTTCAACAACTTCACCGACGGGTATCTGCGCGACATCTGGGAGTCGATCGGCGGCACGTACGGCGGCGGGTACTTGAACGGCGGGCTCAAGCCCGGGTTCTGGAACGACGGCGCGCACGGCGTCACGACCGTGTCCAAAGCCAACCCGAACCAGCACTACGTCCACGTGCTCACCAGGCCGTCCGGATCGACGCTTCGGGTGCGGGACAACGGTTACAAGGTCAGTCGCGTCACGAACCTGCGCACCGGCGCGGCCGTGTCGTGGTCGCAGTCCGGTGGCACCCTGGCTTTGACCGGAGTTTCTTCCTGGGACCAGTACGACACCGTGTTCAAGGTCGAGACAGCGGGGCGCGAGGGGATCATCCCGGCCTCGACGTACACGATGAGCGCGTCGGCTTCGGGTTCCGGCCACCCGGCCTCGCACGCGGCTGACGGCAACTACCAGACCTATTGGGACGCAACGGGTGCGGGCACGGTGTCGTTGCGCTTCGACCTGGGTTCGGCTCGGAAGGTCTCGTACGTCGCGTTGAACCAGCGTGAGGACTCCACCACGTATCCGGCATCGAATTCCGCACGCATCAAGAACTACAACGTCTACACGTCCAACGACGGTTCCAGCTGGACTTCCGTGAAGTCCGGTTCGCTGGCGAACCACCGCGGTGTCCAGTTCATCGACCTGCCTGCCGGGACGACGGCACGGCACATCCGGGTGGAGAAGACGTCGACGCAGGGCAAGGCGCAGCTGCGGATCGACGAGGCGTGGCTCGGCTCGGCCTACCCCGGCGCGGGCACGCCCACGCCGGAGTCGCGGTACGAGGCCGAGAACGGCGTCGTGACGCAGGGCGTGGTGGAGTCGAACCACGCCGGGTTCTCCGGCACCGGCTTCGTCAACTACGACAACGTCGCCGGATCCGCGGTCGAGTTCAAGGTGCGGGCCGAGACCGCCGGACCGCGGCAGGTGACGCTGCGGTTCGCCAACGGCACAACGGCGAACCGGCCGCTGGACATCTCGGTCAACGGCTCACTGGCCGTCGACGAACAGGCGTTCGCGGGCACTGGGGCGTGGACGAACTGGCAGTCGGTGACCGTGACACTGAACCTGGAGGCGGGCGAGAACACGGTCCGGGCGGTCGCGACGACTGCCAATGGTGGCCCGAACCTGGACCACCTGGAGATCCAGCCCGCATGATTTAGCACAACAGCGCGCGCTCGATGTTGTGCTCGACGATTTCCCGCATCGCGTCCCGGTGCGGGAAATCGCCGTCCAGCAGGCGAAGCGGACCCTCCACAAGCGACAGATACTGCGCCAGCCGGTACAGGTTGAGCCGGGCAGGGTCGAGGCCGTCGACGGGACGGTAGTGCGGACCGAACCGCAGCTCCAGGAACACGTGCTCCCACTCGACGTCGAAGAACATCACGCCCTCGATGTCGATCAGCACCGGCCGGCCGCCGGCCACGAGCACGTGGTCAGGCCCCAGCTCGCCGTGGATCAGGCCGTACTCTGCGCGCGGCTCTATCAGCGAATGCCGTTGCCGCAGCTGGGTTTCCAGCCGATCTCGTTCGGCGGCGATGCGCGGGACCCGCTCGCAGCACGCGTCGAGGTGCCCGAGAGCCCGCTGCAGAACGACGTCCGGCACCGGCGGCGCGTCAACGGGCTGGAGCGCGCTCGGGCGGCCGTAGCGCGGGCTGAGCCGTTGGTGCACGGCCCGGAGGTCCTCCCACAGCCGGTCGAGCACCTCGGCGCTGTCGTCGAGCAGTTTCTCCAGGAACTCGCCGCCGAGGTCCTCGACCACGATCACGTCGCTGTCGACCAGCACCAGCCGCGGCACGCACGCCCCAGCCTCGGACAGCGCGGTGTGGGCGGTCAGGAACAGGTCGCGCCCGCTCGCGTTGCCGAACAACGGGTCCGGCTCGTGTTCCGGCCAGTAGTCCTCGGAACGGCGCCACACATAGGCGATGCCCGTCGTGCCGTCGTCGAGCGTCAGGCGGTAGACGCCCTTCTTGCTGCCGCCGTGCAGACGGACCACATCGCGCAGTTCGCGGCCGTACGCCGCGTGCGCGATGTCCGTCAGATCGGCCACCCCCAGATGTGCCACGCTCCGGAACGTTAGAGCGGGGCGCGTGAAACTGGTGCCAACACTTTCCAGGCGGGCGGACACAAACAGGTATGACGAGCGAAGATCCTGACGACCGCACGTTGTGGTCGCAGGCCGCTGGGGGCAGTCCACATGCCTTCGGGGTGCTGTTCGACCGGCACGCCAAGGCGGTCTACAACCACTGTTTCCGGCTGACCGCGTCCTGGGCCGAGGCCGAGGACCACCTGCAGGCCACATTTCTGCTGGCCTGGCGCAAGCGTGCCGAGGTTCGGCTGGAGCGCGAGTCGGCGTTGCCGTGGCTGCTCACGGTGGCGACGAACGTGGTGCGCAACGACCAGCGGTCGCTCACGCGGCGGCTGCGGAATCTGCGGCGCGTGGGCGAGGAGCGGCCGGTGCCCGACCACGCGGACCGGGTGGCGGAGCGGCTCGACGACCAGCGGGAGATGAAAGAGCTGCTCAGGGCCGTGGTGAAGCTGCCGCGCAACGAACGTGAGGCCCTCGCGCTGTGCGTGTGGTCCGGGGTGTCGTACGCGGATGCCGCGGCGGTGCTCGGCATCGCCGAGGGCAGCGTGCGGGCGCGGGTCAGCAAGGCCAAGTCGAAGCTCCAGCAGCACCGCGAGCTCGTGCACACCGGGGAGGACCGATGACCAGCATGCTTCCGCCCACCCGAGACCTGCCACCCGGCCGCCAGGCGCAGATCCGCGCCGAGCTCGAACGGACCGTCGCCGGACGGCGCAGGTCCTCGCGCCTCACCGTCCCGATTCTCGCCGCGACTGCCGCGGTGGCTGCCGTGGCGACGAGTGTCGTGCTGCTCAGGCCAGGTCCGCCGGAGCCCACGCCCGCGGTCCAGGTCACCACGTCACCGACTCCGGTGACCTTCGACTTCGGGATCCCGGCCGAAGAGGTCGCGGCGATCGAGGAGGGCTGCGCTGGATCCGCCGGCACCGCGCGGCCGAAGCTGCGCCAGCTGTTCAACGACCAGACCCGCTGGGCGCTGCTCTACGGCGACAAGGAGGCGCTGATCTGCAGCATCGGCGTCGGTGGCGACCCGTACAACTCCGCCTTCGGACAAGCCGCCGTGTCGTGGCTGCCAGGGCACTTCTCGATCGAGTGGCAGGGCGCGCGCGCCGGCGGCGACATGGACGGCAAGCCCGCCTCTGTGGGTGTGCCCGGCAACCGCACGGTCGTCGGCCGGGTCGACGACAAGGTGGCGCGAGTGACGTACACGGCCGATGGCCAGACCATCGAGGCCAAGGTCGCCAACGGCACGTACGCCGCGCGGATCTACTACCCGTCGAGCTGGGGCATTCCGCGCACACCGACGAACGAGATCGTGCGGGTCTACGACGCGGCGGGCAACCTGCTCGGCACCAGCAGCGACCTGCAAGACGCCTGCTTCTACGAACCGCAGAACGGCGAGATCGTCTTCGGTGACCGGCGCAAGCCGAAGGAGCAGTGCCAGGCCGCGACGCCCTGGAAGTAACCCCTGGAAGTAACCCTGCCAACAGCGGCTACCGACCGGTTGGTCTTACCGACATACTGGTTGGTATGACGACTGTGGCGAACTTCGGCGGCACCAGCCACTACGCGGACCTCGACGGGCCCGTGCACTGGGTCGACTTCGGCGGGCCGGACGACGGGCCGAGGGTGGTCCTGGTGCACGGGCTCGGCGGCTCTCACCTGAACTGGGCGCTGCTGGCGCCGCTGCTCGCGAAGAAGGCCCGCGTCACGGCCGTCGACCTCGCAGGGCACGGTCTGACCAACCCGGAGGGCCGTCAGACCACGGTCCAGGCCAACGCGCGGCTGCTCGGCCAGTTCATCAAGGAGATCGTCGGCGAACCGGTCGTCCTGGTCGGCAACTCGATGGGCGGGATGATCTCGCTCTTCCACACCGCCTACAACCCCGGCCTGGTCAGGGGCCTGGTGCTGGTCGACCCCGCGCTGCCGATGGTGTTCGGGACGCGACCGGACCCGACGATGCTCGGCACGTTCTTCATGTACTCGGTGCCTGGCCTGGGCGAGCGGTTTCTGGCCAAGGCGAAGGCGGTGCCGGCGCGGCGCCAGGTCGAGCGCGTGCTGGAGCTGTGCTGCGCGGACCCGACGACCATCCCCGAGGAGCTCAAGCAGGCGTCAGAGCACCTGATCGGGGAGCGCGCCAAGGTGCAAGGGCTGGACACTGCGTTCCTCGCGGCCGCGCGCAGCACCGTGTTCACGTCGTCCAAGCGCGGCGCCTACTACGCGGCGATGGCCAAGATCCGTGTGCCGGTGTTCCTGATGAGCGGTGACCGGGACCGGCTGGTCAACGTCGCCGCCGCCCGTTACGTGGCCCGCAAGCACCCGCATTGGCGCTACGACGAGTACGCGGGCATCGGTCACGTGCCCCAGATGGAGATCCCCGAGGTGGTGTCCGAGCGGGTCTTGGACTGGATGGACGCCAACCGCCTGAGCACGTCTCTGAGCTGACCGAGCGTGAGCCGCTCCCGCAGCACGGGGGCGGCTCCGGTCAGGACGAAGTGGTCGTCGAGCTGCTCGACGCCGGTCAGCTGGATGCCACGCGGCAGCTCCGGCACCGCGAAGACACGAGCCGGCAGCCACCTGTGCAACCGCACGTGCAGCTCCGAGCCGACCAACCGGACGGTCAACGGCAACCAACTGACCCGTTGTAACTCCGGAATGTCCGAAAAGTCCACCTCGACGCGGAACTCGACGGGCGACGACACCAAAGTCGCGGGCGGGTTCACGTGCACGTCCCGGCACACGACGGTCGCGCGGCGAGCACGCCAGCGCGACCACCGCACGTTCTCCAGCTCGATGCGGACGTCGTCGACCTGGCCGAGCGCCAGTCCGAGGGCGCCCAGCCGTGCGTCGAGTCCTACTACGGTCAGGTGCAGGTCGTGCGCACCCGCCTGAACCGTCAGATCGTGTCTCAGGCCTTCGTCTCCGGCTTCACACCGTTGGTCGCCGCCTTGGCGGTCGCCTTGACGGCTCGCGGCTTGGGAGCGGGCTTCACCGCGGCGGCTTTCTTGGCGGCTTCGGCCCTCGCGGCCGCCTTCTCCTCGGCCTCCGCGGCCAGCGTCACCATCTCGTCGAAGCCGGCGCGGATGCCGTCGGCCAGCAGCTGGACGTCCGGCACGCCGTCGAAGTCGGCGTTGATGCCGAACGTGAACCTGTCCAGGTAGGAGAAGATGCCGACGGTGATCCGGATCGTCGAGGCGATCGGCACGTACGGGAACATCTCCACCAGCGGGCGGCCGAGCATGTAGAGCGGGATGCGCGGGCCCGGCACGTTCGTGGTGACGGTCTGCAGGATCTGCTGCGGGAACCGCATCGCGGTCCGCGAGCCCAGCGCCATCAGTGTCGGCGCGGCGAAGTTGCTGAGGTTCGTGATGACGTCGGCGCCGGCGGCCTGGCGGGAGCTCTTCAGGTCGTCCATCTGCGCGCGGATCGACGCTAGGCGCTCGACCGGGTTCGCCTCGCCGACGGGCAGGTTCACCAGCACGGCGCTGACGCGGTTGTTCAGCTCGTTGTGCTGGTCGGCCTTGCGCATCGACACGGGCACCATGGTCCGCACGACCATGCCCTCGGTCAGCTCGCCGCGCTTCTCCAGCAGGTCACGGAAACCACGCGTGATCGCCGTGAGGATGACGTCGTTGACCGTGCCGCCGGCGGCCCTGCGGATCTGCTTGATCTCAGCCAGGTTCGCGCGCGCCCACACCCACCGGCGGTGTGGCCCAATAGGACCGTTCAGCGACGTCGCGGCACGCGTGACGAGACGGCGCGCGGTGCCGGGCAGGCTGCTCAGCACGGTCTTGCCGAAGTCCACGATCTCGTTGAACGAGCGCAGGTTCCGCGCGAGCGCGGGCAACGCGGAGAGGTGCTGCACGGGCGTCACCACGGCGTCGCGCACACCGTCGACGACCAGGTCGAGCGTCGAAGGCTGCGGTGCCGGCTTCCACTCCTTCGGCTCCGGGAGTGTCGTCTCCTTGTTGAAGTCGAGGATGAGCTGCAGCATGTCCGTTCCGGACACTCCGTCGATCATGCAGTGGTGGACCTTGGAGATGATGGCCCAGCGGCCACCCTCGAGGCCCTCGACGAGCCAGGCCTCCCACAGCGGCTTCTTGTCGTCGAGCTTCTGCGCGAAGATCCGGCCCGCGAGGTTGCGCAGCTGGTCCTCACCGCCCGGCGACGGCACCGCGGTGTGCCGCACGTGGTAGAGGATGTTGAAGTGGTCGTCGTCGACCCAGACCGGACGGCCGACGTGGAACGGCAGGGCCTTCACCTTCTGCCGGTAGCGGGGGACCTGGTCCATCCGCGACACGAAGAGGCGGATCACGTCGCCGTAAGACGGCGCCGGGCCGTCGAAAACCAGGACGGAACCGACGTGCATGGGCACGTTCTCGTCCTCGATGAAGTAGAAGCCTGCGTCCAAAGAGCTCATCCGATCCACTTGAAAAAGGGTAGAGGAGCTTTGCGTCTGAATCGACGTCCATGCAGGTGAGAGGCAGTGCACACGTGTGAGGTTGCCAACGTGTTACCTGGACGTGGCGAATCGAGACTCGAAAGTACTGGCGAAAAGATCGTTCACGAAACATCATGGACTCACTGGGCAACGCCGCCCAGGGCGCCGGCTCGGGGTTGTCGACGTGTGGGGAGGCTCCTATGTCTGCCGTACCTTCAGACGAAGTCTTCGAAGTTCCTGCTGCCTCTCCCCTCCACCTCGTCAGAGGATCGGCGCCGGGCCTGTTCTGGTACCTCACCGAGCCCACCCGCTGCGCCCTGGACGTCAGCGAGTTCGTCGCCACGCGCTCGATGCTCAAGGGCGCGCCGGCGGGCGACGGTCATCCGGTGCTGGTGTTCCCCGGTCTCGGAGCCGCTGACTCGTCGACGGTGATGCTGCGCCGGTTCCTGTCCGGTTTGGGCTATCAGGTGCACCGCTGGGGCCTGGGCCGCAACATCGGCCCGACCCGCCGCGCCGTCGACGGCATGCACGCGTTGGTGAAGAAGGTCTCCGACGACTTCGGCGGACCGGTCTCCATCGTGGGCTGGTCGCTGGGCGGGATCTTCGCGCGCGAGATGGCGCGGGATCATCCGCACCGGGTGCGTCAGGTGATCACGCTGGGGTCGCCGTACAACATGTCGGATCCCGTGCAGTCACGGGCGATGCCGGCGTTCGCACTGTTCTCGCGCCTGCACATCCCGCGCGAGGAGTTCCCGCCGCTGGAATCGACGCGGCCGCCGATCCCGGTGCCCGCCACGTCGATCTACTCCAAGACGGACGGAATCGTCTCGTGGGAGTCGTGCATCGAGGAGTCCGGGCCGCGGCGGGAGAACGTCCAGGTGTCGTCGTCACACCTGGGATATGGTTTCAACTCCACCGTTCTGTGGGTCGTGGCTGACCGGTTGGCGCAGGCGGAGGGCACGTGGGCGCCCTTCGCCGCGCCGCCGGGGATGGCCGGCCTGTACCCGCGGGCCGCCTGACTCATCCAAAAAGATCTACTTCGTCATCGGTTTGCCGTTCGCCGTGACGTTGGTGAACTTCAGGCCGTCGACGTTCTTGACGGTGTTGGTGGTGGAGCCGACACCGTTGAACTTGCTGTCGCGGACCTCCAGCCCCTTGACGTGCTCCTGCGACAGGCCGGACACGTCGAGGACCTTGGAAGCCTTGGTGCAGCTGGAGTTCGAGACGAAGAACGGGCCGAACTTCGGCACGTTGTTGCCCGTCTGCGAGTTGTAGGTCGTGGTGACGTAGACGAAGGCGCGCGCGAACGTGCCGGAAACGCTGTCCAGGTTGATGTTCTGCGAGAAGCCGCCGCGTTTGGTGTTCGACTTGACGTACAGGGCGAACTTGGTGGCGTTGACGCAGTTGAGCTTGTAGCCGTAGACGTTGCGGATGCCGCCGGTCTGCTCGGAGCCGCACGTGATGGCGCCCCAGTTGCCGTTCATGCGGCAGTTGACGACCACGAGGTTCTGGCACGGCACGTTGATCCGCCTGCCGTCCTCGTCGCGGCCGGACTTGATGGCCACGTTGTCGTCGTGGGCGCCGAGGTCGCTGTTGGAGATCACGACGTGGTCGCACGACTCCGGGTCGCAGGCGTCGGTGTTGTTAGCGGCCGTTGACGGGTCTGTGTGCACGTCGTCGACCGTGACGTTCTTGCAGAGCGTGGGGTGGATCTGCCAGAACTTGGGGTTCTTCAGCGTGACGCCCTGGATCAGCACGGTGTCGCACGAGTAGGGCTCGATGAACGTCGAGCGCATGTTCTTGCCCGAGCCGGGAACGACGCGCTTCTCGGGCGGGGTTCCCTTGGCCACCAACGACTCCAGGTACGAGCGGTCGCTGCCCTTGTTCCACGAGCCGGTGGCGCCGGCGTCGAGCGTGCCCTTGCCGGTGATGGCGATGTTGGTCTGCCGGTGGGCGTAGACCATGGGGGAGCGGTTCATGCACTCGATGCCCTCGTAACGCGTGAGCACGGTCGGGAACTTCGAGGCATCACCTGAGAACTTGAGCAGCACGCCGTCATCGAGGTGGAAGTCGACGTTGCTCAGCAGGTGGATCGCGCCCGTGACGTAGGTGCCCTTCGGGACGATCACGTGACCACCGCCCGCCGCGTTGCAGGCGGCGATGGCCTTCTTGAAGGCTTCGGTGTTGTCGGTCTTGTTGTCGCCCTTGGCGCCGTACGCGGTCGCGTCGAAGTTCTTGTCCGGGAACGACGGGAGCTTCGTGTTCCGCACGATCTCGTTGGCGGCCGGCCAGGGGAGTTCAGGGACCGCGACCGCGAGTGCGGTTCGTGCCAGGACCGGTGTGGCGATCGCGGCCACGACGGTGGACTTCATCAGCAGTCGACGGTTGATCCTGCCGTCCATTCGACGTCCTCTTCCACGGTGAAGGAAACGTGAGCGGCGGCGTTGCAGAAAGACTGTAAACGTTTGCGGACCGTTAGTCGAGGAGCTTGAACGCGGCCAGGGCGAGCTTGACCCGTGCCGGGTCGGCCACGTCGAGGACGCGGCCGATCTGCTCCAGGCGGCGCGAGACGCTGCTGTGGTGCAGGTGCAGCAGATCGGCGGCCTCGGCGTAGTGAACCGGTGGCGCAGTAGGCGTCCAACGTTTCCAGGTCTCGGCGGACAACGTGGCGACCGCGGCCACGTCCGCGTTGGCCCGCAAGGCCTCCGCGGGCACCTCGGCGAGCAGCGCCAGCGCTCCCAGGTCGGGGTAGCGGACGACGGACGTGCGGGCGGTGGTGAAGCGCAGCGCCACCTGTGCCTCGGTCCACGCCCGTGCAGGGGTGGGGATCGGCGCCGACGCCCGCGCGGACGCCGGGAGGGAAGTCGCCCAGTTTCGTCGCCAGCAGGACGCCCGCGTCACCCACGAGGGCTGCCTTGACCAGATGTGAAAGGTAGTGATGAGACGAACCGGTCCGTCTCGTTTGCTGAGCGTCGCACACCGCCGCAGCGACCCGGTCGAGCGCGAGTGCCGAGCTGACCGCGGCGACGTGAACCCGTTGATCCGGCGCGAAACCCAGTAGCCGCAACGCCCGCGCACGGCCGGCTTCGTCGCTGCCGGCGCTGATCGCCAACTCCACCAGCGCGGGATCGGCCATGGTGGTCCGGGCTGGGCCATAACGCTCGACGACGGCTGCGACGGCGATCGCGAGCCGGTCCAGCAGCACCTCGTCGAGGGGTCCGGCCTCGGCGCGTTCCAGCCAGACCTCGCCGATCTCCTCGTCGTCGAGCGTGATCGGGGTCCTGGACGACACCTGCTGCCCCGCCGTGGCCTCGGTGCCGCCCGGCGACATGCGGATCACCTTGCCGGTGCTGTGCAGGCGGATGCCCGTGACGCACTCGGCCAGGCCAGCCGACGCTCGCGCCAGGGCGGGGAGATCGACGCGGCGACGCATCAGCGTGTCGTAGAACATCACGACCCTGATCGCGCCCTCGACGTGCGAGTCCAGGTTCGACAGCCGGGTCGCCAACGCCTCCATGAGGCGACGATAGCGACGATCGTCGCGCTACCGCCCCGGATTGCGCGACGCGCGTCGGCTGAAGATCGGCGGGGAGATCGTGAGGATGGTGAGCATGGATCCCGAGTTGGAAGCGTTCATCCCGTTCTTCCCGAAAGCCGATCTGATCGATGTGGAGAAGGAACGGGCGTTCCTCGCCGAACTCTCCTCCGGCATCCCGGCGGAGACCGACGGCATGGAGATCGAGGACCGCCTGGTGCCAGGAAACCCCGAGGTACCCGTGCGGATCTACCGGCCGCACGAGGCGCACGGCACGGTCATCTGGATGCACGGCGGTGGCTGGTGCATCGGCGACGTGGAGACAGAACATCCGTGGGCGTCCCGCGTTGCCGCACGCTCGCAAGCCGTCGTGATCTCGGTGGGTTATCGGCTGGCGCCGGAGAACCCGTTCCCGGCCGCGCTGGACGACGCGTGGACGGTGCTGCGGTGGGCCCACGAGACCGCGGAGGACCCGGACCTCGTCGCGG
>NZ_VSRL01000244.1 GCF_012184385.1 Lentzea indica
CCGCGATCGGCCCCATGCTGCGCGAGTACGTCGTCAGCGAGGCGATGAACGCGCTGGGCATCCCGACGACTCGCTCGCTGGCCGTCGTGGCGACCGGCGGCGTCGTCCACCGCGAAGAATCGCTGCCCGGCGCCGTGCTCGCGCGCGTCGCGGCCAGCCACCTTCGGGTCGGCAGCTTCCAGTACGCCCGCAACACCGGCGACCACGACCTGCTGCGCCGCCTCGCCGACCACGCCATCGCCCGCCACCACCCCGGCAGCACCTACCTGGAGCTGTTCGCCCAGGTGGTCGCCGCGCAGGCCGCGCTCGTGGCCCAGTGGATGCTCGTCGGGTTCATCCACGGCGTCATGAACACCGACAACATGACGATCTCCGGCGAGACCATCGACTACGGCCCGTGCGCGTTCATGGAGGCGTACGACCCGAAGACGAAGTACAGCTCGATCGACCACCGCGGCCGCTACGCCTACGGCAACCAGCCGATCATCGCCGAGTGGAACCTCGCCCGCCTCGCCGAGGCGCTGCTGCCGTTGTTCGCGGACGACGAGGACAAGGCCGTGGCGCTCGCCCTCGAGACGCTCGGCACGTTCGACGGGCACTTCGAACAGGCCTGGATCGGGGGCATGAAGGCCAAGCTCGGCGTGTCCGGCGACGTGAAGCCGCTGCTCAAAGACCTGCTCGCGCTCATGCACGAGAACCACGTCGACTTCACGTCGTTCTTCCGCGACCTCGGCAAGGCGGCGAGGGGCGACGCCGAGCCCGCCCGGTCGCTGTTCCTCGACCTCGCCAGGATCGACGCCTGGATCGCGCGCTGGCGTGAGCTCGGGCCGGACGGCGACGCGATGGACCGGGTCAACCCCGTCTACATCCCGCGCAACCACCTCGTCGAAGAGGCGCTCGCCGCAGGGTCCGGCGGCGATCTGGGCCCGCTGGAACGGCTGCTGGACGCCGTGACCTCCCCCTACGACCAGCGTCCAAGACTGGAATACTTCGCGGAGCCTGCACCGCAGGACTTCAGTGCCACCTACCGGACCTTCTGCGGGACCTGATGAAGCTGCAGCCGATCGGCCACGTCGAATCGCCCCTCACCGACCGCGACTCCTCGCCCAAGCAGGGCGACGAGGGCGCGCCGGAAGCCTGGCTCATCTTCGCCCCGGAGTACGCACGGGCGATGCGCGAACTCGCCGCAGGCCAGGACGTCCTCGTGCTGACCTGGCTCGACCGCGCGGACCGGTCCGTGCTGGCCGTGCATCCCCGCAGCGACCAGAGCAGGCCGGAGACCGGCGTGTTCTCCACCCGCTCGCCGGACCGCCCGAACCCCATCGGCCTGCACCGCGTCCGGATCCTCGCGGTGGACGGGCTGAAGGTGCGGGTCGCCGACCTGGAGGCCCTCGACGGCACGCCGATCGTGGACCTCAAACCGGTGCTGGGCACCGAACGCTGACCTACTGCGGATCGCGCGGACAACCACCGTCCTGCTCCAGCCCGGCGGCCAGGTCGGCGGGGAATGGCAGCTCGCCGCACAGGAGCCTCGGCGCCGAGGTGTTGTCCGGCTTGCCCTGCAACACCAGTACGGCCTTGTTCGACGGCAGCCGGGTGCTGGTGCTGAACCCGATCGTCCCGGTCGCGCCCTGGATCGCGTTGTCCGGCCGGATGCTGCCGATCCCGGCGAGGAGCCCCTCACGCACCCGCGCGCCGGGGTCGGTCCTGCGGACCTGCCGCACGCCTTCCGCCAGCACCTGCACCGAGTCGTAGGCAGCAGCCGAACGACCGTCCACCAGCGTCTTACAAGTCTTGCGGAACACGTCGAGATAGTTCTTGTAGAACGGCACCTTCGCGCAGTCGGCCCACGCGGCGGGGCTCGCGAACGACAGGTAGTCCAGTCGCACGTTGGGGAACTGGGCCATCGTGCCCTCGAGGATGAACCGCGTGGACGAGTCGCCCGCGATCACCGGCGGCGTGCTGCCCAGGCACCTGCTGTTCATGCCGCGCAGGAACTCCGCGAGGTACTGGGAGCGCCCGGCGTAGAAGACCGCGTACCCCGGCTTGGCCTCGGCCGGACAGGCGCCCTGACCGAGACTGGCCGGCGCCAGGCCCTCGTCGTCGCTCGCGACCCGGTACGACCTGTACTGGCTGACCGCGATGTTGCGCTCACCGAAGGAAGCACGAGCGTCCTCTGCCAGGTTCTGGCTGTACCTGTCGGCCGGGTCACCGGAGTAGAAGATCGCCACGTCGGTGACGTTGAGGCGGCTCTGCGCGTAATAGGCGGCGACCCGCGCCTCCCGCATGTTGTTGGGCCCCACCTGGTAGTAGTACTCGTTGATGCTCGCCATGTCGTCCGCGGACGTCAGCGTGCCGATGACCGGCAACGCGTTGCTGCCGAGCCGCTTCACCACGGACTTGGCGGTGTCGGTACTGATCGACAAACCGGTCACCGCGACGACGCTCCGATCACGCGCCGCGAGTTCGATGATCTTGTCCGCGGCGATGTCCGCGGAGGCGAGGCCGCGCCCGCCCGGACCCTCGCCACCGTTGGCCAGCAACATCTTGATGGGCACGTCGCTGGTCTTCTGCGCGACCCACACGCCGCGCAACTCCTCGACCAGAGCGTGGAAACTGTTGGAGGTGCCGGGAGTCAGCACGCTCAGGAACACGATCGTGATCGCGTCGGGCTTCAAAGCCGCCTTGCGGTTCTCGTCCACGATCCGGCCGTAGACGTCCTCCAGCGCGGGGCGGATGTCCTCCGGCACCGAGTCGGGAACGAAGTGCCGCAACGGATCCGCGGACACACCGATGCATTCCGACCCTACCCGCTCCAGCGGGGAACGCCACGACACCGACCACCACTCATCGCACCTGGCGTGGTTGTAGAACGGCACGGCCACGAGCGACGCGGCGATCAGCAACAACACGAGTGGTGCGGCGACGGCGCGGCGCAGGTGCAACGGCGGCAGCTCGGAAAGGCCACCGACAACACCGCGAGCGGGCTCGGAGGCATCGGTGTCGAGCGCCAGCACCCAGTTCTCGGAGCGCGACAGGTGTCTGAGCCAGTCGTGATAGCCCGCGAGCGCGTCGGACGCGTGTGTCGGCGGCACGTCGCCGGACTCCCCTGCGGAGATCACCAGCAGCGGATCCGGGCGGCTCAACGGGTTCGCTCGCCAGGACTGTCCACTCCGGACACTGCTGCGGGCGCGACCGATCGCGTCCACCAGCCACCGTCCCGAGGTCGAGCCGGAGACGTCGTCGATCAGCAGCCACGGATACCCGGTCCGTCGTCTGCCGGTGCCCCACAACGTCCAACGCCGATGAGAACGCCGTAGATCCTCCAGCAACGCGCGCACCAGCAGGTCGCCGACCTCGTCCTCGTGCCGCTCCGCCAAGCGTTCCTTCACGAACGCACGAGCCAGCCGGTAGAGGCCGTGGCGCGACCGGCCTCCGAAGGCCTGTTCGCCGACCCACGTCGCCGGACGCCACAGCAACGCCATCAGCGCCAGGCCGATCCGCGGCATCAGGCCGATGACCAGCCGGATCCACCAGGGGAAGTCCTGGGCGAGGTCCTGCGCGCCGTCCGTGGTCATCCGCACGCGCCGCCGCAGGTGCTGCCGGAACTCCCGCGCGATCTCCCGTTCCTCCTCGTCGGCCTCGACGTTCGCGGGCAAGGTCAGGTCGAGCAACCACCCGACGAGCGCGTAGTGCGGAAACCGCAGCTTCGCCGCGCCCCGCACCTCGCCGGCGAGCTGGCCGACCACGTCGTCGAGCAGCCTCCGTTCGGAGTCGGCGGTGCCCTGGACGTGAGCGAACGCGACCCGGCGGCCTCGAGCGGTGGCCGGCCGGTTGGCCAGCGCTTCGAGCGGACTCTCCACGCCGGGCGGCCGTCGCAGGTGGACGATCGGCAACGGCACGTCGCGGAACGGCCAGCGCGGGCGGACGGCGAGCCGGTCGAGCAGCCGCATCAGCTCGATCGCGCCGCCGAACCGCAGGCCGCGGGTCTGGTCGGAACCAAGAAACCACCCCTGTGACGTCACCCTGGACAGCGCCATCTCACCCGCCGTTCTGCCGGTCCCAAACAGAATCTCGACGGATTGTCGGCCGGGGTGCTCGAAGCATTAGCGAAATCCGGCCAATTCGACGGCGCGCGGAATTCGGCGGCTGGTGAGCCGCGTGCGCCAGCGGGTACCCACCGGGCATGACCCAGCCAGTACCGCCACCAGAACCCGTCCCGCCCACGCCGGGCCCGGACCAGCCGCGGCCACCCGGCCCGGACCCGGATCCTCTTCCTCCGATGCCCGAGCCGGTCTAGCCAGGACTCTCGAGAAGCTGCCGCGCCGCCGTCACCACGGCCTCGGCGTCGATGTGGGCGGCGTGCAACAGCTCACCGGGCTTGCCGGACACCGGCATCGCGCCGACGGCGAGCTTGCGCACCGGCGGCCGATCGGGACATGCGGCCAGCGCGTCGAGCACGGCGTCGCCGAGCCCGCCCTCTGGCCAGTGGTCCTCCACCGTCAGCACGGCACGGGTCTGATGGGCGGCGTCCACCAGCGTGTTGCCGTCGATCGGCTTGATCGAGTAGCAGTCGATCACGCGGGCCTTGATGCCGTCACCGTCGAGCACCTCGGCCGCCTTCTCGGCCTCGGTGACGGTGATTCCGCACGCGACGATCGTCAGGTCGTCGTCATCGCCGCACCGCACCACCCGGCTGCCCCCGACACGGATGTTCTCGTCCGGTGACGTGCGCACCGGTGTCTTCCCGCGCAACGTCCGCAGGTACGAGATGCCGGGGAGCGTGGCCATCTCCGCGACCAGCGCGACCGTCTGGTTGGCGTCGGAGGGATGCAGCACGGTGCTTCCGTGGACGGTGCGGAACATCGAGATGTCCTCCAGCGCCATCTGCGACGGACCGTCCTCGCCGATCGACACCCCGGCGTGCGAGCCGCACAGCCTCAGGTCGGCGCGGGAGACCGCGGCCATCCGGACGAAGTCGTGCGCACGGGTCAGGAACGCGCCGAACGTGGACGCGAACGGCACCCAGTTGCGTGCCTGCATGCCCACCGCGGCGGCGATCATCTGCTGCTCGGCGATGAACATCTCGAAGTAGCGCTCGGGATGGGCCTTGGCGAAGAGCTCGGACATCGTCGAGTTCGACACCTCGCCGTCGAGCACCACGACGTCGCCGCGCAGGCCTCCCAGCGCCGTGAGCGCCTGCCCGTACGCCTGCCGCGTCGCCACCTCCTCCCCGATCTCCCAGCGGGGCAGCTTGCCCCCGTCGGTGCTGAAGCGCTGCGGCGATCCTGGCGTGGGCGTCCTGACCTTCACCGTGATCGAGCGGGCACCTCCGAGCTCCTCGATCGCCTCGGCAGGTTCCTCCAGCGGTTTGCCGTGCCTGCCCGGCTTGTCCTCGACGGCCTTGACCCCGCGCCCCTTCCTGGTCTTCGCGAAGATCACGGTCGGCCGGTCGGTGGTCGACGTGGCCTGGGACAGTGCCGCGTCGACGGCGTCCAGGTCGTGGCCGTCGATCGCGATGGCCTTCCACCCGAACGCTTCCGCGCGGGCCACGTAGCCGTCGAGGTCCCAGCCGAGCATCGTCTCGCGGGTCTGGCCGAGCCGGTTCACGTCGACGATCGCGGTGAGGTTGTCGAGCCCCGCCCAACCGGCGTGCTGGAAGGCCTCCCAGATGGAGCCCTCGGACATCTCCGAGTCACCGCACAGCACCCACACCCGGTACGGCAGGGCGTCGAGCCGCTTTCCGGTCAGCGCGAGACCGACGCCGACGGGCAGGCCGTAGCCAAGTGAGCCGGTCGCCACGTCGGTCGGCGGGATGCGGGGCGTCGGGTGGCCTTCCAACCTGCTGCCGAACGCGCGGAAGCTCAGCAGTTCCTCGTCGGTGATCGCGCCGGCCGCCTTGAGCATCGCGTAGTAGAGCGGTGAGGCGTGCCCCTTGGAGAACACCAGGTGGTCGTTGGCAGGGTTGTCCGGATTCTTGTAGTCCAGCTTGAGGTGGCCGTCGAGCAGCACGGCCATCAGGTCGGCCGCGGACATCGACGACGTCGGATGCCCTGAGCCGCCCGCGTCGCTCGTGCGGACCGAGTCGACCCGCAGCTGCTGGGCGAGTTCGTGGCGGAAGTCGTTGTTGGGCAAGGGTCACCTCCGAGCTGGTTGAGCGGTCAGGCTGTCGAGGAGCTGCTGGTAGGAGTCGGCGAACTTCCGCACGCCCTGGCGTTCCAGCGTGTCGGTGACGTCGCGGTAGCTCACCTTGATCTCGCCGAACCGCTCCAGCACGCGCCGCGCGGAGTCCACGTCCTTGGTGAGCGTGTCGGCGACGCGGCCGTGGTCGAGGAAGGCCTCGATCGTCTTGCGCGGCATGGTGGTCACGGTCTCAGGCCCGATGAGCTCCTCGACGTAACGCGTGTCGCGGTAGGCCGGGTTCTTGGTCGACGTGGACGCCCACAGGCACCACTGCGGTGTCGCACCGGCCTTCGCCAGCTCCTGCCAGCCCAGGCCGGAGAAGATCTCCCGGTACTGCTGGTAGGCGAGCTTGGCGTTGGCGATCGCCAGCGTGCCCTTCAGCACCTGGTGAGCGCGCATCGCGTCGAGCCGCGCGTCCGCTTCGGTGTCCACTCTGGACACGAAGAACGACGCCACCGACGCGACCTTGCTCAGGTCACCGCCGTTGGCGTGCAGTCTGTGCAGTCCACGGATGTAGGCCTGGGCGGCCTCGCGGTGCCGGTCGATCGAGAACAGCAGCGTCACGTTGACCGGGATGCCGTGCGCGATCGACTCCTCGATGGCCGGCAGGCCTTCTTTGGTGCCGGGAATCTTCACGAAGAGGTTCGGCCGGTCGATCATCTCGTGCAGCCGTCGCGCCTCGTCGATCGTCGCCTGAGTGTCGTGGGCGAAGTTCGGGTCTACCTCCATCGACACCCAGCCGTCGCGTTCCGAGGTGCCCTTGCCCGCCAGCAGGTCGCAGGCGTCACGGACGTCGTCGGCGGCGAGAGCGAGGAAAAGCTCCTTCGGGTCCTGCCCGTGCAGCTCGCGCTTCTGCGCGTCGTAGGCGTCGCCCCTGCTCATGGCGTCCTGGAAGATCGTCGGGTTCGACGTCACCCCGAGCACGCCTGCGTCGACGAGCGCGGCGAGGTCACCCTCGCGCAGCAGGTCCCTGGACAACTGGTCCATCCACGGGCTCTGGCCCCGTTCGGCCAGGCCATGGAGTGCGGTGCGCATGACGGTTCCTCCCGTCGTTCGGGTCCTCTGGGCGAATACCCGCGACGGACCTGCCAACACACCGCACCCAGGCCTTTGACCTAGGACCCGGCCTTCTGCATCTCGCGCTGCAGCTCCGCCTTGCTCATCGAGGAGACGTTCTGCAGGCCGAGGTTGCGGGCCTGCGCGAGCAGCTCCTCACGGCTGGCCTGACCGGGAACGTCGCCGAGGTGGTCGGCGCGGATGTGCGCGAACTTCTCGCCGAGCTCGTGGCGGCGTTGCTCGCTCAGGCGGCGCTTCATGCCCGGCAGGACGGTCTTCTCCTCTTCCTCGACGTGGTGGGTGACCGCGTCGACGACCTCGCGCAGCTTGGCGTCGTACTGGGGCGAGTCGTACTCGCAGTCCAGCAGCTCGGCGAGCAGACGCTCGGCCTGAGCGTGCTCCTCCTGGCTGTGCTCGACCTCGTCGGACTCGCCGGCCTCCTGCTTGGCCACCGGGTAGACCTCGGTCTCCTCCGCGCGGCTGTGGGCGACGAGCAGGCCGCACAGGACCGGGGTCAGCAGCGGCCGTTTCTCCGGGTGGTTCTTCAGCTCCTCGAACAGCCGCTCGACCTCGCGGTGATCCTGCATGATCAGGTCGACGACGTCGTACCTCACGGTGGTTCTCCTTCAGTTCGGGTTGTCCCTCGGATAGCGCGTGGAGATGGGCGCGAGGCCGCGCCGTCCGATCCGGCCGAGCGCCACACCGAACGCGCTGATCACAGCCACGGCGACGACGGCACCGATGACGATCGACCACGTCAGGCCGGCGTTCAGGAGTCCGCAGGCCGCACCGGCGACGACGCCCGCGACGAGTCCGTTGATCAGGTTGACCAGACCGGCGACGCCGAGTGCCGTGCCGAGCAGCCGCGGACGACGGGCCTTGGGCCAGCCGGTCTGGCCGGCGTCGGCCTCGACACCGGCCGTGTCGTCGTGGGTCTGCCGGACGAAAACGTCCTTTGTGGATGGTTCGAGGTCGCCGTAGACGTGCCGGATGCGGTTGATCCCCAGGCCCGCCTGCACGTCCTCGATCGTGAGCTCGACCGTGCGGAAGAGCGTCACGAGCCCGACCAGGAACAGGCCGGTGAAGATCACCAGCATCAACGTCAGCAGCACCTGCGGCGACACGACCTGGGCGGCGAACCCGAGCGCGATCATGGACGCGGAGATGGTGGTGAGCAGGTGTCCCGCCCGGCTGGCCGCGTCGGCGATCGTCGCGGTGCGCACCATCTGCAACGTGTAGTGCTCGGTCGTGAGAATCGTCAGCGCCGAGGTCTTGTCCACGTCTGCCAAGTCAGCGTCCCAGTGCGTTCGCGAGCTCCTTCTTCGTCATCGTGGAGCGGCCCTTGATGTTCTTCTTCTTGGCCTCGTTGTAGAGCTGCTCCTTCGTGGGGCCCTTCGGCCTGTTCGTGCCCGACCGCTGCCCGCCGCGCTTCTGCGGCGACGTGTCCTTCGTGGACGACCGGCTCGCGGTCTTGGACTCGCCGGACTGGGCGCGGTTCTTGTTCACCGTCCGCGCGGCGATCTCCTTCGCCCGCTTGGACGAGGCGCCACGGCTTTGGGCGGAGTCCTTGATGTGCTCGTACTGGCGTTCACGTTTCGCGTTCGATCCCGCTGGCATCACGACCTCCTGGTTCGTGCTGAGCCGCGAATACCCCCGGTCAGGGCGGTTCACACCTGCGTGACGCCGGGTAGCCGACACCTATGGCGATCTCTTCACGACTCGACACGACACGAGTGCTGGCGGCGGTGTTGCTGCCCACGCTGGCCAAGGGCGTCATCGTCCGCAGGCCGGGCGTGATGGCGCTCGCCGAGAAAACGCAGTCCGACGCGACGGCGATCGACACGATGCGGCACCTGCGTGACCGGTACGGACCCGAACCGGTGCGGCTGCGCATCACCGGCCGCAGCGTGGCGGTGCTCGTCGACCCCGCTGACGTCGGCCGGTTGCTGGCCGAGTCACCGGAACCGTTCGCGTTGGCGACCAAGGAGAAGAAGGCGGCCCTGAGGCACTTCCAGCCACACGGCGTGCTGGTGTCGGAGGGCGAGGCGCGGGAACGGCGGCGTGAGCTCAACGAAAGCGCGCTGCGGCCGGAGAACGTGCCGGTCGACGCGATCGTGCGCGACGAGGCCGACCTGCTGACCCGGCACGTGATGAGCACCGGCGAGCTGACCTGGGACTCGTTCAGCCAGGCGTGGTGGCGGATCGTCCGCAGGATCGTGCTCGGCGACGGCGCCCGCTCGGACGACCAGCTCACCGACGACCTGAAGGCACTGCGGCAGAACGCGAACTGGGCCTTCCTGCACCCCAGGCAGCGCGGCCTGCGCGAACGCTTCCAGCGCAGGCTCGACGAGCACCTTGAACGGCGCGAAGAAGGCAGTCTGGCCGCTCAACCAGGCGACCTGTCCGGCCAGGTTCCCCACTGGCTGTTCGCCTTCGACGCGGCAGGAATCGTCACCATGCGAGCGTTGGCCATCGGCGCGCGCGGCACGCACGGCATCCTGGAATCGGCACGGCTGTGGCCGACCACGCCGGTGATCCTGCGGGAGAGCACCAAACCCACCCACTGGCACGGCACCTGGCTGCCGAAGAACACCGAGTTCGTCGTGTTCACGCCGTTCTTCCACCGCGACGAGGACCGGCTGCCGTACGCCGACCGGTACGCGCCGGAGATCTGGGACCGGCCGCGCGACCCCGCGATCGTGCCGTTCAGCGGCGGCCCCGGCGTCTGCCCAGGCCGTGATCTCGTGCTGGCCACGGGAAGCGCGACGCTGGACGCGCTCAGCGAGCACCTCTCGTTCCTCGCGCTCAGCGCGCCGCTGCCGAGGACGTTGAACCACTTCGCGCTCCGCATGCATGCCACACCCATGGGTACTCGCGTGTCATGAACGCACCCCTCTACGCCGTCGTGACCGGTTCCGACTCCGGCATCGGCAAAGCCGTCGCCGTCGCACTGGCGGGCGGTGGCGTCGACGTCGGCATCACCTACCACGAGGACGCCGACGGAGCCGCGAAAACCGCCGACGAGGTACGCGCCGCGGGCGCCCGCTGTGCCGTGCGCCGGCTGGACCTCACCGACCTGCCCACAGCGGCCGCCGTCGTGGACGAGCTGGCAGAGGAACTGGGCGGCGTCGACGTCCTCGTGAACTGCGCGGGCACCGGCAGCAGCCAGAAGGTCATGGACATGCCGTTCGACACCTGGCGCTCCGTGCTCTCGGTGGACCTGGACGGCGCGTTCCTGTGCTGTCAGCGCGCGGCCAAGCGCATGATCGACGCCGGGCGCGGTGGCCGGATCATCAACATCACCTCGGTGCACGAGCACCTGCCACGGGTGGGTGCCGCTCCCTACTGCGCCGCCAAGGCCGGGCTCGGCGCGCTGACCGAGGTGCTCGCGCTCGAACTGTCCGAACACGGCATCACGGTCAACTCGGTGGCACCGGGCGAGATCTCGACGCCGATGACCGGCCAGGAGGACGTCGACCCGCACACCCAGCCGCGGCCGGGCGTGCCGCTCGGCCGTCCCGGCCACGCCGCGGAGGTCGCGGCCGTGGTGGCGTTCCTGGCGACGCCGGCCGCTTCGTACGTGACCGGAGCGTCGTTCGTCGTCGACGGCGGCATGTCCCTGATGGGACCTCAAGCCAGCGGAATGCTCACCGACGAGAAGTGGAGGCAGCCCTGATGCGTGCGGTGGTTCTCAACTGCACCCTCAAGAAGTCGCCCGACCGGTCCAACACGGATCTGCTCGCCCAGGTCGTCGTCGACGAACTGGCCAAGAAGCACGTCGAGGTCACCACGTTCCGGCTGGCCGACCACACCATTCCCCCCGGCATCACGACCGATCTCGGTGACGGCGACGAGTGGCCGCGGATCCACGAACAGCTGGTCAACTACTCGGCTCTGAAGACCGAGCTTGACTACTCTCGACCTTCTGGGGCGTTGTTCGCGTTCCTCGTCCGCCACTGGCTGTGGCGTGCGGGCCGCATCTACCGGCAGCTGCTCATGCAGCCATTGGTAAGGGCACGTTGACGAGTACCCACGCGCGCCGTGCCCGATCACGGATGTTCACGGCGGCGACGACGTCGGCGGGTCCAGCAAGACCGCACCGGCGACACGAGAACCAATCCCTGGTGGGCCGGTTCGAACGGGACGTGTGCTTGCACCTCGGGCACATCTGCGAGGTGTAGTGGGCGTCCACCAGCAGCACCGGCACACCGGCCCGGCGAGCTTTGTAGGTGATGTGCTGTTCGAGCTGGTGGAACGGCCAGGAGGACTGGGTGGCTCGCTGGTACCGGCGGGGCCGTACCCGGTCGCGGATGCCGTGGAGTTCCTCCAGGGCAATACCGCGGCCGGTGCGTTCGGCAACAGCCACGATGTCCTTGGCGATACGGTGGTTGACGTGCGCCGCGTGCCGAGCTTCCCGGCGCGATCGCTTCTTCAGGCGACGCGCGGCGGACTTGGTCCGCCTGGCCTGCAGCTCGGCGCGTTTGCTGGCATGCCAGCGGCGGTAGCGTTGCAGGCGGCGACCCTGGAAGTTGTCCAGGTCCGAGGTGGTGGCCAGGTTCGTGATACCCCGGTCCACACCGATCCAGTCGGCAGGCTCGAACTGGGGCATCTCCGGAATCTCGCAGGTGGCAATCAGGAACCACATGCCGTCGCGGAACAGCAGATCCGACTCGCCCTGGCGGTGGGCGCGCAGCGTCTCCAGTTGCGCTGGCGAACCGGCGAACCGGACGTCCTTCATCCTGCCCGCGGTCGTCCAGATGCTGACCGTCTGTGCATCCAGCCGCCACGACAGGCAGCGGTCGTCGAACGGCTGGGCCGCCCACCGGCGAAACGAGATCGGTTTCGACTCGGCCTTGATCCGACGCGTGCCGGTCAGGTTCCCCGCGCGGATGCTGGCGCGCACGGTCGCGTAGGCGTCCGCGACCTTCTTGATCACGTGCTGGGCGGCCTGCGCACCCAGGCCGCGAGCCTTCAACTCGCCGTAGGTGAGCTTACGCAGCGCGTACTCACCGAACACCCCGCGCTCGAACGCCGTCCGCGACACCCAGTCCGCAGCCTCGTTGCACGCGTGCAGAGTCGCCGCCAGCGCCGCCGCCTGCCCGGCGGTCGACAGCAGCTTCACCTGCACCACCAGCTTCACACAGCCGAACATACCGAACGCGTGTTCGACACAGACGGGTGCCCGGCTCGGGCACCGCCGCATCCCAGCGTTCGGGCCTTTCCTCGCGGCGTCAGGACACCGCAGACCTGCGGAACGCATTCCTCCCGGCCGTTAACGGCCGGGTTCCTGCGATAGCTTCGCTGAACGCCGAGATCCTGGTCTTCGCGACCCCGACGTGGGTCGGCCACCCGTCCTCGCTCGCGCAACGGGCGCTGGAGCGCATGGACGCGATGATCTCCGAGACCGACGACGAGGAACGGCCGGTGGCCTACAACCGGGTCGCGGGCGTCGTGGTGACCGGCAACGAGGACGGCGCGCACCACGTGATCAGCGAGATCGCCGGCGCGCTCGGCGACATCGGCTACACGATCCCCGGCCAGGCCTGGACGTACTGGAACCGCGGTCCGGGTCCCGGCCCGAGCTACTCCGACACCGACGAGGGTCACGAGTGGTCGGAGAACACCGGCCGCACCATGGCGGCCAACCTGCACGCCGTCGCCCTGGCCTTGGCGGAGCGCCCGATTCCGGCGTGAGCCAGCGCCACCAGCACACCGATCAGCAAGCCGCCCAGGACGTCCGTGGGCCAGTGCACGCGGGTCCTGAGACGGCTGTAGGCCACCAGAAGCGCCACTGGCGTCACGAACACGGCGGCTCCGCGGTCCTCCAACGCGGTGGCGGTGCCGAACGCGGCAGCAGTCACCGCGTGCTTGGACGGGAACGACGACGAGTCAGGATGTTCCGGCAGTGCCCGCCGCGCGGGCATGGTGGCGGCTTCCGGCCTGCGCCGGTGCACCATCAGGCTCACGAGGTGGCCGACCGGCATCGCGA
>NZ_VSRL01000245.1 GCF_012184385.1 Lentzea indica
GTCCACGGCAAAAGTCACGTACCAGCGGCCGTCCGGCTCACGCGACACCACCACCATCGTCGGATTCAGCGCGGCCACGTCCACGTCGCCGAACGACCAGACGAACCGCAACGGCATCGCCGTCTTGGCCAGCGTCAGCACACCCTCGCGCATCCGGAACGCCGAGCGGGTGTAGTGCGCGCTCTGGCGGCCTGTGCGGGACTTGAACCTGGGGAGGTGGGCACGTCCGGCGAAGAAGTTGCCGAACGCGGTGTGCTGGTGGCGCAGCGTCTGCTGCAACGGCACCGACGACACCTCCGACAGAAACGCCAGTTCCTCGCTGCGTTTCCACTCCGTCAGCGCCGCATCGGTCTGCCGGTACGAGGTACGCGCACCCTCGGTGCGGTAGCGGCGGTTCCGCTCGCTCAAGGTCTTGTTCCACACCAGACGCACACACCCGAACGTGCGGTTCAACACCGCAGCCTGCTCAGGGGTCGGGTAAGCCCGGCATCTGTACGCCGTTCGCACGAACCACAACCTACCGGGAGCACCATGACGACCACGACGCCGGACTGCTGGCCTGCGCACCGCGTGCCGGGACCGCCCCGACTCCACCGGCACGCCCCTGGCGGAGTCCGGATTCCTCCCCGGCCTGAAGGCCGGGGCTTCCACCGGAGGCCCAGGTGAACGCATTCAGTCGTCGCAGCCTGATCACCGGTGCCACCGCGATCGGACTGCTCGCCACCCTGCCGGCGTCGGCGCACGCCTTGCCGGCGCCCCCGCCCGTCACCCCGGACCGTCGCTCGTTCGCACCCGATGAACAGCGGTTCGCGCAGTACCTGATGCTCGTCTCGCCGATGGTCGCCGACATGGACTCGAGCGGCTTCTTCGCCGGGGGCTGGTGGCGCAGTCCCGCTGTCCCTTACAACGCCCGCGTGCAGGAGCACGTCTACACGCTGGCGTGGTTCGCGACGCAGTCCCGCTCGTGGAACCCGTACCGCGGCAACGCCTCGTTGCTCGCCGCTCTCGACGCAGGGCTCGGCCACTACCTAGGCCTGCAGCACGCCGACGGCTCGTGGCCGGAGTACTCCGCGACCCAGCACTCGCTGGCGGCGACCGGATTCGCCATGGGATACCTGAGCAAGACCAACGCCCTGCTGCGCCGGGCCGGTGTGCTGTCACGGCGGCAGGCCCAGATCACCGCTTCGCTGCGCCGGGCGATGACGTGGTTCCTCAACGGTTCGAACGACACCGTCTGGCAGTCGCCGCTCACCTGGGCCAACCAGACCACCGCCGGCCTGGCCGGGGCGGCGCTCGCGTTGAAGCAGGACCCGGACGCCCAGTTGCGGCAGCGGTTGACCGAGGCGTTCGCGCGCCTGGCCGCGACCGGGCAGAGTCCTGCCGGCTTCTTCTACGAGGAGAGCGGCGCGGACACCAACTACAACTTCGAGGTCATGCTGCCGGAGATGGCGGACGCGTGGCGTCAGTCGGGTGACGCCAACCTCGTTGCCATGACCCGGAAGTACACCGACTGGCTCGGCTACAACCTGCTGCGCGAACCGGACGGTTCCGGCTGGTTCGCCAACATCGCGCCGAACTCCCGCACGTCCTCGAAGTTCTACGCGGATGTCAGGCCCGAGCCCGAACGGACCGCGCTGAACAACCAGTTCGTGCCGGTGGTCCCGGATCTGGCGGCGTTCGTGTCCGGCCGGGAGGATCTGGCCGCCGCGCGGGCCGCGTGGGCGGCGGACCCGGCGCCGGTGCCAGCGTTGGTCAAGCCCGACACGTCACCGCGCATCCTGACGCACGCGATCTATGGCGAGCGGTACCCGAGTCGTGCCGAGCGGACGGCGGCGATCGCGCGGTTGCCGTACCGCCGGACGCACTTCACCGAGGTGCGCAGCGATCAGGGACAGGACTTCCTGTTCGTGCGCCGGCCGCGGTTCTACCTCGGCGGGTACTTCGGTGCCCGGCGGGCGACCTCGTTGGCGCGCACCGGGTTGACGTTCCTCTGGCACCCGGTTGCGGGCACGCTCGTGCAGTCGATCAACAACAACAACCACGCGTGCTGGGCCACTGTGTCTCCCGGACAGGTCCCGGATTCGAACGGGCCGCAGCGGGCCGAGTTCCTCGGTGGTGAGCCGTACCGGTTCCGGTACCGCACGCCGTCCGGCTCGGTCGTGACCGAGGTGACGGTGGGGGACCGGATCACGCGGTCCGTCCGGGCCGGTTCTGCCGCGATCGAGCAGATCCCTTTGGTGGTAAGGGACTCCGACACCGTCGCGCTCGACTCGCGCGGACTCACGTTGACCCGTGGCCGGGTGGTGGTGCGGTTCGACTGGGAGCGGCAACTGGATCCTGATCTTCGACCGGCGTCGACGATCACGTACCCCGGTCGCCGGATGCACATCCTCACCGTGCCGCACGACGGCACGTTCACCCTGACGATCTCCGCGCGATAGTCCATTGTGGACGGAGAGGTTCACCCTTATGTAGCAACGTCCTGATGAATGTTCGCGCAGCTCGCGGGGTATTCGATGATCCCAAACCCCAGGTCCCCAGTCCGGGTGGTTGTCCGGACGTGTGCGGTCCCGCTCTGTCGTGAGGAGTGGTTGTGATGGCACACCTGCGTCGTCTCGTCGACGTCCGCACCGGTGACGAGTTCGATCAGCCGGTTCCTTTCGGCCTGGTGTACCCGGTGTGCACCGCGGACGGTTCCGCGCCGCCCAGTCAGCGCGGCAGGACCTGGGAACACCTCGTGGCGAGTGATCGGGAGCTCCGGCCGGTGTCCTGATCCGTGTGAACGGCGCCCGCACCGGGTATTGCCTGGTGCGGGCGGCCCGGTCGGGCGCCCGTGCGAAGGGAGTTCGACATGGACTTCGGACAAGGGCTGACCGACGCCTGGCGGGCCGTGGCGACGTTCGTGCCCAGGCTGGCTGCCTTCCTGCTGATCCTGCTGATCGGCTGGCTCGTGGCCAAGGCGGTGGCCAAGCTGGTCGACAAGGTGCTCGGACGAGTCGGCTTCGACCGGCTCGTGGAGCGCGGAGGCATGCGGCAGATGATGTCGCGGACCAAGTACGACGCCTCTGATCTGCTCGTGAAGCTGGTCTACTACGCGTTGGTGCTGATCACGTTGCAGATCGCGTTCGGCGTGTGGGGCCCGAACCCGGTTTCGGTGCTGTTGACCGGCATCGTGGCATGGCTGCCGAAGGCCGCGGTCGCGATCATCATCGTCGTGGTGGCCGGCGCGATCGCCAGTGCGGTCAAGGACTTCATCGGTGGCGCGCTCGGCGGCCTCTCCTACGGGCGGGTGCTCGCCAACATCGCCTCGATCTTCATCTGGGCGCTGGGCATCATCGCCGCGCTGAACCAGATCGGCGTCGCCACCACGGTGACCACGCCGGTGCTGATCGCGGTGCTCGCCACGGTCGGCGGCATTCTCGTCGTCGGCGTGGGCGGTGGCCTGGTGCGGCCGATGCAGGAGAGGTGGGAAGGCTGGCTCGGGCGCGCGGAGCAGGAACTGCCGCAGGCCCAGGCTCAGGCGGAGGCCTACCAGCGCGGCCGCGAGGACGCGATGCGGGCCGGTACGGAGACGGCGCCGGCCGAGCCGGCTGCGTCGGCCGAGCCGGTCACCACGGCCGGGCGGCAGGTGCCGGTGGAGGACCCGGTGCTCGGCGCACCGAGGCCGGAAGGCCGCTGACCGCATGTGCTCGAACGAGGCGCACTCGCCGGGGTGCGCCTCGTTTTCACGTGAGCTTCGGAAGCGCGTGCACGTCGTCGGTCAGCGGCTTCACGTCGTGCGACTGAGCGAGCCGGCAGACCGCCATGAGCCGGACCTCGAGCCACGAGGCTGGTGTCCATTCCGACTCGGCCGCGTTGTCGAGCAAGCCACGCCCGTACGCGGCGAGCAGCACGACCGCGCCCACCGTGCCGGCGCCTTCGACGCCGAGCAGCAGGATGTCCCGCACCGCCGCGCCGTGCTGGTCGACCTCGGCCGCGAGCGCGGGCGTGACGGCGAGGGCAGCCCACCCCGCCATCCCGATGCGGTCGGACAGCTCGGAGATCCACCGCCGCGCGTTGTTCTCACGCCAGGTCGCACGCATCCCGACACGGTAACGAAACCGGGTTAAGTCCTGGTTTGAGGGCTCTCGAGCGGGGTACACGGGCGCGGGTGCGTCAAGCAGTCGGCGCGGAACTTTCGGCTGTGAAAGCGGGCGATGGCCGTGAAACCGGAACTGGACGAGAAGTCGTTCCAGCAGCTGCGCGTGACCGCGTTGGAGAAGCTCGACAACGCCGTCTGCACGGCGCTGACGAACATCGAGGCGGAGCAGGCCCGCAAGATCCTGGCCGAGGCGGTGGCCGACTGCGTGGCAACCGGTGCTGTCGTGCCGCCACACGTCCTGGCCTGCGTCGAAGCCGCCGACGACCACTTCGGCTACAGCGAGCGGATGGAGGCGCGCACGCTGCTGACCGTCGCCCACCGCCTGCTGGCACGCGTGCAGCGCCCGATGGTCGTGCCCAGCCCGTCCACCCCCGGTGACGTCGTTCTGGGCGGGTGATTGGTTCGGCGTCGCCCTGGGTACTCGAACGCGTGTTCGAGTGAAAGGGGACGACCGTGAACCGCACGCCGGAGAAGGACCCGCGGGACTGGACGACCGGTGACGAGCCGATGACCGGTCCTCAGGAGTCCTACCTGCACACACTCGCCCAGGAAGCGGGCGAGGAGGTGCCGGAGGAGCTCACCAAGCTGGAGGCCTCCCAGCTCATCGACCGGTTGCAGGAGAAGACCGGTCGCGGGAGCTGACCACCCGGACCGTTTGCGGTGCGTGCGGGTGGGTAGACGATTCATGTGGAATTCGAGCACGAGGTGACCAGGACAGAGTCGAACCTGCTGGCCAGCTTCTCCGACTACCTCGAGGCCCAGCGGCTCGTCGACAGGATGTCCGACGACGGCTTCCCGGTGGAGAGCGTGCGCATCATCGGTGACGGTGTCCGCACCGTCGAGCAGGTGACCGGCCGCATGACCAGGGGACGGGCGGCGGTAGCGGGTGCGGCGGGCGGCGCCTGGTTCGGTGTGTTCATCGGGCTGCTGTTCGGTCTGTTCACCACCGGTGGGACATGGGTGTGGCTGGTGCTGGTCAGCATGGTGATCGGCGCGTTCTGGGGAGCGGTCTTCGGGTTCGTCGCGCACTGGAGCACGCGCGGACAGCGTGACTTCTCGAGCGTCATGACGCTGCAGGCGCAGCGGTACGAAGTGCACGTCGACCAGGCGCGGGCCGCCCAGGCGGCTCGTTACGTGCTCTGAGGCATGCAGACCTTCTTGCCGTATCCCGACTTCGCCGCCACGGCCCGCGTTCTGGACCGGCGCCGGCTCGGGAAGCAACGGGTCGAGACGCTCCAGGTGCAGCGCGCGTTGGTGGTGCCGGGCCACGGCTGGCGCCATCACCCGGCGGTGCGGATGTGGGCGGGCTTCGAGGAAGCGCTTGTGCGGTACGGGCTTGAGGTCTGCGCGGTGTGGCGGGCGTACGGGTTCCTCGACACGTGCGAGGCGACGATGCGGTCAGACCTGGCCCGTGCCAAGGAGATCACGGTCGTGCGCACCCAGGACGAACTGGCCGCCGCGGGAGACCTGCCTGGCTGGCTGGGCGACGACGAGCTGCACCGCAGCCACCAGTCGGCGTTGGTGCGCAAGGATCCCGAGCACTACCGCCGGTTCTTCCCCGACGTGCCGGACGACCTGCCTTCCGTCTGGCCGCCGACGCTCACCCGCACGGTGAACCCGTCGGCGTCGTTGCCCATCGACACGTAGTCGCACGTGCGGTGCAGGATCCACAGCCCGAGCCCGGCCGACCTCGTCGCGGTGGTCGGTACCAAGCCCGCCAGCGGGTCCGACGGGCCTGAACCCCGGTCGGTCACTGCCACGACCACCCGCGAGTCGTCCGCCCACAACCGGAACCGGACCGGCGCGATGCCGTGCGTCAGGCCGTTGGTGATGATCTCGCTGGCCGCGTAGACCACGTCGTGCGCGTTGTCCTCGGTCAGTCTCGTCGCGCGGATGGCCGTGCCGACGGCTTCACGCACCGCGCCCGCGGTCGGGTCGATCAGCTCGACCAGTGGGGACGCCTGTTCCAGCACGTCAGGGGGCGAAGTGGAGCAGGGGAGGCCCTCACGGAAGCCGGGGTTGGCCTGGTGCGTCCCGGACGCGCCGGCGATGTTCGGGTGCGTGCGCACGACGTCGGCCAGCACGTCGGCGGGGGCCGTCCTGGTGTCGTACGGGCACAGGCCCCACACCGGGAACTCCGCGAAGGCCTGGTTGGCCGCGGCCTCGTAGCGGGCCCACCAGTCCCACCGCGCACCGACGCCGGAGTGCGGCACTTCGCCGATGACGCGCATCTGCCTCGCACCCGCCTCGGTGTGCTCGCGGAAGAGGTCGCGGTACGTGGCGATGGCGTCGGAAGGGCGGGAGTACTGGTCGGCGCCCGGCAGGTACATGACGGAGTTTCCACGGCCGAGAGCGCCGGACAGCAGCGCGGTGTTCCGTTCCGCGCACGCCACCACCGTCGGCTCGCCCGCACGCAGGCCGTCCTCGAGAAACGGCACGGCGAGCGCGAGAAAGTCGTCGTCCGAGCCGTAGAGGGCGGTCTCGTGGAAGAAGCCGGTCATCGAGGGCACTCCACGGTGACCGATGCTACGGGCTTTCTGTGGGCCATCCGAGCGAACCTCCTGCCCGACCTGTTCACCGGGGTCCGGCAGAGGGCGTACATACATGGTCTGCGCTACGGTCGAGCCGGGTTGAGCATGCAGCCCGTGTGATGGATGTGCCGTCCCATCAGGAGGTTGCCGCGTGCTCACAGACGGTGAAGTCTCTTTCCACACCACCAGCGAGAGCGTGGGGGCCGCCGTCGTCCTGCACGTCGACGGTGAGCTCGACTGCTCGACGGCGGACGAGCTGGCCGACCGCCTGGGCGGTGCGGTGCGGTCGATCACCCCTCCCGCGCCGGTCGTGGTGGACCTGACCGGTCTGAGGTTCCTCGGCGCGCAGGGCATCGGTCTGCTGCTGGACCACCAGGACCTGTGCCTGCGCCGGGGCAGTGCGCTCGTGGTCGTCGCGAACAGTGCCTCGGTGCTGCGCCCGCTGGAGGCTCTGGAACTGACGGACGTGCTGGGTGTGCGGTCGTGCGTGCGGGAGGCGTTGGCACCTCCGGAGGTCCGCGCTTAGCCCGGTTGACAAAGGATCTGAGGAGAAGCCCACGGACGAAGCGGCGTACGCGATGCTCGCGAACCTGCTCGAGGACAGCCACCTCGCCACCCTGGAGCGGTTGCCGGAGCTGGTCGGGCAGCGTGCCAAGGCCTTGGGAGTCTCGGAGGTCCTGATCTTCCTCTCCGATCTGCGCGAGGAGTCGCTGGTAGCGCTGCATCCTGCGGAAGCCCGCTCGTTGCCGGTGGACGGGAGTCTCGCGGGCAGGGCGTTCCGGGACGTCACGCTGATCGCGACCAGGCGGGACGGCGCTCATCACTTCTGGATCCCGTTGCTGGACGGCACGGAACGCATCGGCGTGCTCGGCGTCGCCGCGCCGGACGCGGAGCAGTCCACAATGGATCGCCTGCGGGCGTTGGCCTCATTGATCGCCTTGATGCTGGTGAGCAAACGCCCGCACAGCGACACCTACCACCGGCTCGTGCGCACCCAGCCGATGGCGGTGGCGGCGGAGGTGGTCTGGCCGTTGATGCCGCCGCTCACCTTCGCCACGGACGGCTTGGTGCTCACCGCCGTGCTGGAACCCGCCTACGACATCGGCGGCGACGCGATCGACTACGCGATCGAAGGCCACGTCGTGCACCTGTCGATCTTCGACGCCATGGGCCACGACCAGTCCGCCGGTCTGACGGTCGCTCTGGCGACCGGAACGGGCCGCAGTCATCGGCGACGTGGCGTGAACCTGGTCGACACCAGCGTCGCCGTGGACGAGGTGATCGGCGAGCAGTTCGGCGGGCGGAGATTCGCCACGGGTGTGCTCGCCGAGCTCGACTTCCACACCGGGAGGCTCAGCTGGGTGAACCGCGGCCACCCGCCGCCGTTGCTGATCCGCCAGGGCCGCTGGCTGCGTCAGCTGGAGTGCACACCGGCGCCGCCGATGGGTTTCCGGCTGCCGGCGGAGCCCGTGCTGTGTCACGAGCACCTCGAACCCGGCGACCGCCTGCTCTTCTACACCGACGGCATCGTCGAGGCACGCGACGGCCAGGGCCGTCAGTTCGGCCTGCGGCGGTTCGCGGACTTCGTGATCCGCCGCGAGGCGACGGCTGTTCGGCGCCCGAGACGTTGCGACGGTTGATGCGCACCGTGCTCGACCACCAGAGCGGGCGCCTTCAGGACGACTCAAGCGCGCTTCTCGTGGAGTGGCAGCACGGCCGCGAGAGGTCGCTGCTCGTGCGGCCTACCCGTGCCTGATCCAGCGCAGCACCACCCAGAGCACGACGAGCCCCGCCAGGGCCAGGACGCCGAGCCCGGACCGGGCAGCGACCGCGCGCTCGGCGTTCTCCTGCCTGCTGATCGGTTTGTTCTTGTTCATCCGGCGCCCCTAGAGGATCGGCGGCATCACGCGGTAGCTCTCGGCGTAGTAGTCGTCCGTGCGACGCCGGTAGTCGTCGTGGTTGTCCGGGTCGTACTCGGGCGCGTTCTTGATCTGCTCCTTCGTGCGGTCCACGTAGACCTTGCGCTCCTCGTGGTCCACCCGCTGGACCGTGCCCACCGGCAGCACGACCTTGCGGCCGAAGATCCACGGCCCGGTGTCGACCATCAGGCAGTCGTGGGGGACCTTGGCGTTGTCTTCATCGATCTTGCCGATACCACCGTCGGTCGCCTCGACTTCGTAACCGATCAAGCCGGTGTCCGGTCGCTGAGCAAGGTCCTGTTGGGTGAGTTCCTGCTCCTCGTGCTCGGGTCCGGTGACCCAGGACGGATCGCGCCACATCCACGGGACGAACGGGACTGGTTGCATGTCGGCCTCCTAGGGTCTGCCGACCGGGTACCCCGTTACGCCCTGTCGAGGAACTTCTTCATCATGCCGATCTGCGCGGTGCGGGACCTCTCGATCCGGTCCGCGAGGTCCTTCACCTCCCGGTGGGCGCCGCTGCCTGCCTCCCACCGTGCCATCTGCACGGCGTCGTCCTGGTGAGCGATCATGACGTTGAGCAGGCGCCGGTCGAACTCCTCTCCGCGCAGAGCGCTGAGCCTGCCGACCTCTTCGGGGTCCGAGCGGCGCATGCCGCCGTGGCCGGTGTGCGAGTCCGGTGGTGCCGTCAGCGGTTCACCCCACGACGTCAGCCAGCCCCTCATCGTGCCGGCCTCGCTCGCCTGGGTCGACTCGATCGCGGCGGCGAGCATTCTCAGCTCGTCGTCCTGAGCGCGGTCCTTGGCCAGTGCGACCATCTCCACGCCCTGCTGGTGATGCGGGATCATCATCTGCAGGAACATCACGTCGAGCGGATCGCCGCGCAGCGTGGTGTCCGGCTGCGCGGCGCAACCGGACACCACGAAGGCGAGCAGGATCAACAGCAACCGCATCAGAGACGCCGCCAGAGGGCCGGCGTGTTCGGCGGTTCCCACCCGGCGATGGCGGTGTGCCCTTGCTGGCACTCGTAGTTCACGCCGTTGTAGGTGACCCGGTTGCCGATCTGGTACGTCGTGCCCGCTGCCCACGTGCCGCTCGGCGGCGGGGTTGTCGTGGTGGTGGTCGTCGGTGGAGGCGTTGGTTGAGTGGTCGGTGGCGGGGTGGTGCCGCCGCCGAAGTCGACGTCCGAGCACGTGTAGAACGCCTCCGCGCTGCCGACGACGCGTTGCCAGATCGAGTAGATGATGTGGCGGCCGGTGCGTTGCGGGATGTTCAGCGTCCAGTTCGTGAACGTCGTCGGGTTCTGGTTGTTGAACGTCTGCAGGTGCACGAGGTCCGACCAGCGCAGCGGCTGCGTCGGGCTCCAGCCCTGCCTGGTGATGTAGAACTCGAAGTTGCTGTTCGAGTGCGGCGCCGACGCGTGGTAGGTCACCGTCAGCGACCCGGCGGAGATCCGTTTGGCCGGCCAGTCCGCGCGTTGCAGGTCGAGTCCGCGGTACTTGTCACGGCCAGCGCTGCACAGCTTGCCGTCCGGGATGATCTGGCGGTGGCGTCCGCCCGCGTCGAGCAGCGACACCTCGTTCCAGTCGTAGAACGCCTGTGTGCCACCGGCGGCCACGGCCGCCTTGCACGCGTCGGACTTCGGGTTCTCCGGGCCTTCCTGCTTGCACGTGTAGACCCGGCTGGCCGGATCGGACATCGTGCCGTGGGCGCTGGCGGTCGTCGTCGGAACGAGGAACGCGACGGCCAGAGCGGCGGATGCGGTGAGGCTCGCGAGGGCGAGCCGATTCCGTGCCTTCATTGCTCCTCCTGGCAGGGGGAGGCGGCGAACACTTCAGGCAGAGGTGTTCGCGTGGCGGGTTCGGCGGCCCGGTTCACGAGTGTAAACAATTGGTTGGACCATTTCGACGGCCAACCGAAGGAATTCACACGCGGAGAACCTTTGACAACAAAGCGTTCAGCGCCGTCGCGGTCGTGGTGGCGCCCGCCGCGATGCTCCAGCCGACAGGTCCGAGCGGTGTGCAGCCGAAGAACCCGCTCACCCCTGGAGTCTGGATGACTGCGGCCAGCGCCGCCGCCGACCCGAGGCTCGCTCCGAGCACCCGCCGGTCCAGTCCACCGGTGACCAGTGTCTGCCCCAGCTGAGTTCCGACCAGCGCTGCCAGCGCCACGGTGCTCGCACGACGCGACCGCCCGGTCAGCCGTGCGACGGCCCACGCCGTGCCCGCGCCGAAGGTCGTGGTCAACGCCCGCAGCAGGATGTCCCTGTCGAGCTGACCGCCCAGTGAGGACTCGGGTCCCTCGTGCAGCAGGCTCTCGAACTGATCGGGTTTCGGGGCGCGCAGGGCGATCGCCAGCGCGGGAGCGAGGTCGGTCAGCAGGTTGACCAGCAGGATCTGCCTGGCGTTCAACGGGGAGCGGCCGGTGATCAGCGCGGCGAGCACGGTGAAGCCGATTTCGCCGAGGTTGCCGCCGAGCAGGATGGCCAGGGCCTCGCGCACCGACGACCACATCGCCCTGCCCTCGAGGACCGCGGCCGTGATGGTCTCCAGGCGGTCGTCGGTCACGACGAGGTCCGCGGCGCTGCGGGCGGCCGGGGTGCCGCGCCGGCCCAGTGCGATGCCGACGTCGGCCAGGCGGATGGCGGGAGCGTCGTTCGCGCCGTCGCCGGTCATGGCCACGGTGCGGCCGACCCGTTGGTAGGCCTGGATGATCCGCACCTTGTGGGTCGGGCTGCAGCGGGCGATCACGTCCACTTCGGACAGTGTGGCGGCCAGCTCGTCGTCGTCCAGCTCATCCAGTTCTGCGCCGGTGATCACGCGTTGCGACTCGGCCGGGTGCACGGTCGAGGCGATCGCGTCGGCGGTCGCGGGGTGGTCGCCGGTGATCATGACGACCTTCACGCCGGCCGCCTCCAGCTGTTCGGCGGCGGGCGCGGCGCTGTCGCGGACCGGGTCGGCCAGCGCGACGAAGCCGCGGAACGTCAAGCCCTGCACGGCGTCCTCGTCCAGCTCGATCTTGTCGGCGACGCGTTCGGCCACGGCCAGCACGCGGTGGCCGGAGCCGGCCAGGGCTTCCATCCGGTCCTTGAGCTCGGTCCGGGTGTCCTCGGACAGCGAGCAGCGGGCCAGGACGATCTCGGGCGCGCCCTTCACGCTCAGGAGCGTGCGTTTGCCGTTCGTGCCGGTGGTGGCGTGGTAACCGCGAGACGGTTCGAACGGCAGGTCCGCCCGGCGGCGCCACGCGCGGGCACCGGTGCGGACGCCGACGTGGGCCTTGCGGGCGCCGGACGTCACGGCCCTGTCGGTCTGGTGTTCGAGTTCTTCGCGGGTGCGGGCGGCGGGTGTGGCGCGGAGGGCGGCGGCCAGCACGGATCGCAGCGGTCCGTCCAAAGAGGACAAGTCAGCTGTGCGATCGGCCGTGCCCACCTTGACCAGGCTCAGGCTGCCTTCGGTCAGCGTGCCGGTCTTGTCGAAGCACAGCACGTCGACCCGGCCCAGGGCCTCGATCGTGCGCGGGTTGCGCACCAGCGCGCCGTGGTCGGCCAGGCGCCGGGCGGCACCGAGCTGGGCCGCGTTCACGAGGAACGGCAAGCCTTCCGGCACCGAGGCGACGGCGAGGTTCACCGCGGCGCTCAACGTCTCCTGCGGCGGGATTCCGCGCAGCAGACCGGAACCGGTGACGGCGGCCGCAGCGCCGATGGCCAGCGGCATGGCGGTGCGGGTCAACGACTCCAGGCGCGACTCGACACCGGCGGCCGGGTCGCTCTGCCGTGCGGTGGCCATGCTGCGCCCGGCCTCGGTGGCCGTACCGGTCGCCACCACGAGCGCGATCGCGGTGCCGGTCGCGATGGTCGTGCCCTCGTAGAGCATCGACGTGCGGTCGGAAACGTCCGCGGCCACCACCGGGGCACTGTCCTTGGCCACCGGCAGGGACTCGCCGGTGAGCGAGGACTCGTCCGCCTCCAGCGCGGACGCTTCGAGGATCCGGCAGTCCGCGGGCACGACATCGGACGACCGCAGCACCACGACGTCTCCCGGCACGAGATCCGCCGAAGCGACGGTCACCTCCGCGCCGTCCCGCCGCACGCGAGCGCCGACTGCCGAAAGCTTGAACAGGTCGGCGAGCGCACGGTCCGTCTGCACCCGCTGCGCGCTCCCGACCAGCGCGGATGCCCCGGTGATCGCCGCGACCAGGCCCGCGTCCATGGGTGAGCCGACCGCCGCCGCCAACGCCGCACCCGCGGCCAGCACGGGCGTCAGGGGATTGGCGAGCTCCTCCACGAACGCCTGCCAGAGGCTGAGCCCGAGCGGTTCCTCGCCGACACCGGACGCACGGGCTCGCCGCTGGACCTCCTTGCCGGACAGCCCTTCCACCCGCGCGTCGAGGCGGTCCAGCACGACGTCGACCGGCATCAGGTGCCACGGCGTGGTGCTGACCGGAGGTGAGATCGGCCGGGAAAGCAGCTGGTGGGCGCGCCAGTGGGCGAGCGCGAAGCCGATCGCCGCCGCCGCGTTGCCCGCGAAGAGACCTCGTGACGCGGCGTGCGGACCGG
>NZ_VSRL01000246.1 GCF_012184385.1 Lentzea indica
CGTCGATGCCGGACGCCGCCGTGGGGCCGGCGGGCAGGGTCAGGGTCAGCCGGGGGTCGCAGAGCGCGACCTGCGCGGGCGTCGCGACGACGTGCATCTTGAACGCCCGCTTGCTGTCGGTGATGATCGCGCCCGCCACGACCTCGCTTCCGGTGCCCGCGGTGGTGGGCACCTGGACGAGCGGCGGAGGCGTTCCGGTGACCGCACGGTCACCGTCCTCATAGGACGTGATGCAGCCTCCATCGGCGATGATCACGGCCGCGGACTTGGCCACGTCCAGCGAACTGCCACCGCCGACGCCCAGAATCCCGTCGCAGCCCAGGGTCTTGTACATGTAGGCGGCCCCGGCAACGTGCTGTTCGGTCGGGTTGGTGCGCAGGTCGGAGAACACCGTGTAGGACACGCCGGCGTCCTTGACGGACTTCAGCACCGGGTCGATCACGCCCGCGTCCAGCACGCCCTGGTCGGTCACCACCAGCACGTGGCGGACACCCAGGGAGCGCAACGCCTCACCGGCAGCACCGGCAGCGCCGGGCCCGTAGTGGATCTGCGGCACGAGGTGGAAGAAGTTCACCACAACCTGCTTTCCCGCTGCCACGGCTCGACGTAGTCGATCGTCGACGCGTACGCACGCAGCTCGTCGATGTTGGAGAGGACCTTGGTGAACGCGTCGCGATAGCGCTCGACCGAGTCCGGGTCGCGCAACGACGCCATGCACAGCCGTTTGCCGACCACCACGGACGACCGGATGACCTCCAGCGTCGCCGGGTAGTCCTCCTGCCGGTAGCACTGGTCGCGCGAGGTCTGGCCGCACGTCCACGGACAGCCCCGGCCGTAGCCGGTCTTCTGCTGGAACAGCGTCTGCCCCGGCAGCGGCCGGTTCTGGTACGACATGACGCCGATGCCCTCTGCCAGCAGCGCGTCCTGGACGGCTTGGCGGAACAGGCCGTTCGGCAGGCCCGCGACCGAACCGTCGAACAGCACCCGGAAGTGGTGGTAGACGTGCGTGCGGTCGTCCGGGACGTGCGGTGGCCGCACGCCGGGCACGTCGGCCAGCGCCTTCGCGAGCGTCCGCGCGCCCTGCTGCACCTGCGCGGTGTAGTCGTCCAGCCGGTCGATCTGGGTGCTGGTGAACGCGGCGACGATGCCGCTGAGCCGGTAGTTCCAGCCCATCGTGTGCGCGTTGTAGTCGCGGCTGCCGTTCGCGCCGATCGTCTCACCGAACATCTTCACGGCGTCCGCGCGGTTGCGCAGGTGCGGCGACGACGTGGTGAGCAGGCCGCCTTCTCCTGCCGTGGCGAGGTTCTTGCCCGCCATGACGCTGAACGCGGCCAGGTCGCCCAGCGACCCGGTGCGGCGGCCGCGGTAGGTGGCGGCGTGCGCCTGCGCGGCGTCTCGATGACGACGAGGTCGTGTTTGCGCGCGAACTCGGTGATCGGATCCATGTCGGCGGGCAGGCCGTGCAGGTGCACGGCGATGATCGCCTTGGTGCGGTCGGTGAGCTTCTCCTCGAGCCGGGCGGGGTCGATGGTGAACGTGTCCGGATCGATGTCGACGAACGCGGGGACGCCCTGGTGGTGCAGCACGCAGGTGGCCGATGCGAGGAAGCTCAGCGCGGGCACCAGCACCTCGTCACCGGGACCGACGCCGGCCGCGGCCACCGCGGCGTGCAGTGCCGCGGTACCGCTGTTGACCGCGATGCAGTGCTCGGCGCCGACGTAGGCTGCCCACTTCCGTTCCAGCTCGGGGACCCTGGTGTCGTTGAGCCAGCTCAACTTCCCGCTGAGGAGCGTGTCGGTGACGGCTTGGACGTCGCGGTCCTCCACGATCGGCCAGCGGCTCTCGTCGACGCCGTGCGGCACCGCCGGAGCGCCACCGAGCACGGCGAGCGCGCTCACGACAGCACCTGCAGCTCACGCGGCACCCGCTTGTCGGTCAGCACCTCGCAGCCCGTCTCCGTGACGACGACGGTCTCGCTGAACCCGACGTGCCCGTTCAGCTCCGGCACGATCAGCGACGGCACCAGGTGGAACACCATGTTGGGGCGCAACACCGTCTCGTCGCCGGGATGCAGGTTCATGATGTGGCTCTCGTTCCAGCCGGGCGGGTAGCACACACCGATCGAGTAGCCGGTCTCGTGCGTGTGGTCGCCGAACCCGTGCGCGAGGATCGCCTTGCGCGCGGCCGCGTCCACCTCGCCGGACGTCGCACCGGGACGGATCGTCGCGATCGCGGTCTCCAGCGCGTCGATCACGGCGTCGGCGCGCCCGGTGACCGGCCGCGGCGGCGTGCCGATGAACGCGGTGCGCATGTTCGCTGCGCTGTACCGCTTGACACAGCCGGAGAACTCGAGGAACACGATGTCGCCGTCGCGCAGTTCGCGTCCCTCCCACGTGCCGTGCGGCAGGCCGGACCGCTCGCCGCTGATGACGTACGGCGGGCTGCCGGGGTACTCGCTGCCGTGCCGCAGCGTCGCGGAGTACACCGGCGGCCGCCACGTCGTTCTCGGTCTTGCCGGGCCGTGCCTCGGCGAGCGCGGAGACCATGCCGGCCATGGCGGCGTCGGCGGCCTGCCGGATGAACCCGAGCTCGGCGTCGGACTTCACGAGCCGGGCGGACTCGACGAGGCCGGTGCCGTCGACCCACCGCACGTCGCCGAGCGACTCCATCAGCTTGCGGTAGGTGCGGATCGGGAAGAAGTAGCCACTCTCCTCAATGGACAGCGTCTTGCCGGAGACCCCGAGGCCGCGCACCGTGTCCACGGTGACCTGGACCGGGTCGTCGGTGACGGTGTAGTCGACGTGCCGGTCGAGCCACGACAGGCGTTCGACGTTGATGCGCTCCTCGCGGTAGGTGAGCAGGAGCGGCTCGTCGTCCACCGGCACCATCAGCACCTGGTACATGTAGTAGCCGAGGGTCGTGTAACCGGTGAGGTAGTAGATGTTCTCGGGAACGCTGACCAGGGCGATGTCGACACCCCGCTCGGCCATTGCTTTCCGCACGGTGTCCAGTCGTTCCCGGTACTCGTCCAGGGAGAACGCCAGGTTGTCGTTGTCGCGCATGTGTTAGCTCCTGCTGAACTCGAGAAAGTTGTGTCGTGGGCCGTCGCGCCGCACGAACTGCTCGTCCTGCCACTCCCACACCCAGCCCGACCGCCGGCGCCCTCCGTACGGCGCGAGCGGCCTCTTGCGCCGCCGGGACAGCCAGGTCTCCTCGATGAACACCTGCCCGTGGCTGCGTTCCAGCCGCTCCGCGACGCCCGCGACCCGCCCGAACGCGGTCGCGGACAACCCGTAGGGCGAGCTCTCCGCCAGCTCCAGCGCCTCGGGGATCGAACCGACCCGCTGAATAGCGATGACCGGCCCGAACGTCTCCTCGCGCATGACGGTCATCCGGTGGTCCGCTCCGGCCACCACGATCGGCGGCACGAGCACGCGCTCCTCGCCGTTGACGTTCATCGGCTTGCGCAACCCGGTGTTGAGCACCACGGCGCCCTTGCCGACCGCGTCCTGCATCTGTTCTTCGATCCGTTGCGCCACAACGGGAGCAAGCGGTCCGATCTGCGTCTCGGCGTCCTTCGGATCACCGGCGTTGAGCTCCCGCACCAGATCGGTCACGCGTTCGACGAAGTCGTCGTACGCGGCGGACACCACGTAGAACCGCTCCGGTGAGGTGCACGCCTGCCCGGCGTTGAACGTGCCCGCCTCGACCGCGGCCCGCGCCGCCTCGTCCACCAGCGCCGGGCACAGCACCAGGAACGGGTCCTTGCCCGGCCCCTCGAAGATGAGCTTCGTGCCGGTGACGCGGGCGAGCGTCTCGTAGCCGGCGGCCCAGGCGTCGTCGCCGAACGCCATGAGCGCGTCGATCTCGGGCTGGTGCATGGCGTACGAGAGGAACCCGGCACCGTCGTGGTCGATGAACTCGGCCACGTCTCCCACCAGCCCGCTGAGGACCTCGGCCCAGGCGCGGCGCCGGCGCGGCAGGCGCACCAGGGTCTTGTTGCCCGTCAGGTGCGACGCAGCGATCGTCGCGAGCGGGTTGCTCAGGATCGCGTTGCCGGGCAGTGCCAGCGCCACCCGCCCCAGCGGCCTTCGTCCCGCCAGTCTCGGGATGATGCCCGCGAACGCCTCCAGCCTGCTCACCGCGAGTGCCAGGTCGGCGCGGATCACCTGGCGCGGGAAGGGCAGCAGGTCGACGGCGGCGTCCTCCAGCCCGGCGGCCTCGTCCAGCAACCGTTGGCAGATAGTGGAGATGACGTCCAAGCGGGAGGCCGTGTCAGGTGTCGGACTCACGACCACCACCCCCTTCCTCGGCATGTCGCCGGACCGTATGGGCGCGCAGTTAGCCCCCAGTTACGGCCCCGGTTCGCGTAACTCCGCGCTAACTGCGCGGACATACGTTGCGGCGCACTGAATCCGTGTGCGAAAGGTGGAACGTCGTGCGGGAACGACAGCTGTACTTCCACGAGCTCGTAGAGCAGGCGGCCCGCCGTGACCCCCGCGCGACCGCCGTGGAGCAGGACGACCGGCAACTCGACTTCGCCCACCTGGACGGGTACGCGAACCGGCTCGCGCAGCACCTGCGCGGGCTCGGGGTCACCGCGGGCTCGCGGGTCGGGCTGTGCCTGGAACGCGGCATGCCCAGCCTGGTCGCCCAGCTGGCGATCTTCAAACTGGGCGCGGCTGCCGTGCTGCTCGACCCCGAGTACCCCGAGGCGCGACTGGCGTTCATGCTGGACAACGCCGAGGCGGTCGCGCTGGTCACCCGGTCCGAGCTCGCTGACCGGATCATCCTCGACCGGGACTTCCCTGTCGTGCTGACCGACGGCGACGAGTGGCGCAACGCGCCCGAGGTGAACCCCAGCGCCGAGGTCGACGACGACACGGTGTGCCACGTCGCCTACACGTCCGGCTCGACCGGTGTGCCCAAAGCGGTGCTGTTGCGGCACGGTCCACTCAGGACTCTCATCGCCACCCTGCGGGACCAGTGCGGGATCACCGCACACACGCGGGGCACGTGGCTCTCCTCGCCCGGCGCCGGATTGGTGGAGGTCGACTGCTTCCCCGTGCTCGCCGCAGGCGGAGCGGTCTGCATCCCACCGTCCGACATCGCCGCGAAGGCGGAGGCGCTCAAGGACTGGCTGGTCGAGAAGGAGATCACGCACGCCCTGTTGCTCACCGCGACGGCCGAGCGGACGTGGCACCTCGACTGGCCGGTGCACACCAAGCTGCGCAACGTGCGCATCGCGGGTGAGCGGCTGCGCAGCTGGCCACCCGACCACCTGCCGTTCGAGGTGGTCAACGTGTACGGCTCGTCGGAGGCGACGGTCGTGACCACGTGCAACCTGTCCGCCATCGGCCGGACGCTCACCGACGACGAACGCGCTCACCGCGCGCCGCCCGTCGGACTTCCGGTGCCCGGTGTGCGCGTGCACGTGCTCGACGACGAGTTCCAGCCGGTGCCCACGGGCACGCCCGGTGAGCTGTTCGTGTCCGGCGCGAGCCTGTCGCAGGGCTACCTCAACCGGCCGGAGGCCAACGACGAGAAGTTCCTCGAGAACCCTTTGGACGACGACCCGAACCCGGTGCTCTACCGCACCGGTGACGTCGCGCGGCGCTGGCCGGACGGCATCGTCGAGGTCGTCGGCCGCACCGACAACGAGGTCAAGATCCGCGGTTACCGGGTGCACCTCGGCGAGGTCGAGTCCGTGCTCGCCCAGCAGCCCGGTGTGCGGCAGTCCGCGGTCACCGCGTACGAGCAGGTCGAGGGCGAGCGCAAGCTGGTCGGCTACATCGAACCCGACCGCGCCGCACCGCCGCTGTTGTCCGCAGTACGCAAGGCGTTGCGGCAACAGCTGCCGCACTTCATGGTGCCGGCCGTGCTGGTCGTCGTGGAGGACATGCCGATCTCCGCCAACGGCAAGATCGACCGGGACGCGCTGCCACCGCCACCGCGCACGCGGCCGGATCTCGGGGTCGAGCTGGTCGAGCCGCGGGACGACCTGGAACGCGCGCTCGCCGCCGTCTGGTGCGACGTGCTCGCGGTCGACGAGATCGGGGTGCTGGACAACTTCTTCGACCTCGGCGGCGACTCGCTGAGCGCGATCCGGCTGCTCACCAGGATCGGAGAGGAGTGCAGGGCCGAGCTCGGGCTGACCGATCTCGTGCGAGGGCCGAGCATCGCGCAGGTCGCGCGCAAGGTCGAGACGCTGCGCGCGCAGGGCGCCGCACCCGACGAGTTCCCGGTCGTCGCGCCCGACGAAGCCAACAGGTACGAGCCGTTCCCGCTCACCGAGACGCAGCAGGCGCTGTGGATCGGCCGTGGCGACGCGGTGGACTTCGGCAACGTCGGCTGCCACGGCTACTTCGAGTGGGAACGCGACGGGCTCGACGTCGACCGGTTCCGCGCGGCGTGGCGGAAGCTCGTGCGCCGGCACGACATGCTGCGGGCGATCGTGCTGCCCGACGGCACGCAGAAAGTCCTGCCGGAGACCGGTTGCGACGACATCCGCGTCGCGGACCTGCGTGACCTGCCCTCCGACGAGGCGGAGGCGCACGCTCTCGCCACCCGCGAGGAGATGTCGCACCAGGTGATCGACTCCGACCGGTGGCCGCTCTACGACATCCGGCTCACGTTGCTGGGCAACGGCAAGGTGCGCCTGCACGTCGGCATCGACCTGCTGATCATGGACGCGTGGAGTGCGTTCCAGGTCCTCTTCCCCGATCTGATCGAACTCTACGAGAACCCGGACGCGGACTTGCCGCCGCTGGACATCACGTTCCGCGACTACGTGCTGCAGTCCAAGGCCGCGCTGGAGAACTCCGAAGCCTATCGCCGCTCGCGCGAGTACTGGGTGTCGCGCGTGCCGAACCTGCCCGCCGCGCCGGATCTGCCGCTGGTGAGCAACCCGCGCGGGGAGGTCAAGTTCGACCGGCGTGCGCACGACGTGCTGCCCGACGAGTGGAACTTGTTGAAGGAACGGGCGAAGAAGGCCGGTGTCACGCCGTCCGGCATCCTCGTCGCGGCGTTCGCCGAGGTGCTGCGGACGTGGTGCAAGAACGACCGCTTCACCATCAACTTCCCCATCTTCGACCGGCTGCCGATGCACGGCGAGATCGACCGGCTGCTCGGCGACTTCACGAACACGCTCCTGGTGGCCGTGGAGAAGACCGACGGCACGTTCGCCGAACGCGCGCGCGACATCCAGGAGCAGATGTGGAGCGACCTGGAGCACCGGCACTTCAACGGGGTGCAGGTGCTGCGGGAGCTGTTGCGGCAGCAGCAGTTCGCCGGACTCCGGCCGGCCATGCCGATCGTCGTGACCAGCCTGCTGGGCCACCCGCCACGCCGCCAGGTCTCCGCGCTGGGCCGCGAGACGTACGGCATCTCGCAGACCCCGCAGGTGCTGCTGGACTTCCAGATCCGGGAGATCGACGGGATCCTGCACTTCAAGTGGGACTTCCTGGACGCGATGTTCCCGCCGGGCCTGATCGACGCGATGTTCGCCGCCTACGTGCGGCTGATCGAGCGGCTCGTCCACGACGAGGCGCAGTGGCACGTCGAACTGCCGCAACTGGTGCCGGCCGAGCAGATCGCGGTTCGCGAGTCGGTCAACCGCACCGCCGCCGAGGTGCAGGACGTGCTGTTGCACGAGCTGCTGTCCGAATCGGACTCCCCCGCGGTGATCTCTCCCGGCCGCACGCTGTCGTTCGACGACCTGCGCCGCTGCGCCACGCGCGTCGGGCGCGGTCTGCGGGCGGCGGGAGCACAGCCGAACGAGCTCGTCGCCGTCGTGCTGCCGAAGGGCTGGCAGCAGTACGCGGCCGTGTACGGCGTGCTCGCGTCCGGCGCCGCGTACCTGCCGATCGACCCGTCCGTGCCGGACGAGCGACTGCGCTTCCTGCTGCGCGACGGCGAGGTCCGGTTCGTGCTGACCGCGGAGGGCCTGCGAGAGTTCCCGGACGACGTCCGGACGTTCACGGTGCCCGACTTCGACGGCGAGTCCGAGGAGCCGCTGGAGAGCGTCCAGTCGGCCACCGACCTCGCCTACGTCATCTACACCTCCGGCTCGACCGGGACGCCGAAGGGCGTCATGGTCGACCACCGCGGTGTGGTGAACATGTTCTCCGACATGAACTCCCGGCTCGGCGTCGGACCTGGCGACCGCGCGTTCGCGATCTCCGGGCTGCACTTCGACCTGTCCGTGTACGACCTGTTCGGCGTGCTCGCCGCGGGCGGGTGCGCGGTCGTGCCGGAACCGAATGAGCAGCCGGATCCCGCACACTGGCTGGATCTCGTGCGAGAGCACGGTGTCACGTTCTGGAACTCGGTGCCCGCACTGGTGGAACTGCTGGTGGACAACGCCTCGCCAGGTGATCTCGACTCGCTGCGCACCGTCGTGATGGCGGGCGACTGGATCCCGCTGACCCTGCCGGACCGCCTCCGCGCGCTGGCGCCGCCGGTCCGGGTGATCGGCTCCGGCGGACCGACCGAGACGATCTGCTGGTCGGTGGTGTACCCGATCGGCGAGGTGTCGCCGGACTGGACGTCCATCCCGTACGGCACGCCGATGGCCAACCACCGCTACCACGTGCTGGACCAGCGCTGGCAGGACCGCCCGACCTGGGTGCCGGGCCAGATCGTGGTCGGCAGCGACGTCGGCCTCGCCCACGGCTACTGGCACGACGACGAGCGCACCAGGGAACGGTTCTTCCGGCTGCCGTCCACCGGCGAGCGGGTCTACGCGACCGGTGACCTGGGCCGCTACCTGCCGGACGGCACGATCGAGATCCTCGGCCGCGACGACTTCCAGGTGCAGGTCAACGGCCACCGGATCGAGCTCGGCGAGATCGAGTCGACCGCGGAGCGCCACCCGGACGTGCAGTCCTGCGTGGTCGTCGCGGCGGACTCGGCGAGCGGCGGCAAACGGCTGGTGTGCTTCGTCGTGGGGTCCGCCGGGATCGCGGACTTCCTGAGGTCGCAGCTGCCCGCCTACATGGTGCCCGCGGACATCCGCGAGCTGGAGTCGTTCCCCTTGACCGGTAACGGAAAGGTGGACCGGCGGGCACTCACCGCGCAGGCCGCCCTGGTGACGTCGTCCACCTCCGAGGAGGTGTGCGGCCCGGTCGAGGCGCTGGTGGCCGGCGTGTGCGCCGAGGTGCTCCAGCTGCCCGAGGTGGGGGCGCACGACAGCTTCTTCCAGCTGGGCGGCGACTCGCTCACCGGCACCCGCTACGCGAACAAGCTCAACGAGACGTTCGACGTGGCGCTCTCGGTGCGCGACGTCTTCACCTTGCCGACGTGCGCGCAGCTGGCCGCGGAACTGGCTCGTGACCAGCGCATCGTCGACTTCGCGCAGGCCATCGCCGAGCTGGCTTCCGCCGAGGAGCTGGACGGCGCACCCGTGGCGGGGAACTAGAGCGCCGGAGATCGGGACCTGTGGCCGTCGACGGCCACAGGTCCCTGTCACTTGACGGAGTGAGCGCTCACTCCGCAACATGGGTGCATGACACCAGCATCCGAAACCCGGCGAAGAGCGCCGAGCATGAGCGCGGAAGACCGGCGCGCCATGATCGTCCACGCGGTGCTGCCGCTCCTGATGGAGCACGGCGCGAACGTGACGAGCAGCCAGATCGCCCGCGCCGCCGGCATCGGCGAGGGCACCATCTTCCGCGCGTTCAAGGACAAGGACGAGCTGTTCGACGCCTGCACGGCCGAGGCGCTGAGCCCGATCACGTGCTCGACGCGATCGCCGAAATCCCCGTTGACCAGCCCTTGGCAGACCGGCTCGTCGAAGCAGCCGAAGCGCTCGGCGCGCACCTCGAGCGGATGGGTGCGCTGATGGGCGCGCTGCACGCGTCCGGCCGATTCAAGCACCGCGACCCCGGACAGCGCCTCAAGGACAAGAACGGCACCGGGAAGGGCGGGCGCCGCGAGTCGATGGCCGCCATCCGAGAGGCGATGGTCGAGCTGTTCACGCCGGAAAAGGATCGGCTGCGGCTGCCGCCGGAGCAGCTCGCCGCCCTCTTCCTGACCTTGTTGTTCGGCGGCCGCCGGCTGGCACCGGACGTCGACGCGCCCACCACGCGCCAGGTGGTCGACTTCTTCCTCCACGGCGCCGTGGAGGCTGGATGATGCCGGGCGGTGGGGGCGGCATGGAGTTCATGGTGGGCCGGCGCGGCCGCCGGCGGCGCGCCACGACCGTGCCGGACAGCGGGCTCACCGGACCGGTCGACATTCCCGAACCGAAGCAGGACGACGAACCGAAGGATCTGCGCTCCCGGCTGAAGCGCGCGAAGACGTCCGTGGCGGGCACCGTCCGCGGTCTGCCCAAGGTCGCGAAGCTGACGTGGCAGGCCAGCCCGATCCTGACCATCCTCCTGGCGCTGATCACGCTCTTGTCGGGGCTCCTGCCGACCGCGACCGCGTACATCGCGAAGCTGCTGCTGGACTCCGTCGTCGCGGCGATCCAGCACAGCGGCACCACGCGTGACATCGTGAACGTCGCGTTGCTCCAGTTCGGCGTGCTCGGCGCGACCGCGATCAGCAGCGCGCTGACGTCGATCGCCCAGTCGCTGCTGCAGGAACGCATGACGCTGACCATCCGCCACCAGGTGATGGCGCACGCCAGCGAACTGCACCTCTCGTACTTCGAGGGCTCGACGTCGTACGACATGCTGCGTCAGGCCGCGCAGGAAGCGCCGACGCGGCCGCTGTCGATGATGAACTCCGCGCTGGGGCTCCTGCGGACGCTGATCACGTTCGGCAGCATGGTCGCACTGCTCGTCTCGATCAGCCCGCTGCTGGCCCTGGTCGCGCTGACGGCGCCGATCCCGGCGTTCATCTCGCAGTCGAAGTACGGCACGCGCGCGTTCTGGCTGACCTTCATGATGTCGCCGATCAAGCGGCGGATGGACTATCTGTCCTCTTTGGTCACAACGGACACCTACGCCAAGGAGACGAAGCTGTTCGGGCTCGGCCCGTACTTCGTCGACCGGTTCCGCCGGCTCGGCACCGTTTCCTACGAGCGACAGCGGAAGCTGACGATCAACCGCAACATCAGCTCGACGTCCTGGGGGCTGCTGAGCACGCTCGCGGGTTCGGCGATCACGTTGTACATCGCGCTGGAAGCGGTCGGCGGACGGCTCACACTGGGAGACCTGGCGCTGTACACGGCCGCGGCGGCGTCCGTGCAGACGTCGGTGTCCGGGCTGTTCACGGCGTTTTCGGGGATGTACGAGAACAACCTCTACCTCGACACGCTGTACCGGTTCCTGGACACGAAGCCGGAGATCACGGCGCCGGCGTCACCCCGGCCGATGCCGTCCACAGTGGAGGGTCACATCGAGTTCGACTCGGTGACCTTCAGCTACCCCGGCGCCGAGGAGCCCGCCCTGGACGACGTCAGCTTCGAGATCCGGCCCGGCGAGACGGTGGCAGTGGTGGGCCGCAACGGCGCGGGCAAGTCGACGTTGTTCAAGCTGCTCTGCCGGCTCTACGACCCGACAGGCGGCCGCATCCTGCTCGACGGCGTCGACATCCGCGAGTACGACCCCGTCGAGCTGCGCACGCGGATCAGCGCGATGTTCCAGGACTACGTGACGTACCAGGGCACGGCCGCGGAGAACATCGGCCTCGGCGACCTCACGCGGCTCGAAGACCGGCCGCACATCGAGGGCTCGGCACGCCGCGCCGGCGCGGACGAGCGGATCGAGCGGCTGCCCCGGGGTTACGACAGCCCGCTCGGCCGCTGGTTCGATCAGGGTGTCAGCCTGTCGGGCGGTGAGTGGCAGAAGATCGCGCTGGCCAGAGCGTTCCAGCGGGAGGCGCCGATCCTGGTGCTCGACGAACCGACGTCGGCGCTGGACGCGCGGGCCGAGCACGACCTGTTCTCGCGACTGCGGGAGCTGTCGGAAGGCCGGACGACGCTGTACATCTCGCACCGGTTCTCGACCGTGCGGCAGGCGGAGCGGATCCTGTTGCTGGAGCACGGGAAGGTCGCCGAATACGGAACGCACGAGGAGCTGATGACGGCCAAGGCCGGGTATGCCGAGCTGTTCACGTTGCAGGCAAAGGCGTACCTGGACGAGGTGCCTGGCTGAGCCGTTTGCTCTGGCCTCAGGCCAGGGAGAGGAAGAGTTTTTCCAGTTTCGCGCGGTCGAGAGTGTTGTTGCCGTTCTCGCCGGCGGTGATGCACTGCTCCAAGCCGGTGGCGATGATGGCGAATCCGGCCTTGTCCAGGGCGCGGGAGACGGCGGCGAGCTGGGTGACGACGTCCTCGCAGTCCCGGCCGGCCTCCAGCATCCGGATCACGCCGGCCAGTTGGCCCTCGGCGCGGCGCAGTCGCTTGATGACGTCGCCGACGACCTGGGTGTTCTCCAGTTGCATGCCGCTCATCCTCTCCTCACCTCCGGGGTGATACCCCGGCGGGTACTGCAATGGTGCAGCGCTGCGCGGGCCGTGGACATTCCGGGCCCGCGCAGCGTCCGGTTCACGTCCCGGCCGTCGCACGGGATCCGGTGGTGCCGATGTGCCGCAGCGGGCAGCGGGGCACGAACCCCAGGCACGTGCCCACGGCGATGCCGATGCCGGCGACGGCGAGGAGCGCGGCGACGCGTAGGTGGTCCGGGGCCTGCTCGGCCAGCACGAAAGCTCCCGTGGCCAGCACGAACCAGCCGAACCCCCGGCGCAGCGCGTCCGCTGGGATCCGGGTCACCAGCCGGTTCCCGATGAGGCTGCCGGCGACCGCGGCGGCGGTGATCGCACCGGTGAGGGCCCAGTCGATCGGTACCGCGGCCAGGTAGCCGATCAGGCCCGCGACCGACTTCATGGCGATGACCAGCAGCGACGTGCCGACGGCGACGGACATGGGCAACCCGCCGAGCAACGCCAGTGCGGGAACGACCAGGAACCCACCGCCCGCGCCGACCAGACCCGTGACCATGCCGACGACGGTGCCGTCCAGGAGCACCCTGCCCACCGGTAAGTCGGTGTGCGCGGACATGGGCGCGACGTGCCTGCGACCACGCAGCATGCCCACCGCGGTGGCGACCATCACGACCGCGAACGCGGCCATCAGCAGCCGGCCGGGCAGGTGGCCGCCGGCCAGTCCGCCCACGAAG
>NZ_VSRL01000247.1 GCF_012184385.1 Lentzea indica
CCGGCGCCGGGCCACGACCGGGACGCGCCGGTCGCGAACTGGCCGTGCGCTGGGCCTGGCGCGATCTCGGCATCGGTCTCGCGTTCGGCGTCGGCGGCCTGGTGCTGACGATCCCCGCCGCGGTCATCTGGGCTTCCCAGATCGGCAGCGACGACGCGACCTCGGCACTCGGCGAAGCCTTCGGTGGCAGGCAGCTGCACCCGATCGCCGCCGTGATCGTGTTCGTGATGGTCTGGCTGGTCGCGCCGCTGAGCGAGGAAGTCATCTTCCGCGGTGCGCTGTGGCGGGCGCTGGAGCACTGGCGGTGGAACCGATGGCTGATCTTCGCGGCGACCAGCGTCGTGTTCTCGGTCGCCCATCTCGAACTGCTGCGCACGCCGCTTCTGCTGGTGCTGTCGATCCCGATCGGCCTGGCCAGGATGGTCACCGGCAATCTGCTCGCCGGTGTCGTTGCTCATCAGGTCAACAACTTCCTGCCCGCGGTCGCGCTGCTGCTCGCCACGACAGGTTCGCTGCCGTGAACCGGTTGGACGTGCGTCCGGACCGGGAACCCGTGACGACATGAACACGCAAACCCCGCAGAGCCTGCACATCCCCGTCGAGGGCGTCCAGCTCGAGGCCGACCTCGTGGTACCGGATGCGGCCTGGGGCACGGTGCTGTTCGCGCACGGCAGCGGGAGCAGCCGGCACAGTCCACGCAACCGGGAGGTCGCCGCCGTGCTGCGGCAGGCGGGACTCGCCACCGTGCTCGCCGATCTGCTCACCGCCGACGAGGAACGCGTCGACGCCAGGACCGGGCAGTTCCGCTTCGACGCCGAGCTGCTCGGTTCGCGGGTGGCGGCGCTGGTCGACTGGGCCGTCGAGAACCTGGTCACCGCCGGGCTCGGGGTGGGGCTGTTCGGTGCCAGCACCGGTGCCGCGGCCGCGCTGATCGCCGCGGACCAGCGGTCGGAGGAGGTCGCGGCGGTGGTCTCCCGAGGGGGACGGCCCGACCTCGCCGGCGACCACCTCGGGTCCGTCCGGGCACCGACCCTGCTCATCGTGGGGCAGCTGGACCACCGGGTGATCGACCTCAACCGCCAGGCCATGGCGCGGATGAACGCCGAGGTCGAGATGACGATCGTGCCCTCGGCCACCCACCTCTTCGAGGAGCCCGGTGCGCTGCGGCAGGTGAGCGAGCTGGCCACCGCCTGGTTCGTCCGAAGCCTGGCACCACCCGTCCGGTGAGCGCCGTTTTCGGCCACTCGACTAGCGGGTAGCCGACGGTATGGCACAGCGTCTCTTCCGGGACCGACGGGACGCCGGCCGGGTGCTGGTCGGCCTTCTCGAGGACTACCGCGACCGCGACGACGTCATCGTGCTCGGCCTGCCTCGCGGTGGTGTGCCGGTCGCTCATGAGGTCGCCACCGCGTTGAACGCGCCGCTCGACGTCTTCATCGTGCGCAAACTGGGCCTGCCAGAGCACCCGGAGCTCGCGATGGGCGCGATCGCCAGCGGGGGCATCGTGGTGCTCAACGACGACGTCGTGCGCGGCCACGGTGTGAGCCCCGACGTTCTCCGCGAGGTCGCCGAGGACGAAGGCCGCGAGCTGGCACGCCGGGAACGCGTCTACCGGAACGACCGGGCGAGGGTCGATGTGGCCGGCAAGACCGTGATCCTCGTGGACGACGGCCTGGCGACCGGCGCCAGCATGCGCGCGGCCATCCGTGCGGTCCGCGAGTCGAAGCCCGCGCGCATCGTGGTCGCGGTGCCCGCCGCGGCGGCGTCGACCTGCGATGAGTTCACGCGCTACGCCGACGACGTGGTGTGCGCGACCACGCCATCACCGTTCTTCGCGGTGGGTCAGGCGTACTACGACTTCAGCCAGACCACCGACGAGGAGGTCCGTCAGCTGCTCACGAGCCCGCGAGTGGCGGCAGGCGGCGAGTCCGAAGTGGAGGTCGTGCGCGCGGTGGCGGTTCCGGTGCAGAGCGGGGTGCCGTCCGAGGACGTGTTGTCGGCGATCGTGGGTGATGCACGGTTCGTGCTGATCGGTGAGGCCACGCACGGCACGCACGAGTTCTACGCCGCGCGCGCCGAGATGACCCGGCGGCTCATCGACCAGCACGGGTTCCGCGCGGTCGCGGTCGAGGCGGACTGGCCGGACGCCTATCGCGTCAACCGCTACGTCCGTGGACGTGGTGCCGACCGCACCGCAGAAGAGGCGCTGCAGGGGTTCCAGCGTTTCCCGGCGTGGATGTGGCGCAACACCGACGTGCTCGACTTCGTGGGCTGGCTGCGCGAGCGCAACGACCGTGTGGCCGGACGCGACCAGGCCGGTTTCTACGGGCTCGATCTGTACAGCCTGCATCGGTCCGCCGACGAGGTGATCTCCTATCTGCAGGCGGTCGATCCGCAGGCCGCCGAACGCGCGCGTGACCGCTATTCGTGCCTCGACCACCACGGTGACAACGGCCAGGCCTACGGTCTGGCGGCCGGGTTCGGTGCGGGCGAGCGGTGTGAGCGGCAGGTGCTCGAGCAACTCGTCGATCTGCAACGACACGCGCACGAACTCGCGCGGCGAGACGGTCTGCTGGCCGAGGACGAGGCGTTCCACGCCGAACGCAACGCCCGGCTGGTGCAGGCCGCCGAACGCTACTACCGCACCATGTTCCGCGGTCGCGTGTCGTCGTGGAACCTGCGCGATCAGCACATGGCCGAGACCCTCGACGCGCTGAGCGACCATCTCGAAGCCCGGCGCGGCGAGCCCGCCAAGATCGTGGTGTGGGCGCACAACTCTCACCTCGGCGACGCCGCCGCCACCGAGGTCGCCGCTCAGGGCGAGTTCAACGTCGGACAGCTGGTCCGCGAACAGCATCCTGGTGAGAGCCGGCTGATCGGCTTCACCACCTACACCGGCACCGTCACCGCGGCCCACGACTGGGGTGCGCCGGCCGACCGCAAGCAGGTGCGGCCCGCGCTGCGCGGCAGCGTCGAGGAACTGTTCCACGACACCGGCCACAAGGAGTTTCTCCTCCACCTCAGCGTCGCGCCCAGCGCCGCCGACGTCCTCGGTTCCGCCCGGCTGCAACGCGCCATCGGCGTGATCTACCGGCCTGACACCGAACGAGTCAGCCACTACTTCAGGGCCCGCCTGGCCGACCAGTTCGACGCCGTGATCCACATCGACGAGACCAGCGCGCTCGAACCACTCGACCGCACCGCCCGCTGGGAGGCAGGCGAAGTCCCGGAGAGCTACCCGCACGCCGTCTGATCAACGGCCAACGATCCACTGAGGAGACTGTCATGACCCAACTCGTCCGAGACCTGATGACCGTGGATCCGGTGGTGCTGCCGCCGGACGCCCCGGTACGTGAAGCAGCCAAGGCCATGCGCGACAGGGACATCGGCGACGTGCTGGTCGTCGAGGGCGACCGGCTGTACGGCATCGTGACCGACCGCGACCTGGTCGTGCGCGCGATGGCCGACCGCGACGACATGTCCGACTGCTGCGTGCGCGACGTCTGCAGCGACCACGTCGTCACCGCGGACATGACCGAGACCCTCGACACGGCGATCGCCCGCATGCGCGAGAACGCGGTGCGCCGCATCCCTGTCGTGGATGCCGGACGGCCCGTCGGCGTGCTCTCGCTCGGCGACGCCGCCGTCGAACGTGATCCCAACTCCGTCCTCGGCCAGGTCAGCGCCGCGCCCGGCAACAACTGACGACGATGTCCACCCCTGTGTCCGCGACCGGCCGCGGCGCGGTCGTCGCCGGGTTCGACGGGTCACCGCACGCTCGTCAGGCGGTGCTGTGGGCCGCGCAGGAGGCTGCGAACCGGCGGCGCGAGCTCGTCGTGGTGAGCGCGATCCGCGGTGCGTATCCCGAGCTGACGGTCAACCCCGGCGCCGTGGCGCTGCCCGACGCGATGACCGACGAGGGGCCGCGTAAGCACGCGGAACGCGAGTTGGCCGTGGTCGTGGCGGAGTGTGCGCGGGTGGCGCCGGAAGCCGATGTGAGGCCGCACGTCGTCTACGGCCATCCCACCGAGGTGCTGACCAGGGTTGCCCAAGAAGCGGTCCTGCTCGTGGTCGGTTCGTCCGGAAGCACAGGTCTGACCCGAGCCCTGCTCGGCTCGTCGCAGCGGATCTCGTGCACACCACCACCACGCCGGTCGTGGTGGCACGCGACGAGACGATCGACGAGGGCCAGGTCGTGGTCGGTGTGGACGGCTCGGAGCTCAGCGCACCCGCGATCGACTTCGGCTTCGACTTCGCCGCCCGTCACGGCTGCGACCTGGTCGCGGTGCACGCCGTGACGGATCGGGCGGTGGACGTGGCGACCGAGACCGAGCAGTGGCGCGAGATCCGGGACGAGGCCGACAAGTTCCTCGCCGCCACGATCGCCGGACACGCTCAGCGCTACCCCGACGTCAAAACGCAGCGGGTGGTCTCCTTCGACAACCCCGCACAGGCGCTGGTCAACCAGGCGACGAACGCCGCACTGCTCGTGGTCGGCAGCCACGGACGCGGACCGGTCCGCCGCGCGCTGCTCGGCTCGGTCAGCCACGCGCTGGTCTACCACGCACCATGCTCGGTCGCCGTGCTGCGTCGCCGTCGCGACTGAGAGAAAGGGAGACCGCCCATGCGCACCGCCACCGGCCGGGGACGCAACGTCGCCCGCAAGCTCATCGACGCACACCTCGTCGAAGGCGAGCCCACCCCAGGCGGGGAGATCGGGCTCGTGGTGGACCAGACCCTGACCCAGGACGCGACCGGCACGCTGGTGATGCAGGAACTCGAAGCACTCGGCCTGGACCGCGTGCGGACCGAGGTGAGCGTGCAGTACGTCGACCACAACCTGCTGCAGGCCGACGAACGCAATGCCGAGGACCACGAGTTCCTCCGGTCCGCCTGCCGCCGTTACGGCATCTGGTTCTCCAAGCCCGGCAACGGTGTCTCCCATCCCGTGCACATGCAGAGGTTCGGCGTGCCGGGAAAGACGCTGGCCGGGTCGGACTCGCACACCTGCGCCGCCGGAGCACTGGGCATGCTGGCGATCGGATCCGGCGGGCTCGAAGTCGCCCTGGCGATGGCGGGAGAACCGCTGCGGCTGGTGATGCCGGAAGTGTGGGGTGTGCGGCTGGCCGGCGAGCTGCCGCCGTGGGTGTCGGCCAAAGACGTGATCCTGGAGATGCTGCGGCGTCACGGGGTGGACGGCGGGCGCGGCCGGATCATCGAGTACCACGGACCGGGACTCGCGTGTCTGTCCGCAATGGACCGGCACGTCATCGCCAACATGGGCGCGGAGCTCGGAGCGACGACCACGGTGTTCCCGTCCGACGAGGCGGTCAGGTGGTTCCTGGAGTCCGAACGCAGGGGCCGCCACTTCACCGAACTGCGCGCCGATCCCGATGCGGTGTACGACGTCGAGGACGAAATCGATCTGTCCACAGTGGAACCGCTCATCGCGCGGCCATCGTCGCCCGGCAACGTGGTGCCGGTCCGCGAGGTCGCGGGCGAGCCGGTCAGCCAGGTCGTCATCGGGTCGTCAGCCAACCCCGGACTGCGCGACTACGCGATCACGGCGGCCATCGTCAAAGGACAGCAGACCAGCGACGCGGTCAGCTTCGACGTCAACCCGTCCTCGCGTGAGGTCTTCGAGGACCTCACCCGGCTGGGCGCCACCTTCGACCTGATCGCCGCCGGCGCGCGGATCCACCAGGCAGGCTGCCTCGGCTGCATCGGCATGGGCCAGGCTCCCGCCACCGGACGCAACTCCCTGCGCACCTTCCCGCGCAACTTCCCCGGCCGGTCCGGCACCCGCGAGGACTCGGTGTGGCTGTGCTCGCCGGAGACGGCGGCCGCCTCGGCGCTGACCGGCGTCATCACCGATCCCCGCACGCTCGGCATCCGGTACCCGGCGTTGCCGGTGCTGCGCCGGGCGTCGATCAACACCTCGATGCTCGTACCTCCGCTGCCACGCCCGCAGGCCGAGCACGAGCAGTTGGTCAAGGGACCCAACATCTCCTCGCTGCCGGACTTCGCGCCGCTGCCCGACCACGTCGAGGCACCGGTGCTGCTCAAGGTCGGCGACGACGTGTCCACCGACGAGATCTCCCCCGCCGGCGCCCGCGCCCTGCCCTACCGGTCGAACGTGCCGAAGCTGGCCGAGTTCACGTTCACCCCGATCGCGCCGGACTACCCGCGGCAGGCCGCCGAACTGCGGGACGGAAGCGGCCACGTCGTGGTCGCGGGCGACAACTACGGCCAGGGCTCGTCGCGCGAGCACGCCGCCATCACCCCGCGCTATCTCGGCCTGCGCGCCGTCGTGGCCAAGTCGTTCGCCCGCATCCACTGGCAGAACCTGGCCAACTTCGGCGTGCTCGCCTGCGAGTTCACCGACCCGCACGACTACGACCGCATCGACACCGGCGACACCCTCCGCCTCGACCCGCCGAACCTCAAGACGGGGCGGGAGTTCACCGTCACCAACCAGACCAAGAACGAGCGGTACCGCGTCCGGCACCGCCTCTCCCCCGCACAGGCCGACGCCGTGCTCGCGGGCGGGCGTATTCCACTGCTCGCGCACGGATCCCGCTCAACCGTCAGGAGTTGATCATGCAGAGTCGTGCCAAGGCGTTCGGCCACGCCGTTCATCCGATGCTGATCGTGTTCCCGCTGGGACTGCTGACCACGGCGGTCGTGTTCGACGTGCTGCACCTGGTGACCGACCGGCCGGGATTCCCGGTCGCGGCCGCCTACGTGATCGCGGCCGGGGTCATCGGCGGAGTCGCCGCCGCGGTGTTCGGCCTGGTGGACTGGCTGGCGATTCCGGCAGGCACACGGGCGCGGCGAGTCGGGACGCTGCACGGGCTGGGCAACGCGGTCGTGCTGGTGTTGTTCGCGGTGAGCTGGTTGCTGCGGGCCGGCACCGCCGAGTGGGTGCCGGGCGTGTGGGCGCTGGTGCTCGGGTTCGCCGGCCTCGTGCTGGCCGGGATCACCGGATGGCTCGGTGGTGAGCTGATCGAACGGCTCGGCGTCGGCGTTGACGACAACGCACAGCTCGACGCGCCGAGTTCCTTGTCCCGCCACACGACTCCGCGGCACAAGCCCGCCTGAGGCCGCGCTTCCACGGCTCCGCTCCGCCCGCACCTGTCGGGGTCTACCTTGCGCATGGGTGCTGCTGGTCGATTTGAGTTCGCCGAGTTTCGAAACTGGATTGCGCCGGGTACCCGCTGACATGACTCGACCAGGAGACCCCGAGAGACCGCGGCCCGCCGAGTACTCCTCGCCCGCGGAACCGCCGGTCGTGGAGGAAGAGGTCGCCGCTCGTGGTGACCACGGCAAAGTGCGCGCTGTCCGAACGGTCTGCGCAGTGATCGACATCGTGTGCTGGGTGTTCGCACTCGTCCTGTTGCTGCACATCCTGCTGGTGGTGGCGGGCGCGAACATGGGCAACGGCTTCGCCTCGTTCATCACGAGCTGGGCCGGCGGAGTCGATCTCGGCTTGGACGGCCTGTTCACCCCTGCCGACGAACGGATGGCCGTGCTGCTGAACGAAGGTGTCGCGGCGCTGCTCTGGCTTGCGATCGGTGCGTTGCTCACCAACCTGATCAGCCGTGTCGCGCTGCCGGTGGACGAGCGGCGGGCCTGGTACCGGCGGTCGGTCCGGCCCTGAGAGGAGTACGCCACGGGCACATGCACAGGACGAGCGGCGTGATGGACGGTGCCGCCGCAGTCTGCCCGCAGACGCTCTAGTTGCCGCCTTTTCCTTCCTCGCCGCGCTTCTTGTCGTCCTTCTCGCCGTCGCTGTCCTTCTTGTCGCCGTTCTTGCCGTTGACGCGTTCGGACGTCAGGACCTGATCTGAGTCGACGAGCACCCTGCCACCGTCGGTGATCAGGTGCAGTTGACGTGTCTCCCGAAGCCGGCCACGGCTCTCGACGGTGTATTCCACGCCGATGGTCACGGTGTCGACGTTGGTGGCTTGCGGTGCGGCGGTGACAACGAGGTCCTTGACGTCATTCCACGCCTTCTCGTACTGCTCTTTCCCCTGTGCCTGCATGGCCGGACTCAGCCGTGTCCACGCCTCGTCGGTGCGGTCGGGGAGCAGGGCGTAGTAGTCGGCCACGGCCTGTTGCAGTTGCGCTGCGGCGACGGTGCTGGTCGTTGGCGCAGGTGGCTGGTTGGCGGCCTGGTCGGAGGAGGTGAACTGCGGGTACAGCAGCACGATGAGCACGACGACGGCGATCGCGGCCGCCGCGATCGGCAGTGCGGAGCGCAACCGGCGAGATGCCGCGGCTGATGGACCTGCGACCGGCTGCAGGTCCACGCGAGTCAGGGCCGGCGCTGGGCGACCAGCCGCGGCCGCGTGCAGACCTCTCCGCGGTCTGAGCCATCGCCGGACGCGCCGCGGGATCGGCTCGCATCATGTGCAGCACGACGTCGGTGATCGGGCCGTGGTGTGCGGGCGGGATCATCTGCCCGGCGGCCACGGCGTGCAGCAGCGCGATGGCGTTGTCACCGTCACCGAACGGTGCACGCCCTTCCACCGCCGTGTAGAGAGTGGCACCGAGGGAGAACACGTCGCTGGCGGCGCTGGGCTCGTGTCCCTGCGCTACCTCCGGTGCCAGAAAGGCCGGTGTCCCGACCACCAGGCCGGTGGCGGTGATGGTGGTGTCGCCGTGGGCGCGGGCGATGCCGAAGTCGGTGATCTTCGCGGTGCCGGTGTCGGTGATCAGGACGTTGGCGGGCTTGACGTCGCGGTGCACGATGCCCGCCTGATGTGCCGCCGCCAGCGCTGCAGCGACCTGGCCCCCGATCTGAGCGACCTGCACGCCGGACAGAGGCCCGCGGGTTGCGATGAGCTCGGCGAGACTGCGCGCCGGCACGTACTCCATGACCAGGACCGGCCGGTCGCCATCTTCGGTGACGTCGTGCACGGTGACCGCACCAGGGTGCTGCAGCCGGGCCGCGATCCGGGCTTCCCGCACCGCGCGCTGCCGGGCCCGCTCGGCTTCCTCAGTGGACAGTCCAGGCGGCAGCACGAGGTGCTTGAGCGCCACGACCCGGTCGAGACGTTCGTCGAACGCCTGCCACACCACGCCCATGCCGCCGGAGCCGATCCGTCGCTGGAGCCGGTAACGCCCCGCGATCAGATCGCCCTGCTCAGTCACCGGCGCCTCCTCTGATCACGGTTGGTGCCCTGGAGCTTATGTGCCGCCACAACATCGTCGTGTTCGACACCGCAGGACTGGTTACCCCTGGTCTCGCTGGACGAACGCTTCGCGGGCAGGGTCCCGCTCCTGGCCCGGAATCCGAAGAAGACGGTCGTCGTCCAAGCCGCCCTGGCCTGGATCAGGGGCGTCCCGCATCAGTCCGCGAGTCGAACTGAAAGCGTGGAAGCTCCCCGAGACCCTCCCGCAGAATGCGTTGGGCAGCATCGCGTCTCCAGGTACCAGCCGGCCTCTCCTGCACCAGAAGGATCCGCTCCAGCACCGTGGCGCCCACGACACAGGCAGCAGCTGAGACGACAGGCCACGTGACGTGGTCCACCGCCGCGAGCACGCTGTGAACCACGGCGATGATCAAGAACACGGCAGCCAGGCAGTGGACCTTGACCTGAGCCAAGCCCTGCGGCTGTCCGGTGTTCCGCCTCATGGTGGGCTGATCGTGACGGTTCCTCGCATCGTTACGCCGCCTCAGACGTCCAGGCAACCATGAGTTCCTGCTGACCGCCGGCCACTGCGGGCGGCCGGACTCCGGCTTCTGGAACGGCGACCGCAGCCGGTTCATCGGCGTCAACGAGTTCAGCAAGGGCGTGTCGGGGTGGGGCCTAGCCGTACACGGGTGAGTGGGTCTGCACGTCCGGGTCGGTCAGCGGAGCCCTGTGCAACCACGTGGACGGTGACCGGGTCATCGCGCTCGGCACGATCGTCGGCGGGCACGGTTCCACCATGTTCTTCCAGCCGTTCGGGAACGCGGTCATCGACTTCGGCATCGAACCGCTGATCGGCTGAACGCGGTGCCTGCGTGACGAGACGGCCTGTCGTGGTGCTCCACTTCCACGACAGGCCGTCAGCATCAAGATCGCTCGCACGCACGATCTCCACGCGATTCCAGCAGCTAGGCTCTGGTGCCATGTTGGTCGGCCGGGATGGGGAACGGGACCACGTCGAGCGGTCACTGGGGCAAGCGTCTTCCGGTCGCAGCGCGGCGCTGGTCGTCCGAGGCGAGGCGGGGATCGGCAAGTCCGCGCTGCTCGATCACGCCGTGGCCACGGCTCAGGGCATGCGGGTGTTGCGCGGCGTCGGCATCGAGTCCGAGGCGGAGCTCGCGTTCGGCGCACTGCACTTGCTGCTCTACCCCTACCTGGATCGGCTTGACCTGCTGCCAGGACCACAGGCGGCCGCGTTGCGGGGTGCGTTCGGGCTGAGCAGCGACGCGGCGACCACGCCTTTCCTCGTCGGCGCTGCGACGTTGACGTTGCTCGCCGAGCTGGCGGCGGAGAAGCCGTTGTTGTGCGTGGTCGATGACGCGCAATGGCTTGATCGCGGGTCGTCGGACGCGTTGCTGTTCGCTGCTCGGCGGTTCCAGGCGGACCCGGTCGTGATGCTGTTCGCGGTCCGCGACACGGCCGTGCCGTTTCACACGCCCGGCATCGAGGAGCTGAGGCTGCCGGGCTTGTCGCCGGACGCGGCGGCCGGGTTGCTCGACCACCACAGTCCCGGGTTGACGGCGCCGATGCGGGCACGGGTCTTGGAGGAGGCCAACGGGAACCCTCTCGCGTTGCTCGAACTCGGCGCGGCGCGTCTGGCCGCGCAGCGTGAAGGCCGTGCGGAGCCCGCACACCAGGTCGGCCCGTTGCCGGTCACGCGACGAGTGCAGGAGACGTTCCGCGAACAGATCGTCGGCCTGCCCGAGACGTGCCAGTCGATCCTGCTGGTCGCCGCGGCCGACCGCTTCGCAGGGATGGACACGGTGCTGTGCGTCGCCCGTGCGGTCGGTGCGGACACGTCCGACCTGGACGCGGCCGAACGCGCAGGGCTGATCAGCGTGGCGGACGGGGAGCTGACGTTCCGGCATCCGCTGGTGCGTGCCGCCGCCTATCAGTGCGCCACCCACCATCAGCGGATCGCGGTCCACCGGGCCTTCGCCGAGGCCTCACCAGCCCGGACGTCCTCGACCGCCGGGCATGGCACCTCGCTGCGGCCACCACCGAGCCGGACGAGGCGGTGGCCGCCGAGCTCGAACGCACCGCGATACGGGCAGAACGCCGTGGCGGGGCCATGGCCGTGTCCGCCGCGTACGACCGCGCCGGGCGATTGAGCGTGGATCCCGAGCTCAAGGCGCGTCGCATCGCCAAGGCCGCGCTCGCCGCCTACGACGCGGGCAAACCCGACCGCGCGGCACGCCTGGCCGTTGAGGTCACGTCCCTCACCACCGATCCGGGCATCATCGCCGACGCGACGTTGCTGCGAGGCCAGATCGAGTACGAGCGGACGTCCCCCGAAGCGGACGCCGCGCTCGCGTCCGAGGCGGCGCGGCTGATCATGGATCGTGACCCCGAACGAGCAGTCGTCATGCTGACCGAGATGATGTGCGCCGGCCGGGACGCGGGCGCTCTGCCCCTGGTCACCGAGGGCGGGCGGCTGATGGCCGAGTTGCGGCTGCGGCTGGGATCCAGGCAACGCGCGTCCGCCGACGCGCAGATCAGCTGGGGAGACCTGCTGAGCGGCAGGCCGGAGCACGCCGCCGGCCCGCTCCGCGCCATGATCGAGATCGGTCGCGAGCCGGACGCGGACCTCATGCACCGGATCGTGGCCGGGTTCAGCGGCCTCATGCTGGCCGACGACCACGCGACCATCGCGGTGATGGACATGATGCTGGCGGAGGTGCGAGCCAGCGGAGCGCTGACCTGGATTCCCTACGCGCAGGAGGTCGTCGCGCTGGCCCAGGCACTGCGCGGTGACTTCCTCTTGGCGCAGACCTGCCTGGCCGAGGCGGTGGCGCTGAGCACCGAGTTCGGGATGGACATGGAGGTCGCGGTGTTGCGGGCGACGTCCGTGTGGCTGGCCGCGGTGACGGGCGACGAACCGCGCTGCCGTGAACTGGCCGCCGAAGTGCTGCCGGTTCTCGAGGGACGGCACGCGGTCGGCACCGCGTTGACGTCCTGGGGCCTCGGCCTGCTCGACCTCGCCGCGGGACGGTATCGCGCGGCGTTCGATGCTCTGTACGCCGTGTGCACGGGACCGGCCAAGCACGACTTCCTCATCCGCGCCGTCGCGGACTGGTGGAGGCGGCGGTTCACGACGGTCACCCCGACCGCGTCACCGATCAGCTCACGGCGTTCGAACGGTGGGCCGTGCACGTGGACAGTCCGATCGCGACAGCGTTGTTGCGGCGCTGCCAGGCGATGCTCGAGGACTCGGAGGCGCACTACCGGGCGGCACTCGGCCTGTTCGCCGAGCACGGCGGCCGATTCGACCAAGCCAGAACGCAGTTGCTTTACGGCGAATGGTTGCGCCGCAGACGCCGCCGCGGTGAGGCGCGCACCGAACTGGCCGCCGCTCTGGCCGGTTTCACGCGGCTGGGCGCGTCGACCTGGGAAGCGCGCGCGATGAGCGAGCTCACCGCACTCGGCGAGCGCCCGATGCTCGACCGGGTCGCTGACGACCCGCTGAAGGACCTGACGCCGCAGGAGGTGCAAGTCGTTCGACTGGCGGCTGCCGGGTTGAGCAACAAGGAGATCGGCGCGCAGCTGTTCCTCAGCCCGCGCACGATCGGCCACCACCTGTACCGCGCCTACCCGAAACTCGGCGTCACCCGACGGATCGAACTGGTGCAGCTCGGGCTCGGATGACTTGGTCGCCGGTGCCGGCGACCGGTCCCACGCCAGTCACGTGACCGATGTGAACCGGTGTGACCTAGACGTAGCTTCTCCTGCAACGAAAGGAGAAGATGATGTTGCTGGAGAACAAGACCGCGGTGATCTACGGTGGCGGCGGCTCGATCGGTGGCGCGATCGCCGACGGCTTCGCGGCCGA
>NZ_VSRL01000248.1 GCF_012184385.1 Lentzea indica
CCACGACGTCCGGCCGGAACCGGCGCACGGCCCTCCGAGTCGCCCACGCCGCGCGCAGCACACCCCACCCGGACCTGCACGCCACCGGCACGTCGAACACGGGCACGCCGGCGGTACGCAACGCATCGGCGCGGAAGCCGCCACCGCCGGCCACCGCGGACTCCCAGCCGACCTCACCATTCGCGACGGCCATGCCGGCGACGAGCGCCTCCGCACCGCCCGCGCCCATCTCGCTGATCACGTGGAGAACGCGCATCGAACACTCTCCTTCTGTGAAGCCTTTTTGGCCCGTTGCTCGATCGCGACAGCGACGGCGACGAGTGACCACAAGGGCAGGTAGTACTGCTCGGACAGGAAGATCGAGGCGACCAGCACAGCGATGAGCGCCGCCTGCACGGCCAATGCCTCGCGCCGGTCGGCCACTCGACGCAGCGCCCGTTCACTCGCGACGAAGCCGATCGCGATCAGCCCGATCAGCAGCGCGAACCCCGGCAGCCCGAGTTCCGCGGCCACCTCGAGGAACAGGTTGTGCGCCACCGGGGTCTGCTCGTCGATCTCCGCGTTGTGCGACGCCGCCGCGTACTCCTGGCGGAATCCGCCGGGTCCCACGCCGAGCACCGGATCGTCGGCCAGCATCCGCGCGGCCGCCTGCCAGCGCAGCATCCTGGTGTCGGCGTTCGTGCCCGCGATGTGGCTCTTCTCCTGCAGCGCCCGCGACAGCTCCGCCTGAGCCGCCTGCGCGAACACCAGCGCCGCGACGCCGGTCACCGCAGCGGTGACGACCACCGCGCGGACCGGCAGGCCACGCCGCGCTATCAGCCACGCCAGTGCGCACGCCAGCGCGATTCCCCCGCCGCGGGAGAAGGTCGCCGCCGTACCGGCCACCAACACCGCGCCCAGCAACAACAACGCGATCCGCGACCGGCCCTTCGCCGGTAGCGCGACCAACAACGGCAAGGCCGCCACCAGGAAGAACGCCAGGTCGTTGGGATCCTCCAACGGCCCGGTCGCGCGCAGCTCGCCTCCGATGACGCTCGCCAGCCCGCCGCCGGCCGCCACGATCGCACCGGCGACCGTCGCGGCGAGCAACGCCCTGACCGGCACCTCCCGCGCGGTCACGTCGGCGAGCACCACCGTGACCACCAGGAACGGCACCCAGCGCACCAGGTACTCGAGGGTGAACGGCTCGGCCTCGTGCACGGCGGAGGTGGCGAGCAGCACCACCGCCAGCAGCGCGAGCACCAGGTGCAGGGGGTGCGGCGCGGGCAGCCGGCGTTGCCGGATCAGCGAGACCGCCCACACACCGATCAGAGCTGCCGGCATCGCCTTGGCCAGCTGCCCGTGCAACTGCAGCAGATACCCCTCCAGCGGCGCCAGCGCCACCGTCGCGCAGGCGAGGACGCGCAGCAGGAAGGTCAGCCACATGCGACCGGATCCCGTTCCCGCAGACCGGAGGCCGCGACGCGGGCGACGTGCTCTCCGGTGCCGACCACGTCGAAGTGCCCGCGCAGCAAGGACAACACCCAGCCCAGCAGCGCCACTTTCTCGTGACCGGGCACGGCCATGCCGGGGAAGAACTCCATGCCGGGTGCTTCGGAGGCTGTGAGCACGTCGGTCGGATGCAGCAGCAGCGAAGGAGAAACCATGGTGGCCAGGCACAACCGCAACGCCGTGCGGAAGTAGCCGCGTGCGAGCCGGGGCGAGATCTGGTGCAGTTGCAACAGATACGCGCCGTGGATCGGCACCCTCAGCAGCGGCATCGTGGTCACCGGCAGCTCGACGAGACCGTTGTCGCGCCAGCGATACGCGGTGTTGGGGGCTTTGACCCTGCCGAATCCACCGAACAGGTCCGCTCCGCCGTCGGTCGAGCCGGCGGTCCGGTTGTGGTAGGCGCGGGCCAGTGGCCCGATCCAAGTGGGCAGAACGCTGGCGTCGTACCGGTATCCACGCCGGTTCAGCACGTCGAGCAGTTGCGGCGTGACGCTGTAGCCGGGGCCGCGGAACCCGACCGGCCGTGGTGCGCCCGCCGCCATGATCGCCTCTTCCGCGCGCGTCACCTCGGCCTCGAGCTCGGCGTCGGAGTACCTGTGCAGCCAGGGCTGGTGCCAGAACGAGTGGTTGGCCACCTCGTGGCCGGCCGCGGTGATGGCCGCGACGGCGTCGGCGCCGTCGTCGCGTTCCGCGTCCGCGCCCACGACGAAAACCGTTGTGGTCAGCCGCTGTTCGCCGAAGACGTCGAGCAGCCTCGGTACCGCGGACGGCAGGAAGCTGGGTCTGCTCTCCCACCTCGGGTCGCCGTGCGTCTTCAGATACGCCCAGAGGTTGTCGAGGTCCAGCGACACGCTGCGACGGGCTTCATCGCTCACCACCTGCCGGGACCAGGGCAGGAGCTGGCCGCGAGACGGACCCGAGCACCAGCACGCCGGACACCACGAGCAGCACTCCCAGCACGACCCACCACTCACGTCCCGCCGCGATCTGATCGCCCATGACCGCGAGCCCGGCCACCGAGCCGATCACCACCGTGGTCGCGTCCATCGACGCCACCGCGGACGTGGCGGAGACCCGCTGCAACGCCGTCGCGATGCACGCCTGGCCGACGAACGCGGCGACGACCATGAGCCAGGTCAACGGGTGCAGCACCAGTTCGACCAGCGGCTTGCCCGCCACGTTCCTGGCCGCCACGGCGACCACCGCGAAGGCGATGCCGGCCAGCACCGGCGTCGCGGCCTTCAGGGTGCGCGCCAGCGGAAGCACCGCGAGCGTCAGCACTCCCATCACGACCAGGGCCGGCACCAGGGAGAGTTCCCGTGCCGTGGACGGCGCCGCCGCACCCGTCAGCAACAGCAGACCGGACGCCATCACCGCCAGCACCACGATCTCCAACTGTCGGACCCGCCAGCCGAGCAGCAGCACCCCGATGACGGTCGCCAGCCCCACCGCGCACGAGGAACCGGCCTGCACCAGGTAGAGCGGCAGGTGCTCACGGGCGAGGAACGCGAACAGGAAACCGCCGACCTGACAGGTGAAACCCAGCAGGTACAGGCGATCCGCGGCCAGACGCGCGAGCAGTCCCAGGCCGGTGCCTGGACGTTCGTCGCCTGCGAGCGGCGACGGTCTGCGCGACTATCCCCAGCCCGTACAGCACAGTGGACACCGCAAGGGCCAGATGACCGGACACGCAGGACTCTCCGTAAGTTTCGGCGAAACACGCGTCGGCGCGCGCCTCAGATGAGGGCGCACACTACGACACGCCTATACCGCAACACTTTCGAGCGATATCCCAGGCAATGCTTTCGGGTGAACGTGTGCGTGATCAGCCCAGAAACGTCAGGATCGATGAAGTACCTTGCCGCGGTGCGGGAAACGAACACCGTGACGATCGTCTGCGGCACCAGGCCCGAACTGATCAAACTCGCGCCGCTCGTCGAACACTTCGGCAGCGCGTGCACCATGATCTACACCGGTCAGCACTACGACCGTTCCATGTACTCGCTCATCCGCCGCGACGTGCCGGAACCGGGCGGTTTCCACGAGCTGCGACTCGGCGGTCTGCGCCGGGGCGACCAGCTCGGCCGCGCGGTGTCGGCCGTCGACGAGGTGCTGGCCACCGAGCGGCCGGCGGCCGTGATCGTCCAGGGCGACACGACCTCAGCGCTCGCCGGCGCATTGGCGGCCAACGCCTGCGACGTGCCGCTGGTGCACGTGGAGGCGGGCTTGCGCAGCTACGACCGCGCGATGCCGGAGGAGCACAACCGCGTGGTCATCGACCACCTCGCCGACCTGTGCTGCGCGCCGACGTCGTTGAACCGCCACAACCTTCTCGCCGAGGGAGTCGCGGACGGCTGCATCGTCGTCACCGGCAACACCGTCGTCGAAGCGCTGGCGCACGCGTTGCCTTCGGTCGACGAGGAAAGCGCGGTGCTGTCGGGGCTCGGCCTGGCACGCGATCACTATGTGCTGGCGACGATCCACCGACCGGAGAACGTGGATGACGCGGACAACCTCGAGACGATCCTGCGTGAGCTCGGGCGGATGCCGTTGCCCGTCGTGCTGCCGCTGCATCCACGGACCGCACAGCGGGTCGGGGCGTTCGGGCTTCAGGGGTTGTTGCACGGTGTTCGGGTGATCGAGCCTCAGCCCTACCGGACGTTCCTGGCTCTGGCGCACGGTTCTGCCGTGGTCGTGTCGGACTCCGGCGGGATCCAGGAGGAGGTGAGCGTGTTGAAGCGGCCCGTGGTCGTCGTGCGGCGCAGTACTGAGCGGCCGGAGATCGAGGGCACGTTCGGGACGCTCGTTCCTCCTGGGCCGCGGGTCGGTGGTGCGGTGTTGTCGTGGCTGGATGACGTGCCGGGACATCGGGCCGCACTGCAGAGCATCGCTTCGCCGTACGGCACGGGCTCGCCTTCGGCGCACATCGCGTCGGCGGTGCGCGCGATGCTGGAGCCTGTTGGCGAACCCGTTGCGGCGGGGATCTAGCGTTTTCGCGGGAGCGTATTGGGCGGCTGACCTTTCCGAATGTTGTTCAAGGCTTCTTCGAACTGCTGCACGAGCGGGTTGTTCCTGCCGAGACTGTTGCGCACGCGGATGAGTGTGCGAAGCAGAGTGTTCGTCCCCAGTCGAGGATTTCCGGCTGCTGAGGTCCACACGGCCAGTGGGATCTGAGCCATGAGTGTGAGCTTGTCGTACGGGCCACGCTGGATGGTCAATTGTTCGACGGCGAACACGTTGAGGTCGCGTGCAGCGGCTGGGTAACCCGCTTGACCGAGCGTCCCGGCGTATGCGGCCTGGAACTGCACCGTGCGCAGATCCAGTGCGCCAAATTCGGTGGTGGCGACCGCTATCACCTCGCGATGGATCTGTATTGCCTCGTCGAACTGGTTGAGTTGTGCCAGAGTCAGTGCGAGGCGACTGCAAGACTGGAGTACGCGCTCGTGGTTGGGACCGAGCACACGGGTTCGCACGGGTAGCAGGTCCTCGAAAAGCTGACGGGCGAGATCGAATTCACCCAGCTTGAGATGTGCGGAGGCCAGTTCGTGGCGTGTGAGCAAGGTGTCAGGGTGCTCAGCGCCCAGCACCCTCACCTGTGCTTCCACCAAGTCGGACAGCACCTTTTGGGCTTGTGACGGGTTGAAGAGGTACAACCAGTGCGCCAGGCCGTACCGCGCTCGGAGCACTTGCTCGTTCTCGAGGCCGAGAACGGGGGACATGTCGTGGACGAGCGTTTTCAACTGTGTGATCGCGGTGGGCAGGTCGCCCATTTCCCCGTGCAGGAACGCCCCGTCGTAGCGCAGATCGAATGTTCGAGGATCAGTGGGTAGATGCTCGGCAGCGGTCAGGGCGTGGTTGCGGAGCTGTTTCCAGGCATCCATCTTCTGCATGTTGAGGGGATAAGTCGGCAGCGCTGCGGTGATGAGGTCGCGGGCTTGGACGGCGTGGTCGAGGGTCTCGCCGAGTCGGTGCCGGGTGACGGCCTGGATCAGGCGGTGGACCGTGATCGTGCCTTCCGCGCCGCGCGTCACGAGGCTGTGGGAGAGAAGTTCTCCGATGGCTCGTGTGAGGGCGAGCTCGTCATTCATCAAGGGGTGCAGCACCGCGACCGGGATCGAGTCCGGGGCGAAGTAGGCGATCGTGTTGAGGATCAGAAGTGCCGACGGCGACATCTTCTCGATGGCCAGAAGCCACGTCGTGGCAACGGTGTGCGGGTAGTCGTCTGGCTGGCCGTCGGTGTGCAAGTCGGCGCTGCGGTCCTGGTAGAAGCGCAGGTAGGTCGCAAGGTCGATGCCGTTGGCTGAGGTGAACGACGCAGCCTGGGTCAGTGCTAGTGGGAGGCCGTCGAGCTCGTTGGCGAGCTTGGTCGCGGATTCGCTGTCCGAGTCCTGGGACACGGCGGCGAGCAGTTCGACGGCAGCATCGGTGTTCAACGGTTCGATGTGGTGAACGGCGCTGGGGTTGGGCCAGCGGCCCGCCTGGCTGGTGACCAGGACGTGGCCCTTGCCTTTAGCTGGGAAGAGGCCATGTAGCGCGGTTGCGTCGGGGAGGTTGTCCAAGACCAGCAACCATGGTTGCTTCTGCTCGGACAGCCAGACGTTCGCGCGCTGCACGGCGTTCCGCACCAGTTTGGCTTCGGCAGGGGAGTGGACGAGTTCGAGCAGGCTCCGGTACTCGCCGTCGACGGTGGTCGGGTCCTCCGCGCGCACCCACCAGACCACGCCGTAGTCGTCGAGATGGCGTTGGGCGTAGGCGCGGGCGAGGCTGGTCTTGCCGACGCCGCCCATGCCGGTGAGGACCTGGATCACGGGTGTGCGGGCTTTCGTCTGGGCTGTGAACGCCGTACGCAGGTCGGCGAGTTCTTGGTCCCGTCCGATGACTTCGGCCATGCCCGCGACCTGCGGGGAGACGATGCCGTTGAGTGCAGGGGTGGCGGCAGGCGTGTCCGGGGTCCAGGTGTCGAACACCGGTTCCTGGCCGAGTGGAATGTCGGCGAGCTCGGGTTGGTCCAACAGGAAGCGGAGCAGATCCTCGGCGCCGGACTTGGTGAAGGCTTCCACTTCGTAGACCGTGGTCGTGGACGGGGCGAGGAAGTCGGGGACTCCGCTGATCGCCTGTCCGGGCACGACGACCGGCACGAACTTCTGCAGGTCCCGTTGAGCTGCGTAAAAGGCGTCGCGGATCAGCCGGGCCTCCCACTGCACGCCTTTGCCGATGTGCTGCTCGGTCTGTCCTTCCGCCCGGAGCCGGTATTGCTCTGACGCCACGCACAGCACGACGTCCGCGTCGCGGATCTGGTCAGCCATCCACAGCGACCAGTCCTGCCGCTGACCGGCCGCGGCCTGGTCGAACTGGGCATCGATCCCGTTGTTCCGCAGGAACGCCCACAGGTTGCGCACCACGGCGCGGTGTTCATCGGACTCCTGTGCGTAGGAGATGAACACACGCCGCGCCATTGGCCACCCCTATCTCTGCCGGACAACTACACATCGCGTCATCCCGCGGATGTGTTGCATGCGCCGTCCGACCCCGTCCGACTCTGTCCGACTCATCTTCCGTTCGCGCCCCGGGCAGGCGAGCGTGGGCGCTGTTCTGTTGATCAACTGGGAGGAGCGGACCCCGTGAAGCGATTCGCACAGCTGGCCGGTGAGCGGCTCGTCGGACTCGTGCTGCCGAAGATCGATGCCGGTGCCTGCGTGCCGGAGCACGGGCAGTGTTGCAAGAAGGGCTACCGCTTCAACTGCAACGGCATCTGCTCGTCGGTGAGCAGCAGCTGCAAGTGACACAACGGGGTGCCGGCGAGCGCGCATCGCCGGCACCCCACCCCGCTGCTGGAGGCCGAAGTGCTCGACCTGTTCGCTCGCGTGCTGCTCGCCGTGGTGTTCCTCGTGGCTTTCGCCGGCAAGGTGCGCACCCGGCAAGGCTTTGCCGAGTTCCGCGACTCCATCGCCGCCATCGCACCGCGGTTGCCCGCACACCTGGTCGCTGTCGCGATCCTCGTGGGGGAGGCCTGTGCCGTTGTGCTGCTGGCCGTTCCCGGCACGAAGCTCGGATACGCGGCTGTCATCGCCTTGCTCGCGGCCTTCTGCGGCGGGATCACGCTCACCATCTACCGCAAGGAAGCCGTGCGCTGCCGGTGTTTTGGTGCTGGCGGCGACGTGCTCGGGCCCAAGCACCTCGTGCGCAACGGGTCGCTGGCCGCTGTCGCTGTCGCCGGCGCGTTCGTGACGACACCCGCCTCATGGGAGGAACCGTTGACCCTGCTCACGATCGCCGTTGTGCTGCTCGCCGTTGTGGTGGCGCTGCACGTGCTGTTCACGTACGGGCTGGTGGCCAGGGTGCGGGACCTGCAGGAGCGCTCCGGGCCGCCTCGCAACACGAACCTGCCGCAGCCCGGCATGGTCATCAGGCCGTTTTCGGTGGCCGACACCGATGGCATCGCGTTCACCGAGGCCGATCTCGACGGGCCGGTGCAGGTCGGCTTCTTCTCGGTCGGGTGCGGGCCGTGCCGGACCCTCACCGACGCGTTGCTCGACAACCCGCCTGCCGCCCGCTTCGTGTCCGTTGTGGACGGAGACCCGAGTGATCCTGATGCGACGGCGCGGCTGGTCGAGAAGGTCAGCGGGTTGGGGCGGGTGGTGGTGATCGGTACCGATGACCCCGTCTTGTCGGCGTTCGAGGTCATGGCGTTTCCGACGTTGGTCCACACGCATGGTGGCGTGGTGACGGCGTCCGGGATCAAGCTCGGCGACTTCGCCGGCGTTCCGGCGCCGGTGGCATGATCCGCAACGCCGCCGCGGCACTGGCGTTGCCCTTCCGTGCCGCGCCGCTGGTCGCCGGTGGAACCCTTGTGCTCACGGTGTTCGCCGGTGCCGCGCCGGCGAGCGGCGCTTGGCTGACGATGTTGCTGGTCGACGAGCTCACGTCCACCGCGGCGAGTCCCGGCAGGGCGGCGTTCCTGGCGGTGGCCTCCGCGCTCGTCGGTGGCGTCGCCATCGCGTTGCTCTACCTCTGCGGCTACCTCGGAGAGGTTGTGCGGCAACGGGTCGCGCTGACGGTGGAGAGCAGGTTGTTCCGGCGGATCGCCACTTTGCCGGGGCTTCGGCAGATCGAGGATCCCGCGTTCCACGACCGGCTGCGGCTCGCGGAGGAGGCCGCGCAGGAGGCTCCTGGCACGATCTCGCAGTTCACGCAGGAGCTGGTCCGCTCGGTCGTGTTGCTGGCGAGCTTCACCGGTGCGCTGCTGGTGGTGTGGCCGCCGATGACGTTGCTGCTGCTCGCGTCGGTGGTGACGGCGGTGTTCGCGAGGCTGGCGACGGCACGGCGTGAGGCGGCGACCGAGGAAGCGTGGGTGGCGACCGACAGGCGGCGGCTGTTCTACCGGGCGTTGCTCACGGATGTGCGTGCCGCCAAGGAGATTCGGCTCTTCGGCCTCGGTGAGTTGTTGCACACCAGGATGGTCGGCTCGCTGGCCGCGGTGTCCGGGGCACGGCTCGCGGCGCAGCGCAGGGGCACGGTGGTGCAGAGCGCGCTGGCGGTGCTCGGGGCCGTGGTGGCTGGGGCGGGCACGGTCGTGGTGGCACTCAACGTCGCGGCAGGGCGGTCGTCGGTCGGTGATCTGGTGCTGTTCCTGGGGGCTGTGGCCGGGGTGCAGACCGGGTTGTCCGGGGTCGTGCTCCAGCTCGGTGAGGCAGGGCGGGCGGTGCGGCTGTTCGGGCACTACCTCGACGTGATCGACACTCAGGACGACCTGCCTGCAGGCACTGGCACGCCTGCGAAAGCGGCGGCGATCGAGTTGCGGGACGTCTGGTTTCGGTACTCGGACGACGGTCCGTGGGTCCTGCGCGGCGTGAACCTGACCATCCCCGCGGGCGCGGCCGTCGGGCTGGTCGGGGTCAACGGCGCGGGCAAGAGCACGATGGTCAAGTTGCTGTGCCGGTTCTACGACCCGCAGCGGGGCTCGATCACGTGGGACGGCGTGGACCTTCGCGAGCTGGACGTCACGATGCTGCGGGCGCGGATCGGCGTGGTGTTCCAGGAGTTCATGGCCTACGACCTGACCGCGGCGGAGAACATCGGCATCGGGCAGGCGGCGGAACTCGGCAACCGGGCGCGGATCGTCGAGGCGGCGGAGACGCCCGCATCGCTGAGACCCTGGAGGCACTGCCGAACGGGTACGACACGGTGTTGTCCAGGACCCACGCGGACGAGGAGCGAACGGGCGTGACGCTGTCCGGCGGGCAGTGGCAGCGCGTGGCTCTGGCGCGGTGCCTGATGCGCACCGATGCCGGGCTGATGATCCTCGACGAACCGACGTCCGGTCTGGACGCCGAAGGGGAACACCGGGTGCACGACACGGTGAGGCGGCACGCGGAAGGCCGGACGCGGCTGCTGATCTCCCACCGGATGGCCGCGCTGCGCGGTGCCGACCTCATCGTCACCCTGGTCGGCGGGCGGATCGCCGAGCAGGGTGACCACGACGAGCTGATGGACGCCGATGGCGAGTACGCACGCCTGTTCCGGCTGCAGGCGGGCGGCTACCAGGACGTGAGGGTCAGCTGATGTGGATCAGAGTCACGGTGCGGGGCAACAGCATGTCGCCGACCCTGCACGACGGCCAGAAGCTGGTGGCACGCAGGCTCTTCCGGAACCCGCGCCGCCGTGAGGTGATCGTGTTCCGGGTGCCGGACCCGGAGCTGCCGCACCGGATCAAGCGGGTGGCGGCCGTCGCCGGCGACCCGGTGCCGGAGTGGCTCGTGCCGGCGCTGCCCGACGTGGCGTTCGTGCCGGCCGGATTCGTTGCCGTGGTGGGGGACAACCCGCGTTCACAGGACTCCCGTCAGCTGGGTTTGGTCGACTGTCGTGACATCGTCGGCGCCGTGCGCGGTACGTGAGCGTTTGCAGGCGGCGACCCAGCGCAGCCGCCAGCGCGTGGTGTCCCCGCCGCAGGCCCGCGCGATCGCCAGAACCGTGTCCAGCCGGGGAAACCGGCGGCCGGTCAACGCGTCGTGCAACGTGCTGCGGGCACAGCCGGTCCGGCGTGCCAGTTCGCGATAGGACATGCCGACCAGCAAACGCAGCTCGTCCAGGTCGATGCCGAGCTGTGTCCTGCCCCCTGTGGTCATCCAGACTCCCGGTGTTGTCGGTCCTCCGTTTCCTCTCCTCGTAAGCCCACTGCATGGTTACCTGAGGGCGTCGGAATTCGCCACCGTGCTGGTCACGGCCTTCTCCGAGGGGCGGCGGGTCAGCACCAGCGGCCCGTCCTCGGTGATCGCGACGGTGTGCTCGGAGTGGGCCGTGCGCGAGCCGTCGGCGGACCGCAGCGTCCAGCCGTCCTCGTCGAAGATGATCTGGTCGGTGGTGGCGGCGAGCCAGGGTTCGATCGCGATCGTCAGGCCGGGCTTGAGCCTCATGCCGTGCTTGCGCCTGCCGTTGTTCGGCACGTGCGGCGCCTCGTGCATGGTGCGGCCAAGGCCGTGCCCGCCGAACTCCAGGTTGCACGAGTAGCCGAACTCGGCGGCGACCTCACCGATCGACGCGGAGATGTCGCCGAGCCTGTTGCCCGGCTGCGCGGCCTCGATCGCGGCCTCCAGCGCCACCTCGGTGGCGCGGATCAGGTGCAGGTCCTCTTCGCGTGGCGTGCCGACGATGATCGACAACGCCGAGTCGGCCACCCAGCCGTCGATGCCGACGGCGATGTCCATGGTCAGCAGGTCGCCGTCGCGCAGGACGTAGCTCTTCGGCAGCCCGTGCAGCACCGCGTCGTTGACCGACAGGCAGATGACGTTGCGGAACGGGCCCCGGCCGAACGACGGCGAGTAGTCCCAGTAGCAGGACTCGGCGCCGCGTTCAGAGATCATGTGGCGTGCGTGGTGTTCGAGATCGAGCAGGTTCACGCCCACTGCGGCCCTGGCGGAGAGCTCGTCGAGCACCTCCGCGATGAACTGGCCGGTGACGTGCATGCGCGCGATCTCCGCAGGCGACTTGAGCTCGATCAACGTGTTCCTCCGTACGCAGGTTGCGGTATAACTATACCGGCTTCGCGGAGACGGCTGAACAACACCACCCAGGCGGGGGACGCGCGTTGCGCGAAGGCCTGTGGCGTCAGCACAGTGCCTGGGCATGAAGCAGGTGTTGCAACACAGGATCGACTCGACCTTCGCCCACTACGACGTCAACCGCAACGGCGTCATCGAGCTCGCGGACGTCTACGCGCTGGCCGACCGGCTGCTGCGGGCGTTCGGGGAGCCGGCGTCGTCGGAGCGGGGACGGGAACTGGTGGAGGCGTACGACCGGTTCTGGGAGATGCTGGTCGAGCATTGTGACGCCGACCGCGACGGCAGGATCGGGCCGGCGGAGTACCGCGACGCGATGATCGAGGCGGTCGTCGACAACGGGCCGTTCGGCACGGACTTCCTCGAGATCGTGCAGTCGTTGCTGGACATCGCGGACACGAACGGCGACGGCCGGGTCGACGCGACGGAGTTCCAGGTGCTGTTGAAGGCTCGCGGGCTCAGCGAGGCGGAGTGCGGGCTGGCGTTCGCCCATCTCGACACCGACGGCGACGGTGCGATCAGCGTGCAGGAATACGTTGCCGCCGTGCGGGATTACTACACGAACCCGGCGGAGGACACGCCCGGCAGCTGGCTGTACCCGAAGGCGTTGGAGTGCACTGGACTTAGTCACTGATATTGACTATCATCAACTCGTGACTACTTCGGTGGAACTGACCCGCTTCCGCGTGGCGCCTGGGAAGGCGGAGGCGCTTCTGGCTGCCCGGCCGGGCATGATCGCCGACTTCGAGGCCGACCGCGAGGGGTTTCTGGGTGCGCGGCTCGTGAGGCTTCCGAACGACGAGTGGCTCGACATCGTCGAGTGGCGTTCGCCGGAAGATTACGCCGCGTCTCGTGAGAAGGGCGCGAATCGCCCTGGCATCAAGGCGTTCTTCGAGGCGATCGACGCACTCGTCTCTGCGGAGGAAGGCGTGCTCTCCGAGTAGAGCTCGGCGGGAGGTTGGACTGAAAACCCTGTCTGAGAGAGGTCCCCCGATGTCTCGCAAGATCAGCTACGGCACTGAGCCGTCCCAGTTCGGTGAGCTGCACCTGCCGGAGGGCGATGGCCCGTTCCCGGTCGTCGTGATGATCCACGGTGGGTGGTGGGCGGCGATGTGGGACGCGACGGCCGTTCAGCCGCTCGTGCACGACCTCGTCGGGCAGGGCTACGCGGTGTGGAGCATCGAGTACCGCCGCGTCGGCGAGCCCGGCGCCGGCTGGCCCGGCACGTTCGAGGACGTCGCCAAAGCCGTTGACGTGGTGGCGGATCTCGACGCGCCGCTGGACCTGAACAGAGTCGCCGTCGTCGGTCACTCCGCCGGCGGGCACCTCGCGACCTGGATCGCGCACCGGTCCGCGTTGCCGGACGGTGTTCCCGGTGCGCGTCCTGGGATTCGGCTGGCCGGTGTGGTGTCACTGGCCGGTGCGCTCGACCTGGTCGCGGCC
>NZ_VSRL01000249.1 GCF_012184385.1 Lentzea indica
CGGCTCCGCGACCAGCGCCGCCCGCCCGGCCTTGGGCACGGCGGTGGCCAGCGCGTCCCGGAGCGGCTGCGCCCGGCGCAGGGCCACGAGCAGCGTCCACAGCCGTTGCTCGACCAGCGCCACCTGCACCGGATCACCGGTCACCCGCAGGAAGTCCTCCCGCACGGCCGTGGCACGCCGGCGTTGATCGGGGCACGTGAAGTCGGCCGACCGGACCACCTGGGTGTCCGGCGCGGATCGGGCCAGCGACTCCTCCGACCGGAACCGCCTCACAGGCACGGTCCCCGCCGGGTCCCACATCCACCAGAACGTCATCCGACCAGGTCGTCCGCATCGACGATCTTGTACGCGTAGCCCTGCTCCGCCAGGAACCGCTGCCGGTGCGCGGCGTACTCGGTGTCGAGCGTGTCCCGTGAGACGACCGAGTAGAAGTGCGCCTGCCGCCCGTCGCCCTTGGGCCGCAGGATCCGGCCGAGCCGCTGGGCCTCCTCCTGCCGGCTGCCGAACGTGCCGGACACCTGGATGGCGACGGACGCCTCGGGAAGGTCGATGGAGAAGTTCGCGACCTTCGACACGACGAGCGTGCGCAGCTCGCCCCTGCGGAACTTGTCGAACAGTTCCTCGCGCTCTCTGTTCTTCGTCGATCCCTTGATCACCGGTGCGTCCAGCTCCTCACCCAGCTCGTCGAGCTGGTCCAGATAAGCACCGATCACCAGAGCCGGCTCGTCGGGATGCTGCTCCAGCACCCGCTTGACCACCGCGATCTTGGTCCTGGCCGTCGAGCAGAGCTTGTAGCGCTCCTCGGGCTCCGCCGTGGCGTACTGCAGCCGCTCGTTGTCCGTCAGAGTCACCCGGACCTCGGTGCACTCGGCGGGAGCGATCCACCCCTGCGCCTCGATGTCGCGCCACGGCACGTCGTAGCGCTTCGGCCCGATCAACGAGAAGACGTCGCCTTCCTGGCCGTCCTCGCGCACCAGCGTCGCGGTCAGCCCGAGCCGGCGGCGGCTCTGCAGGTCGGCGGTCATCCGGAACACCGGCGCCGGCAGCAGGTGGACCTCGTCGTAGACGATCAGGCCCCAGTCGCGCGAGTCGAACAGCTCCAGGTGCTTGTACTCGCCCTTCGACTTGCGGGTGATCACCTGGTAGGTCGCGATCGTGACCGGGCGGATCTCCTTGCGCTCACCCGAGTACTCGCCGATCTCCTCCTCGGTGAGCGAGGTCCGCGCGATGAGCTCGCGCTTCCACTGCCTGCCTGCCACGGTGTTCGTGACCAGGATCAGCGTGGTCGCCTGCGCCTCTGCCATCGCCGCCGCGCCGACCAGCGTCTTGCCCGCGCCACACGGCAGCACGACGACGCCGGAGCCGCCCGCCCAGAACGCCTGCGCGGCGAGCCGCTGGTAGTCGCGCAGCTTCCAGTCGGTCTCGTCCAGCTCGATCGCGTGCGCCTCGCCGTCGACGTACCCGGCGTGGTCCTCTGCCGGCCACCCGACCTTGAGCAGCAGCTGCTTGAGCCGCCCCCGCTCACTGGGGTGCACGATCACCGTGTCGTCGTCGATCCGCGCCCCGAACATCGGCGCGATCTTCTTGTTGCGCAGCACCTCTTCGAGCACCGCGCGGTCGTTGGAGTTCAGCACGAGCCCGTGCACAGGGCTGTTGGTGAGGACCAACCGCCCGAACCGGCTCATCGTGTCGACCACGTCCACCAGCAACGGCTGCGGCACCGGGTAGCGGCTGAACCGCACCAGCGCGTCCACCACCTGCTCGGCGTCGTGCCCGGCGGCACGAGCGTTCCACAGCGCCAACGGCGTCACGCGATACGTGTGCACGTGCTCGGGTGCCCGCTCCAGCTCGGCGAACGGCGCGATGGAGGTGCGCGCGTCGTCGGCGAGCGGGTGGTCGACCTCGAGCAGCAGCGTTTTGTCCGACTGGACGATCAAGGGGCCATCGGTCACGCCCACAAGTCTCCCTGACGACGCCAAATGCGTTCGACCTGCGTCAACTGGCGACAACAAGTGTGAGGCGACACACGCAGCCAACACGACGTGTCGTACGTTCTCGGCCATGAGCACCGAGTCGACTGATCCCGTCGAGCCACCGGCCACGGTGGCACCGGCTCCCGAGGAGACCGAGACCGACGAGTCGCCCAAGAAGAACAACTGGCTGAAGTTCGTCATCGTCGGCGTGCTTGCAGTCGTGCTGGTCGGCGGGGGCGTGTGGGCGCTCACGTCGCTCAACGGCACCAAGGTCGGCGACTGCGTCAGCGCCTCGCCGAAGGACGTGGACAAGCCCGACGGCGACTGGAACGTCGCGTCGGAGAGCTGTGGCGACACGTCCGCCACGCACCGGGTCGCCAAGGTGCTGAAGAGCGCCGACGAGCCGTGTCCCGACGAGGGCATCTACGAGCCGGTCAAGAACGGCGGCGAGTCGCTCTGCCTGATGCCGAACCTCGCAGAAGGCAACTGTTACACGTCCGGTGACGACGGCGCCTTCAAGAAGGAGGCGTGCACGCAGGAGTCCCCGGTGAAGATCGTCAAGAAGGTCGACGGGCTGCCCGAGGAGGGCACGGTGTGCCCGGAAGGCTCCAGCGAGCTGCGGTTCAGCGAACCCGCCTCCGTCTACTGCATGGGCGTGCACGAGGGTTCCTGATCGGGTGAACTCGGTTGAGTTGATCATCGACTGACGCCGATACCCAGGCCATGAAGAAGGTCGGCCTGGGTATCGCCGTTGTCTTTGCGCTCGTCCTGCTCGGCGGGTTCGTGCTGAACCAGCTCGGCGACGTGGCCAAGACGGCGCGGGTCGGCGACTGCGCGAGCATCTCCGGCGCGCTCGACAACCCGAAGTACCAGGCGCTCGACTGCGCCTCGGAGAAGGCGAACGTCAAGATCGCCAAGATCCTGCCGTGGAACGAGGACAAGTGCCCGTCCGGCGGCATGGACTACTCGACCTACACGGGCGACTCCACCTTCTGCCTCATGCCGAACTTCGTCGAGGGCGCCTGCTACGGCCAGAACTCCGAGACCGGCATCGCCAGGGTCGACTGCGCCACCAAGGACTCGGTGAAGGTCGCCAAGGTGCTCGCCGGCAAGACCGACGGTGCTGCCTGCGGAGACTCGCGCGCAGCGGTCTTCCCGGAACCCGCCGTCACCTTCTGCCTCGAACGCGGGGACAAGCAGCAGTGATCTCGGCGTGAGCACGCCGCTCCTGCGCACCCGCGTGGAACTCACAACGGGGGACTGCGCCTCCGGCGCCTTCGCCCAGGTGAAGCAGGCTCACCGCACCGCGGCCCGGCCGCCGATCCGGGCGGCCGTAACGTTTCCGTAAAGCCCAGGCGGATTCCTCCCCCACGTGGCAACCTCTCCTCCGGCCGTGTCGGGGGGCGTGGGCCGTTCGGCGCATGCGGAAGTGGGACAAGCGTGATGAGCACGGCACTGACCGTCCCCCTGCGTGCACAACCCCGGTGCCCCCTGATGGTCCGGCCCACCAGCTTTTCGAAACCGGAGTCCGTCCCCCGCGGCTCCGGTTTCGACGTCTTTCGCACGACCCATCGGAGAGGAATTCAGTGACCACCCCCAACTACCCTCAGCAGCCGGGGCCCTATGGCCCGCCTCCCGGTGGGCAGCCGCAGCAGCCCTACGGCCAGCCCGGTCAGCCCGGTGACCCGTACGCGCAGCCTGGTCAGCCAGGTCAGTACGGCCCGCCGCCCAGCAGGTACCCCGGTGACCCGTACGCCCAGCCGCAGGGCCAGCCCGGACAGCCGGGTCAGCCCGGCCCGTACGGCCCGCCGCCCGGTCAGATGCCGCCTGGTCAGCCGATGGGTCAGCCCATGCCGTACGGCCCACCGCCCAAGAAGGGCAGCGCTGGCAAGATCATCGGTTCGATCATCGCGTTCGTGCTGGTTGCGGGCGGTGTCATCCTCGTGAAGTCCCTCATCAGCGGCGGCATCAGCAGCATCTCCGAGCCGTCGGCCAAGGCGGGTGACTGCGCGAGCGTCACGGGCACCACGATCAGCCCGAAGTACAAGAAGGTCGACTGCGGCTCGTCCGAGGCGAACTACTTCATCGCCAAGGCCATGAACTCGACCACGGAGGCGTGCCCGAGCGAGGACTACGCCGAGTACACCGAGTCCGGCCGGCGCAAGTCGTCGCTGAAGCTCTGCCTCGTGGAGAAGCTCGAAGAGGGCAAGTGCTACGAGGAAGAGCTCGTCAAGATGAACATGGAGGGCATGAAGGTCGTTGACTGCTCCAAGGGCAACAACGAGTTCGCCGTCCAGAAGGTCGTCAAGATCGAGAAGGTGGTCAAGGCCGCCACGGCCGACTGCGGTGACGCCACTGCCGTCTCGTACACCGAGCCGTCGCCCGGTATCACCTACTGCGTGATCGCTCTCGCCGGCAAGTGATCCGCCGGCAAGTGATCGAATGAGAAAGGCGGGCCGGGAAATCGGCCCGCCTTTTCATGTCCGGCGACAACTAATTCGTCGTACCGGGCGGCAGCAACTGCTGCACGTCCAGACGACCGGAAAGCACGTCTTCGGTGTCCATCATGTCGGCGACCCGCTGGAGCCGGATCGGGTTCAGCGACAGCGGGAACGTGCCCACGGACACGAGAGCCGCGGTCGACTGGTCGACGTCCGCGTAGCTGGTCAGCGAGTCCTGCACACCGAGCTTGTTGGCCTGCGCCCGCTGCTGCGCCTCACGCAGGACGTCCCGGAACACCTTCAGCGTCTTCGGGTTCGCCTCGGCGAACTTCTTCGACGCCGCGTAGCCGGACATCGGGAAGTCCAGTGTCGGGCCGCGCGCGGTGTCGGTGAGGATCTTCCCGCCGATCTTGCGCTGCGCCTTCGTGATGAACGGCTCGATCATGAACGCCGCGTCCACCTGGCCGGAAGTCAGCGCCGCCTCCATGTCCGCGAACGGCATGGGCTTGAACTTGATCTTCTGCTTCTCGACCGCAGCGGTGTCCAGCACGGCACGCGTGGTCAGCGCGCCGATGTCGGTCTCGCTGTTCACCGCGATGGTCGGGGCCGGTCGCTTGCCGGGGTCGTCGTAGTCCGAGGTCGGTCCCGTGACCAGCGCCATCGAGTTCGGACCTGCCTGATAGGCCTCGCCCTGCAGCTGCAGTTCGGTGCCCTCGGCGACGGCGCGGAAGAGGCTGACGTGCGTGGCCCACGTGATGTCGAGCGTGGTGTCCAGCTGCTTGATGGCCTCGGCCTCGCTGGGCTGGGTGACCAGGTTGACCTGCAGACCGGCCTTCTCGAACAGCTTCTCGGTCAGCGCGATCCGCAGCGGGGCCACGTCGACGACCGGCTGCACGCCGATGCGCAGGGTGGTGCGCTCCACGTCCGCGGTGCCGCCGTTCGACGAACTTCCGAACAGGCCGCAGCTCGCGGTCAGAACACACGTGATGAGCACTGCGGCAAGCCGCAGAGCTTTGGCTCGGGTAGCCATGGCACCTCTCGCCGGTAGGCCTTGAGTAGCATCAAATTGATCAGTGAGTGTCGCCACAGGCCAGGTCGTCCGCAGTCCCAACTGGGCGTTCGGACGGACGTGAGGCGTGCCGACAACCGGGGATGTTAACCACCTGAACGTATGAAACGACACCCCGTCTCGATACGGTGAGTGCTTCTGGAGACTTCCCCCGAGGAGGGGGTGGCCATTACGCTCCCCGCCGGGTGGCACTGGTCGTAGTAGACCGACGTGTCTTCAGACGGGGTAGGGCGCCTCACCGGGCGAACGACCTCTGTGCTGCAATTCGGCCCGTTTGACGAGTCCATGCTCGGTCCTGGGGAGAGACCGGGACACTGCTGCTGGAAGAGGAAGCCCAGAGTGGCCCGACGTGAGAGAGGTCCCAGCCAGTTTGGCGTGGGTGACACCACACGCTCCGAAAGGCCCGAATCGGGTGACGGACTGGCTGCGCTGGGTGACGGAACGATGAATGTGACACCGAACGCGGTGAAGCAGGACGTCGTGCCCGGACCCGGATCAGGACCTGCCCGATCCGCGGGATGGCGGCTGCGCAACTGGCGGTTGCGCACCAAGCTGCTCGCCGTTCTGCTCATCCCGACGGTCTGTGCGCTCGTTCTGGGTGGTCTGCGGGTGCGCAGCGACCTTCAGGCGGCGACGGAGCTCAACAACCTCGCGAACCAGATCCGCCTGGAGACAGCGGTCGCGGACCTGGTGCAGCAGCTTCAGCGCGAGCGCGACCTGTCGGTCAGCTACGTCGCGTCGAACAAGAAGGTCGACCGGGTCGTCCTCGAGCGCCAGCTCCGCAGGGTGAACGACACCAGCGAGGCGTTCAGCAACAAGATCGCCGAGCTGAGCTCCGACCTGAACCCGGCGGCCGTCGAGCGCTTCCAGGTCGCGTTCAACCAGCTCAACCGCCTGAACAGCCTCCGCAACTCGGTGCGCGACACGCAGTACCCCGCCGAGGCCGTCCAGCGCACCTACTCGGAGTCGATCGAGACGCTGATCAGCCTCGGCGAGCAGACGATCTCCGAGATCAACGACCCCGAGCTGGTGCGACTGCACCTGACCACGAACGCCATCGCTCGCATCAAGGAGCAGGAGTCGCTCAAGCGAGCGATTCTTCTCGACGTCTTCCAGCGCAAGGCGTTCACGCCGTCCCAGCTGCGTGCCCTGCAGGCGGCGGACGCCGAGCTCGAAGCCGCGCGAAACGACTTCCGCAAGTCCGCGACGCCCGAACAGGCCAAGATCTACGACGACACCGTCACCGGCCTGATCGTCGACACCGCGAACGACATGCAGGAATCGGCGATCAACCAGCAGTCCAGCACCGGCAAGAAGGACTTCACCCAGCTGACGTCCGAGAAGTGGGACATCGCCGCCACGCTGACGGTCAACCTGACCCGTGACGTCGAGAACCTGCTGGTCGAGCAGCTGCAGAACAAGACCGACGACACCGCCGGCGTCACCAGGACCCAGGCGTACATCGCGTCCGCCCTGGTGCTCGCGTTCCTCGCGCTCGCGTTGCTGATGGCGCTGTTCGTCGCCCGCTCGATCCTCAACCCGCTGCGCACGCTGCGCCGCACCGCCCTCGACGTCGCCGACCACGGCCTTCCGGACGCGGTCGAGCGGATCCTCGCGGACCCGAACCCGGAGGACGCGGCCAAGACCGCCGTCGAGCCGGTGCCGGTGCACACGCGTGAAGAGATCGGCCAGGTGGCGCGAGCGTTCGACGCGGTGCACGGTGAAGCGGTGCGACTGGCCGCCCAGCAGGCCCTCCTGCGTGACAACGTCAACGCGATGTTCGTCAACCTGTCGCGTCGTTCGCAGGCCCTGGTCGAACGCCAGCTGAACCTGATCGACCGGCTGGAGCAGGACGAGCAGGACCCGGACCAGCTGGCTTCGCTGTTCGAGCTGGACCACCTCGCCACGCGCATGCGCCGCAACTCGGAGAACCTGCTGGTTCTCTCGGGCACGGACCTCTCGCGGCGCCTGACCAGGCCGGTCCCGGCCGCCGAGGTGCTCGGCGCCGCGGTGTCCGAGGTCGAGCAGTACGCCCGCGTTCAGGTCGGCCAGACCCCGGACCTCACCGTCCAGGGCCGCGCGGTCAACGACCTCGTGCACCTCATCGCCGAGCTGCTGGACAACGCCACGGCGTTCTCCGACCCGGTCACCAAGGTCACCGTTCGCACGGCCAAGACCCGCAAGGGCGAGCTGGCGATCGAGATCCAGGACCGCGGCGTCGGCATGGGCGACCAGGAGATCATCGACGCCAACGACCGCCTGGCGGACCCGCCGGACGTCGACGTCGCCGTTTCCCGCCGAATGGGCCTGTACGTGGTCGCGCGGCTCGCCAAGCGCCACGACATCAAGGTCCGCCTGCGCGGCAACGAGGACATCGAGGGTGGTACGACCGCACTGGTGATCGTGCCGGAGACGCTCATCGCGTCGCCCGGTGCGGCCCCGGTCTCGACCCCGCCGTCCGGCTCCGGCTCGCTGGCCTCTGCGTTCGGCATGTCGCCACAGGCGCCGGCGCCGACACCGTCGGAGTACACGGCCGAGATCGGCACCACCGCGACCAGGGCCAGCGGCATCGCCGGCGCGTTCGGCGGCGCCACCGGTGCCGTGCCGAGGATCGACGAGTCGAGCCCGAGCATCCCGGTCAGCTTCGTGCCCAGCCCGCTCACCGACACCGGTGCCGGCGCGACGGCGGTCCCCGTGTACAGCGAGCCGCCCGCCGAGGACCCGACGCCGTCCGAGCGGTGGCGTCGCGACCAGCTGGCGGCGGTGGAGCCGGAAGGTTCCTTCGGCGAGCCCACCCTCTTCACGGCCTACGAGGACCGTCAGGAGGACGACGGCGAAGATCTCCTTCGAGCCCGGCTACGAGACCACGCAGTTCGTGCCGATCCCGCCGATGGACGACGAACCCCCTGCGACCAACGGCGTCTCGCGCGCCGCGGTCGACACGGGCTACGTCGACTCGGGGCTCGCGCACCGCAACGGCACTTCGGAAGCCGCTCGCAAGCAGGTCGAGCACGACCTGGACGCACCGACGGAGCGCCTGCCGATCTACGAGGCGGTCCTGTCGCAGTGGTTCCAGGCCGTCGGCAGCGAAACGTCCGCGTCCGCGGCCGCACCGGTCCCCGCGGCCGCTGAGCACGACGAACCCGCCGAAGCCAACGGACGTGTCGAGTCCGGCCTCGGCAGCGTCGACAAGGGCGACAAGAACGCGGTGGAGTACATCGACGAGCCGCCGAAGGCTCCTCCGCTGTCGGACGGGCCGGAGCCCGAGCTGCCGACCCGTACCCGCAAGCCTGTCCCGGCGGTGGCACCCACCACCACGTCGGCCGCTGGTCTTCCCGTGCGCCAGCCGCGCGCGAAGGTCCAGCCGGCGGTCGAGGAAGAAGTGATCGCACCCGCCGAGCAGGAGCGAGTTGTGGAACCGGAGCCCGTTGTGGAGGAGACTCCAGCGGCGGCACCCACTTCCGAGTCGGCTTGGCAATCGCCTGCCGATGAGGGATGGCACGCGGCTCAGGCGTTGTTGAACAAGGCGCCGGAGACGAAGACAACGGCAGGATTGCCAAAACGGACACCGAAGGCTCAACTAGTGCCAGGTTCTGCGGCACCGAAACCGCAGTCCCTGTCGCAGACCGCACAGCGCCCGCCGCTGCCTCCTCGTTCCGCTGACGCGGTGCGCGGACGGATGTCGAGCCTGCAAAGTGGTGTCAAGCGAGGCCGGCACGCATTGATCGAGGCATACGCTGGTGACCAATCGAGCCGGCAGAACGAGGAGCAGGAGTGACGACCGCAGCGCAGCCAGGCAGCTTTGGTTGGCTTATCACCGACTTCGTGCGGAGGGTGCCCGGCGTGGCACATTCCGTCGTGGTGTCCGCGGACGGGCTGTTGCTCGCGGGGTCCCAGGGCCTGCCCCGGGACCGTGCAGAGCAGCTCTCCGCCGTCGCGTCCGGGCTGGTCAGCCTCACACAGGGTGCTGCCCGCTGCTTCGAAGCAGGCGGGGTCAACCAGACGGTCGTCGAGATGGAGCGGGGGTACCTGTTCCTCATGTCGATCAGTGACGGTTCTTGCCTCGCCGTCCTGGCGGCACCCAACTGCGACATCGGCCTTGTGGCCTACGAGATGACGCTTTTGGTGGAGAGAGTCGGTCAACAACTCACCCCTGAGCTGCGTGCGCAGCTTCAGGGTGTGGTCCGTCGCTAGACCTCACTGGCAGTTCAGGGGTGAGAACAGATGGCTGGAAGATCTGGCGCTAGAGGCCGGGGCTTCGGTAGGAACTTCAACTACCAGGAGTGGGCCGCTGGTGGGTTCCAGTTCGACGAGCCTGACGCGATCCCCCAAGAACCAGAGGAAGCCGAGGACGCACCCCACGATGAGCGGGTTACAGGGCAAGGGCTAGGCGATATGTCTCAGCGTGAGGTGGATGACTCGTCGTCGTATCCGTACGACGACGTGCCGAACCGGTTCGACATCGACGGGTACGGCACCGGGTTGTTCGGTGGCCCCGGTGCGGACCTCTTCGGCCAGCACGAAATGCCGGACGCGGTGCCGGAACAGTTGCCGTACACCACCGGGCCGCAGCCGGTGTACAGCACCGGTGCGCAGCCTGCTGTGCTTCCGGAGGAAACTTCTTCTGCGGACTCGGGCTCATTGGTGCGGCCTTACACACGCACCGGTGGGCGCACACGACCCGACTACGACCTTGCGATCGAGGCGCTGATTTCGACCAGCGAGCGTGGCCTCGAACGGGATGCCGCGGTACTCCCCGAGCACAGGTCCATCTGCGGGCTGTGTGTGGACACGCGGTCGGTGGCCGAGGTCGCGGCACTCCTACGCTTGCCACTTGGCGTCGTGCGGGTGTTGATCGGCGACATGGCAAGCATGGGATTGGTTTTGATTCACCAGGGCGGTCTGGTCGTGGGGGACCGGCCTTCCATGGAATTCCTGGAGAGGGTGCTCAGTGGGCTTCGCAGGCTCTAGTCCCCAGGGCGCCGAGGGCGCACGGAAGCCGACGACGTCTGCCAAGATCGTGGTGGCGGGTGGCTTCGGTGTGGGCAAGACGACGTTCGTCGGCTCGGTGTCCGAGATCGTCCCGTTGACCACCGAGGCGGTGATGACCGAGGCCAGTGCGGGGGTGGACGACCTCTCCGCCACGCCGAACAAGGTCACCACGACGGTCGCGATGGACTTCGGCCGTGTGTCGCTCGACAGCGACCTGATCCTGTACCTCTTCGGTACACCGGGTCAGCACCGCTTCTGGTTCATGTGGGACGACCTCGTACGTGGTGCCATCGGCGCCATCGTGCTGGTCGACACCCGCAGGCTCGCGGACGCGTTCGCCTCGATCGACTTCTTCGACGACCGTCAGCTGCCGTACGTCGTGGGCGTCAACTGCTTCGACGGCCTCCTGCACCACAGGCTGGAGGACGTGCGTGAGGCGCTGACGATCGACGAGTCGGTGCCGATCGTGACGTGCGACGCGCGCAACCGGCAGTCGACGAAGCAGACGCTCATCACGCTGGTCGAGCACGCCATGCGCCAGTGGATGTCCGTCCGCGCGGGCTGATCTCCTCTCGCAGGGACAACTTCAGAGCAGAGAACGAGGCGAGCGCCACCTTCGGGTGCGGCGCTCGCCTCGTTGTCGCGGTATGACTCAGCTCTGTGTCGTCGTCCTGGTGGCCTCCTTCCGGCTCAGCTCGGCGTGGTTCGTCAGATGTGGAGCTGGACCAGGTTCGGCAGCAGGCACACGCTGAGGATTCCCAGGGCGGTGATGTTGGGGCACCCCGACGGATTCACCTCCGGCGGGCAGTCCTCTTCTTCGTCGCCCTTGGGGTCGTCGGTCACCGGCGCGGTCTCGTCGGTGATCGTGACGGCGGCCTCGAGAACCGGTGCCGCCTCGGGTGCTGCCTCGACTGCCGGAGGTGCGGCCACCTCGGCCACTTCGGGCTCAGCGGCCGGTGGCGCCGCGATCTCGACGGCGACGTCCTCGACCGCCTCCACGTGCGCGGCGCCCATGTTGACACCGGGGATCTCGCCGGAGTGGATGGCTTCCTTCATGGTGGCCGCCATGTCGAGCGCAGCCTGCGCGCCGGCGTTCACGTCGAAGCCCTCGCCGGTGGACAGCGGGATGTTCAAGCCCGCGCTGACAGGCACCGAGTCGACGTTGTTGTTGCTGAGACCGATGGTCACATTGACGTTGTTGTCGTCCAGAACCTCGATGATCGGGTCGGCCTGAGCTGTTCCTGTCGTGAACGGCAGGCTGAACGCCAATGCCGTTGCGGTGAGGACGGCTCTACGCGCCCACCGGGAGATGGCCATTTGCGCTGCTCCTCCTTCGTCGAGCGAGCGTCGTGAAACGCTCACGCCACTCGACGCTAGGTCGCGCTCTGACCACGCAAGGGTGGACGTGCGGTTCGACCGGGGGATGACCGACCGTCAGGCTTCGTCCACCGGTGCGGCGGACGTGATGCGGTGAAGAGGGAACCTGAGCACCTCTCCGTAGCTGTGGTCGTAGCCCTCGAGCACACCCCCGCCGACCAGGTGAGGCTCGATCACGCGCTGTGCGGCCGTGCCGTGCGAGTCGACGAACCCGACCAGCACTCTCCGTCGCGCCCGTGCTGCCTGCTGGAGCAACGACAGGGTGGCTGACGGCCCGGCGCCCAGGTGGCCGGGGACGCTGATGCGTTCACCCCGTGGTGTCGCAGCGGCACGATCTCCCGCCCGGACCAGCCTGACGAGTTCACCCAACCGCTCGTCGGCGTGCACGGCGGGTGAGGAGGGTTTGCGGGCGGATCGCTGCCGGGGCGTGGTCCGGCGCCCGCCCGGTCGCAGGTCGAGAACCTGGCCGTCGGGACCCTCCGCCGCCGGGGCGAACCCCGCAGACCGCAGCCCGTCCAGCACGTCCGCCAGCGGCAACGGGCTGACCAGCACCGTCGATGCGATCCGGCGCAGCTCCAGCCGGGCGGCCTCCGGATGCGCGAGCACCTCGCTGATCAGGACCTGGTCGTCGCAGCGCAGGAACGAGCCTGCGGCACCGCCGCGCAGCCTGCCGTGCCGCCGTGCGGCGTCGTCGATCAGGTAGGTCAACGACTGCGGAACGGGAGTGCGCGAGCGGACCTTGAAGAGTTCCTGCAGCTCATCGGCGGTGCGTCCGGAGTCGAGCGCGCGGCGGACCGTCCTCTCGCTGATCCGGTAGACCGTCGCGCTGCCCGCGGACTCGACGTCCGCGACGAGCGCCATCTCGTCCGCGAGCTCCGGTTCGAGCCTGCCCGGCGCGACGACGGTGAGGTCGGCCTGCACCAGCACGTGGTCGAGCGGCGCCGGCAGCGCGTCCCCGAGGGTTTTGGCGGCGTGGCCGGGCCCCTCGTCGAGCAGCACGCGGCCGGCGCTGGTGATCGCGCCGAGCGCGAGCAGGCCA
>NZ_VSRL01000024.1 GCF_012184385.1 Lentzea indica
GGTGCGCTGCCGTTCCTCGCGCTCGCGTTGATGGACGGCCCGGCGGTCCGCGAACTCCTGGAGCACACCGCCGGGAAGCTCGGCGACCGGCCGTGGGGCGTTGGCCTGCTCGGCTTCGCGCCGCCCGAGCTGCGGGCGAAGCAGCTGGAGGCCGTGCTGGCGGTCCGGCCGAAGTACGCGATCGTCGCCGGTGGCACGCCCACGCAGGCGCGCGAGCTCGAGGACGCGGGGATCGAGGCGTTCCTGCACGTGCCCTCGCCCGCGCTGCTACGCCGGTTCCTCGACGAGGGCGCGCGCAAGTTCGTCTTCGAGGGCTCGGAATGCGGAGGTCACACCGGCCCGCGATCCAGCTTCACGTTGTGGCAGCAGCAGATCGACGTCCTGCGCGGCCGTGAGAAGGACGTCGTCGCGTTGTTCGCCGGTGGCATCCACGATGCTCGTTCCGCCGCGATGATCTCCGCGATGACCGCACCGCTCGCGGCACGGGGTGCGGCGATCGGCGTTCTCGTCGGCACGGCCTACCTGTTCACCGAGGAAGCCGTCACGCACGGCGCTATCCGTCCGGTGTTCCAGCAGGTCGCGCTGGAGTGCGAGGACACCGCACTGCTGGAGACCTCGCCGGGCCACGCGGTCCGCTGCGCCCAGACGTCCTATGTGGACACCTTCGAGCAGGCGCGCGCCGAGCTCGCCGGTCTGCCGAAGCAGGAGAGCTGGGAGCAGCTCGAACAGCTCAACCTGGGACGGCTCCGGCTCGCCAGCCGCGGTCTTGTCCGCGACGAGGACGGGCTGAAGGAGGTCGGCGAGGACGAGCAGCGCCGCGAAGGCATGTTCATGATCGGCCAGGTCGCGACGCTCAGGTCCGAACGCACCACCATCGCCGAACTGCACGAGGACATCGTTTCCGGCGTGCTGCCGGAGGGAGCCCAGCACGGTACGGTCGCCGAACCGCTGGACGTCGCCATCGTCGGCATGGCGGCGATCATGCCGGGCGCGCGCGACGTCGCGGAGTTCTGGGCGAACGTCCTCGCCGGCACCGACTCCATCACCGAGATCCCGCCGGACCGCTGGTCGCCGGAACGCTACGGCAGCCCGTTCAAGTGGGGCGGGTTCATCCCGCGCACGGCGTTCGACCCGCTCGCGTACGGCATCCCGCCCGCCTCGCTGACCTCGATCGAACCCGCGCAGCTGCTGGCGCTGGAAGTGTCGGCCCGCGCTCTGGCCGACGCCGGCTATGCGACGCGGGTGTTCGACCGCGAACGCACGTCGGTGATCTTCGGTGCCGAGGCCGGTGCCGACCTCGCGAACGCCTACACGATCCGCACCGCGTTGCCGGCACTGGGAATTCGCGGCCTGGACGACCACCTGCCCGCGCTGACCGAGGACTCGTTCCCAGGCGTGCTCGGCAACGTGATCGCGGGCCGCGTCGCGAACCGGCTCGACCTCGGCGGCGCGAACTACACCGTCGACGCGGCCTGCGCGTCCAGCCTCGCCGCGCTCGACGTGGCGTGCAAGGAACTCCTCGGCGGCACCAGCGACATGGTCCTGTGCGGCGCCGTCGACCTGCACAACAGCGCGCACGACTACCAGATGTTCGCCTCGGTGAAAGCCTTGTCCGCCAAGGGACGTTGCGCGACGTTCGACTCGGCCGCGGACGGCATCGCGCTCGGCGAGGGCGTGGCCTGCGTGGTCCTGAAGCGTCTGGCCGACGCCGAACGCGACGGCGACAGGGTCTACGCGGTGATCAAGGGCATCGGCGCGTCGAGCGACGGCCGGTCACTGGGTCTCACCGCGCCGCGTCCGGAAGGTCAGCAGCGGGCGTTGCGTCGCGCCTACGCCTCAGCCGGCTTGCCCGTCACGTCGGTCGGGATGGTCGAGGCGCACGGCACGGGAACCGTGGTGGGCGACAGGACCGAGCTGGCGTCGCTCACCGAGATGTTCTCCGGCGTCGAGCCCGGCACCTGCACGATCGGCTCGGTGAAGTCGCAGATCGGGCACACCAAGTGCGCGGCGGGCCTGGCCGGCGTGATCAAGACCGCGCTGGCCGTGCACACCGGTGTGCGGCCCGGCACGCTGCACGTCAAGCAGCCCAATGCCTTCTGGAACGCGCAGACCAGCCCGTTCGCGTTCGGCCACCGCACGTGGGCGAGCAAGAACCGGGTCGCCGGCGTGAGCGCGTTCGGGTTCGGCGGCACGAACTTCCACACGGTGCTGGCGGGCTACACCGGTGCCGACGAGCCCCGTCACGGCCTGACGTTGTGGCCGGCCGAGCTGTTCCTGATCCGCGGCGATGATCAGGCTGCCGCGCAACGGGAAGCCGCTCGGCTGACCGCGCTGGTCGACGAGCGCGCACCGTTGCGCTCGCTGGCAGCGGCCTGCGGCACTGGCACGGTTCAGGCGGCGTTCGTGGTGAGCGATCACGAGAGCCTGCTGAAGGCGCTCGCCGAGGTCGAGGCCTGGCGTTCTAGCGACACCGTCCGGCTGCGCGACGGAGAGCGGCCGAAGATCGCGTTCCTGTACCCCGGCCAGGGCAGCCAGCGGCCGGGCATGCTGCTCGACCTCGTGACCGCGTTCCCACGCCTGCAGGACTTCGTGGATCCCCGGTACGAACGCGTGATGTACCCGCCGGCGGCACTGACGGCCGAGGACGTCTCGAAGCAACGCGCGGAGATCACCGACACCCGGAACGCCCAGCCGGCGCTCGGCATCGCCGGGCTCATGGTCACCGCGCTGCTCGAATCGGTTGGCGTGCGGCCGGATCTGGCCGGCGGCCACAGCTACGGCGAGCTGGTCGCATTGGCCGCGGCCGGTGTGTTCGCGCCAGCCGAGCTGCTAGACCTCAGCGCCGCCCGTGCCGAGGCGATGCTGGAAGCGGTCGGCGAGGACCCCGGCACGATGGCCGCGGTGACGGCGACGGTGGCCGAGGTCGAGGCGCTGCTGCCGCCGGACGTCGTGGTGGCCAACCACAACGCACCTGACCAGGTCGTGATCTCCGGTCCGACCGAGGCCGTGCACAAGGCCGTGGAGACCCTGCGTGCAGCCGGGCTGACGGTGAAGAACATCCCGGTGGCCGCCGCGTTCCACAGTCCGCTGATGGCGGGTGCCCGCGACCGGTTCGCGGCCCGTCTCGCGGCCATGTCGATCGGTGAGATGCATTTCCCGGTTTGGTCAAACGTGTCTGCGGCGCCTCACGCCGACGTGCGGGACGGGCTGTCCGCGCAACTCGCGGGCCGGGTGCGGTTCGTGGACCAGATCGAGTCGATGTATGCGGCGGGCGCGCGGATCTTCGTCGAGGCGGGACCGGGTGGCGTGCTGACGTCGCTCGTGGGCAAGACCCTCGGCGACCGCCCGCACCAGGCGCTGCGATGCGACGACCACGTGACGTTCCTGCGCACGCTCGCGGAGCTAGCAGTCGCCGGCGTCGAAGTGGACGCCGCGCCGCTGTTCGAGGACAGGGCCGAACCGGCGACGGCAGTGCCGCCACGGCCGCGCTGGTACGTGGATGGAGGTCTCGTGCGGGACGCGAACGGCGACGCACTGCCCGGCGGGCTGCGGCCCGCGACGGAGTTCCCGACCTTGAGGATGGGATCAGGGCTGGGGCGCGACGAGATCGTCGAGAAGTTCCTGGACGGGATGCGGGACGCGGTCAGCGCTCAGCGCGACGTCCTGCTCAGCTACCTCGGCAACGCTCCCGCCGCTCCGGCTCCGATGCCCACGCTCGAACACGTGGCGGCTGTTGTCGAGAATGCCCAGGCCAGGCCGCAGATCAAGCCGCAGGAGGACGTCGCCACGGTCGTGCTGCGGACGATCAGTGCCCGCACCGGCTACCCGGTCGAGATGCTGCAGCCTGGGTTGGACCTGGAAGCCGACCTCTCGATCGACTCCATCAAGCGGACGGAGATCGTCGCCGAGCTGGCTGCCGAGCTGGGCGCGACCGGTTCGGTGGACGAACTGGCCCAGGTGAAGACCATCGAGGGCATCGTCGACTGGCTCGGGGCCGCCGATTGTCTGAACGTTGACAACCCGCATGTCAACAATGCGGATGTTGACATTCTGACAACCGGGCGGCCGGAGGCGCAGGACGTGCGGGCGGTCGTGCTCCGGACGATCAGCACGCGCACGGGCTACCCGGTGGAGATGCTGCAGCCGGGGTTGGACCTGGAAGCGGACCTGTCGATCGACTCGATCAAGCGTGCGGAGATCGTCGGCGAGCTGGCCCAGGAGCTGGGTGCGGTGGGAGAGGTCGACGAGCTGGCGCAGCTGAAGACGATCGACGGGATCGTCGGCTGGTTCGGGGAGTCCCCGGGCCTCGCCTCGGCGGAGGCCTTCACCCTGGCGCCAACGCTTGCCCCGATCCCGGCCCACACCTCCGCCTCGACGCTCGCCCCGACGCTCGACCAGGCGTCGGCCCTCACTCCGACGCCGAAGCTCACCCCGGCGTCGGCACTCGCCCAGGCGCCAGCCCTCACCCCAGCATCGGCCACCCAGCCCGGCCGCCTCGTCCGACTGGTGCCGCAGGTCGTGGCCGCCGACCCCGCGCACCCCGTAGACCTCACCGCCAAAACCGTGCTGATCATCGACGACAACGGCATCGGTCTAGAGCTCGCCGACCTGCTCGAACGCCACACCGCCCGGCCTCGTGTCGAACCGAAGTTCCCGGCCGACCTCAGCGGCATCGACGTCGTGGTGCGGCTGGGCGGACGGCTGCCGGAGGCGTTCAGCGAGGTCAAGGCCTGCGTGACCACCGGAGTGAACCTTCTCGTGGTGACCACGGGCGGCGGCACGTTCGGCTTCGACCACGCGCCCGACGAGCTGCCCGCGGACATCGGCCTGCACGGTCTGATCCGCACCGCCGCGCTCGAGTACCCGGACCTCGTGGTGCGCGCGGTCGACGTGAACTCCAAGGAGAGCCACCGCGACATCGCCACCGCGTTGCTCGCCGAGATCGGTCCCGGACCGGCTGTCGTCGGCTACCACGCGGGCAAGCGGCAGGTCATCGAAGCCGTGCGGAAAGAACTCGGCGCCGGAACCCTCAACCTCAACGCCGACAGCGTCGTGCTGCTGACCGGTGGTGCCCGCGGCATCACGGCGCTGGCCGCGGCAGAGCTCGCCGAACGCACGGGCTGCCACGTCGAGTTGATCGGCCGCACCCCGATCGCCCCGGAAGATCATCGACTCGCGGAAGCAACGACCGAGCCCGAGCTCGTGAAGGCGCTGTTCGAGCTGGGTGAGAAGGACAACGTACCCGCGAAGGCGCGCAAGGTGCTCGCCGAACGTGAGGTCCGCCGGACCATGGAACGGTTGCGCGCCAAGGCGTCGAGCGTTCGCTACCACGCGTGCGATGTCACCGACGCCGAAGCCATCAACGCGGTGCTCGACGACGTCAAGGCCAGGTTCGGCCGGATCGACGGGGTCATCCACGGTGCGGGCGTGCTGGACGACAAGCTGATCGCGGACAAGACCCAGGAGTCGTTCGAGCGCGTCTGGGCGACGAAGGTGAACGCTGCCAAGGCGTTCAGCGAGGGCTTCCTGATCCTCTTCGGCAGTGTGAGCGGGGTGTTCGGCAACCGTGGGCAGGCCGACTACTCGGCCGCGAACGACGCGCTGGACCGGATGGCCAGGTTCTGGGGCACGCAGCGGCGGGTCGTCGCTGTCGACTGGGGTCCTTGGGCAGGCGCGGGCATGGCGGCCGGGCTCGCCGGCGAGTACGCGCGCCGTGGCATCCCGATGATCGAGCCGCGGCAGGGCGTCGACGCGTTGCTGAACGAGATCGCCAGCGGTGAGGACGTGCAGGTGGTCTACCGATGGGAGGCATAGCGATCGTCGGGATCGGCGCCGTCTTCCCCGGTGCCCCCGATGCGACGACGTTCTGGCGCAACATCGTCGCCGGCGTCGACGCGATCGGGCAGATCCCGCCCGGCCGCTGGGACCCGGCCACCTACTACGACCAGGACAGCACGACCGGCGACAGGTTCTACTGCCGCAGGGGCGGTTTCGTCGACGACCTGGCGGAGTTCGACCCGACCAGGTTCGGCATCATGCCGTCCACAGTGGACGGTGCGGAGCCTGACCAGCTGCTGGCCCTCGCCACGGCCGCGGAAGCCATCGCCGACGCGGGTGGTGAGTCGACGCTGCCGTCGAGGGACCGCGTCGGTGTGGTCGTCGGCCGCGGCGGCTACCTGACGCCCGGCTGCGCGCGTCTCGACCAGCGCGTCAGGCTCGCCGACGAGGTGGTGTCGGTGGTCCGCGATCTCTTCCCCAGCCTGGCCGGCAGTGACCTGAACACGGTCCGCCAAGCCATCCGGGACCGCCTCGGCCCGGAGCAGCCGGAGTCGTCGATCGGCCTGGTGCCGAACCTCGCGGCGTCGAGAATCGCCAACCGGTTCGACCTCAAGGGCACCGCCTACACCGTCGACGCGGCCTGCGCGTCGGGCCTGGTCGCCGTCGAGCACGCCGTCCGCGAGCTCCAGGAGGGCCGCGCGGACGCCATGCTCGCCGGGGCCGTGCACGTCTGCCACCACCCGACGTTGTGGAGCGTCTTCACCCAGCTCCGCGCATTGAGCCCGAGCGAGCGCATCCGGCCGTTCGACGCCAACGCGGACGGCACGCTGCTGTCCGAAGGCGTTGGCATGGTGGTGTTGAAGCGACTGGAAGACGTCGGCGACGAACGCGTCTACGCGGTGATCCGCGGGATCGGCACCGCGAGCGACGGCCGCGCGACCAGCATGATGACGCCCAACCCCGAGGGCCAGCTCCTTGCCGTGCAACGGGCCTGGGCCAATGCGGACCTCGATCCCCGCGAAGCCGGGCTCGGCCTGATCGAGGCGCACGGCACCGCCACGCCCGCGGGTGACGCCGCCGAACTGCAGACGATGATCAACGCGTTCGGCGCGGAGGGCGAGGAGATCGGCATCGGCACGGTGAAGTCGATGATCGGCCACGCGATGCCTGCCGCCGGAATGGCCGGGTTGATCAAGGCCGCGCTCGCCCTGCACCACAACACGCTGCCGCCGACCCTGCACGTCGAGAACCCGCACAGTGCCTTGCAGGGCACCAGGTTCGCGCCGGTGACGACCGCCCGTGAGTGGACCGGCCCGCACCGCGCGGTCGTGAACGCGTTCGGGTTCGGCGGGATCAACGCGCATGCCGTGCTCGACGGTCACTCGATCGCGAAGCCGCGCAAGTCCGTCATGACCTTCGCCGCCGACACCGCGGAAGGGCTCGCCAGGGCGTTGAAGGAACGCCGGTGTTCCAGCGCCGACCGGGCGTTCCGGCTCGCCATCGGCAACCCGGACGACCGCAAGCTCAAGCTCGCGGAACGCGTGCTCGCCCAGGGCAAGGCGTGGCCGGGCAGACACGACATCTGGTTCTCCCCGCAACCGCTGCTGACCAGCACCGACCAGGTCGCGTTCGTGTTCCCCGGCTTCGAGCGCGAGTTCAGCGGCGAGGTCGTCGACCACGCCGTCGGGCTGCTGCAGGACGGCCGCCGCGAAGCCCGCGAGCTGATGGCGCTCGGCATCACGCCGGGCGCGCTCGCCGGGCACAGCATGGGCGAGTGGACGGCGATGGTCGTCGGCGGCATCTACCCGACGATCGACGAGTTCGTCGCCGCGCTCGGCCCCGGCGCGGTCGCGGTCGTCGACATCGCCTACGCGGCACTGGGTTGCTCGGCCGACACCGCCGAGCGGTACCTCATCGACGGCGTGACGATCAGTCACGACAACTGCCCGCACCAATCGGTGATCTGCGGCCCGATCGACCGGCTCGAAGCGGTACTGCAGACGTTGAAGTCCAACGGTGTCATAGCTCAGCTGATGCCGTTCCGCACCGGCTTCCACACCCCGGCGCTCGCCCCGTACCTGGGCCGGGCGAAGGAGATGCTCGATCAGCTGCCGGTCCGTGCGTCGGACATCCCGGTGTGGTCGGCGAACTCCCTCGAACCCATGGCCGCCGACGAGGTTCGCGAACTGGTGCTGCGGCACCTGGTCGAGCCCGTGCGGTTCCGTCCGTTGCTGGAACGGTTGCACGGCGCGGGCTTCCGCGCGTTCGTCCAAATCGGACAGGGCAGTCTGCCGGGGTTCGTCGGCGACACGTTGTCCGACCGGCCGCACATCGCGGTGAACGCCGACATCGCGCCGGAAGCGCTGTGGGCGTTCGGGCTCAAGCGCGGCACGGCCCACAGGGTCAAGCTGCAGCTCGGCACGCCCAGGATCAAGGTCGACCCGCTCGGCACCGAACCGGTGCTGGTCGCGGGCGACAGCCCGATGTCAGCCGCGGTCAACAGGCTTCTGGCCCACACCAACGCCGTGGCGCGCGAGGTCGTCGGTGCGCTGAGGCCCAACGAGGCCGGGTTCACCCGCGAGTTCTCGTTGCGCACCATGCCGGAGCTGGTCGACCACTCGGTGTTCCCGCAGGCGCCCGGCTGGCCGGACCTCGCCGACGGGTTCCCGATCGTGCCCGCGACCGGCCTGCTGGAGGTGTTCGCGGACGCCGCGCGCAGGCTCACCGGCGGAACCGTGCACGGGTTCACCCAGGTCAAGGCGAAGCGCTGGTTGACGGCGTTGCCCGCGACGACCGTGAAGATCTCCGCCCGCGCGGAAGGCCCGGATCGCGTCGTCGTGAAGGTCGGTGACTACGCCGAGGGCATCGTGCTGATGGCGCCGGTGGCCGTGCAGCCCGTCGGCAAGGAACTGCAGGGCGTCCGTGAGGCACCGGTGTCCGCCGACGAGCTGTACAAAGACAACTGGATGTTCCACGGCCCGGCGTTCGCGGGCGTGACGAAGATCGACTGCCTGGCGGACAACGGAATCGCCGGTGTGCTGACGCCGTTGCCAGCGCCGGGTGCGTTGCTGGACAGCGCTGGGCAGCTGATCGGGCACTGGATGCAGGTGACGCAGACCGTCGACCAGACAGTGCTGCCGACCGGGATCGAACAGGTGTCGTTCCACGGACCCGCACCCACGGGCGATGTTCAGTGCACGGCCTGGATCCGTTCGGTGACCGCCCAGGAGATGGTCGCCGACGCCGAACTGACCGTGAACGGCTCGTTGTGGTGCCGGATCACCGGCTGGACCACCCGCCGGTTCACCACGGACGACCGAATCTGGCAGGTCAAGCTCAAGCCGGGCACCGAAATGTTGTCCGTTCGGGACGACGAGTGGTTGCGCGTCACCGAGAACTGGTCCGACAGCGCCACCCGTGACCTGATCATGCGCCGCTACCTGAACTCCGCCGAACGACTGCACTACGGCGGCCTGGACGTGCCCGCCCAACGGGACTGGCTGCTGTGCGTGATCGCGGTGAAGGACGCCGTGCGCGCGTGGCTGTGGGACCGCGGGGCCGGGCCTGTCTACCCGGCGGAACTGACCGTGGACGCCGACATGCGGGTGCGCGGCGCCTTTGCGGTGCCCCGGACCGAGGTCGTAGCTGAACTAGGGCGCGCCGCCGCCCGAGTGCGAACGGAGAACTGATGGACGAGGTGCTGGAACAGGTCGCCAAGATGATCACCGAGGTGGTCGGGCCTGACTTCCTGCTGGGCGTGGAGATCACCCGCGACACCACGTTCAGCGATGACCTGGGTCTGGAGTCGATCGAGTTCGTGGCGCTGGCGGACAAGCTCAACGCCCACTACGGCGTCGACCTGGTGGCGTTCCTCGCGGACATGGACATCGACGAGATCATGGCGATGTCCGTCGGCCGTCTCGTCGACCACATCACGGCTCGTGTCTGAGGTTCACGCCCGAGGGCTGCGCTTTCACGTGCAACGGCTCGGGCCGGAGAACGCACCCACCGTCGTGTTCGTGCACGGCCTGGTGATGGACAACCTGTCGAGCTTCTACTACACGCTCGCGGCACCACTGGCGAAGAGCGGGTTCGGCACCGTGCTGTTCGACCTGCGCGGGCACGGCCTGTCCGAACGGCCGCCATCCGGGTACACGCCGGAGGAAAGCGCGCTCGACCTGGTCGCGGTGCTGGACGAGATCGGTGTCACCGAGCCGGTGTTCCTGCTGGGCAACAGCTACGGCGGTGTGGTGGCGATGCACGCGGCTGTTCAGGTTCCCGAACGGATCGGCGGCGTCGTGCTCGTCGAGTCGGCTTGCGGGGGAGTGGTCGGCGACGCGTGGTTCGAGGACATCACGAACACGCTGACGGTCGCGGCGCTGGGACTGGAGTTCGACAGGACGCAGGACCAGCTGATGGCCCTCGGCCAGCGCAAGATCGCGAAGCTCGCGGTGAACGCCAACGCGTTGCTGAACGGCACGACGCTGATCGACGACCTCGGCTCGGCGGCGAAGCTCGACCTGACGCAGGTGCGGTGCCCGGTGCTCGGGGTCTACGGCGCCGAGTCCGAGCTGATCGGGGCGGCGGCGGAACTGCAGGAACGGATTCCGTCGTGCCGGCTGCACGTGGTGTCCGGGCTGGGGCACACGGTGCTGCGCGAAGCCACGGCCGAGCTGCTCGACGTACTGCTGGACTGGTTGCCGTCATGAGCCGGTTCCTGTTCGTGGTGCCGCCGCTGACCGGCCACGTCAACCCGACCGCCTCCGTCGGCGGCGAGCTGCTGACGCGCGGGCACGACGTGGCGTGGGTCGGGCATCCGGGCACGCTCGCGCCTCTCCTGCCGGACAACGCGCTCGTCCTCCCCGCGATCGACGACTTCCTGGAGGAGGACATCCGGGCGAAACGGGAGCGGTGGCTCGCGTTGCGCGGGATGGCGGTGCTCAAGTTCTTCTGGGAGGAGTTCCTCATCCCGCTCGGGCACGCGATGGTTCCCGGCGTCACCGACGCGGTCAGGGAGTTCGCGCCGGACGTGATCATCGCTGACCAGCAGGCACTTGCCGGGCCGGTGGTCGCGGGCCACGCCGGCCTGCCGTGGGTGACGTCGGCGAGCACGTCCGCCGAGCTGATCAATCCTTTGAGGACGATGCCGAAGGTCGACGCGTGGGTGCGCGATCTGCTGCACGATTTCGCGGGTGGCGACATCAGGTTCTCGGATCTGCTGGTGCTGGTCTACAGCTCGACGGCGCTGGTGGAGGAGAAGTTCGGCGACGAGGTGGCCTTCGTCGGGCCGGCGCTGACTCACCGCGTTGAACGGGCCGAGTTCCCGTGGGAGCGGCTGACCGGGCAACGGCGGGTCCTCGTGTCGCTCGGGACGTTGAACGGCCCGGCAGGTGAGCGGTTCTTCTGCCAGGTGCTGGAGGCGGTCACCGACCTCGACGTGCAGGTGATCATGGTGGCGCCACCGCGGAAAGCGCCTCCGAACGTCCTGATGCTGCCGTCGGTACCGCAGCTCGCGTTGATGCCGCATCTGGACGCGGTCGTCACGCACGGCGGCCACAACACGGTCTGCGAGGCGCTGGCACACGGGTTGCCGCTGGTCGTGGCACCGATCCGGGACGACCAGCCGACCGTCGCCGCCCAGGTCGTGGCGGCGGGGGCCGGGGTGCGGCTGACCTATTCGCGGGCGCGTGCCGCAGATGTCCGAAGTGCGTTGGAATCCGTTTTGACCGAGCCGGAGTACGCGGCCGCAGCGGAGCTGGTGCGGGAGTCGTTCTTGGCGGCAGGCGGCGCAGCGGCCGCGGCCGACCGACTGGAGAAGGTGGTGGCCGGGTGATCCTGACCGTGCTGGTGGTGCTCGTCGTCCTGTTGGACGTGCTGCGCCTGCGTTCCCGCGCGTCCAAGCTGCGAGTGCTCGCCACGGGCGCGGGCGAGCACTCGCTTCTCACCGCCACCGGAGTCCATCCCGAGGGCTCGTGGGAAAGCGACGCCGATCTGGTCGACCTCGTGCCGCGCGACCTGCCGACGGTCGCGGCTTTGGACCTGCTCGGATCCTTTGATCCGGCCAAGTACCGCAACGACCAGTGGGCGCGCGGAATCAGCGCGTCGCAGGCCGTCCTGGTGCGGGAGAAGTACGTCGAGGAGATCAACTCGGACGACCCCACCGAGTTCGTCGCGTACGTCCGGCGCGTCAAGGACCACGTGCGGGCGCAGGTCGACATCGCAGTCGCGCCGGGGCTCAAGGCAGGGCCGTACGACCTCGGTTACCGCGCGGCGACGTTGCGGCAGTTCGGGAAGCGGCCGTCGCTGTGGATCGCGGGCTCGGTCATCGGGTACGCGACGGTTGTCACCGCGCTGATCACCGCCTGGCCGTGGGGACTTGTGGCGCTGGCCGCCTATTGGGCCCACCCGATCCTGGTGTTCGCGGGAACGCCGCTCAAGCCGCGCGACCTGTGGGTGCCGAGGTTCCTGCGCACGCCCTACCTGTGGTTCAAGACCGCCGGTGGCAAGAAGTCCACGGCGGAACGCCGCCAGGCAGAGCACCTCAAGCAGGCCACGCCCTGGTACGAGCAGAACCGGGACCGCGACTTCCACGAGGCACGACGGGACACCTGCCCGGCGTGCGGCTGCCAGGACCTGCGCCGGTGGGTCACCGCGACGGACCTGGTGCAGCGCAAGCCCGGCACGTTCACGATGGACCGCTGCGTCCGATGTGGACACGTCTGGCAGAACCCGCGACTGTCGGAGGAAGGCCTCGGTTTTTACTACCGCGACTTCTACGACGGCCTCGGTGAGACGTCGGCGGAAGCGGTGTTCTCCGGCAAGACCGACCCCTACTACGGCCGGGCGCGGATGGTCGAGCCGTTCACGAAGCCCCAACGGTGGCTGGACGTCGGTTCCGGGCACGCGCACTTCTGCCTGGGAGCCAAGGAAGTCCTGCCGGACACGACGTTCGACGGGCTCGACCAGGGTGCTGCGATCGAGGACGCCGCGCGGCTCGGACGGATCGAGCAGGCCTACCGGGGCAGTTTCAAGGAGTTCGCGGGCGAGCTCAAGGGCCGCTACGACGTGATCAGCATGCACCACTACCTGGAGCACGTGCGCGATCCGTGGGAGGAACTGGACATCGCAGCGGACGTGCTGCCCGACGGTGGCTACCTGCTGATCGAGCTGCCGGACCCGGAGTGGCGGCTCGGGCGTTTGTTCGGCCAGTACTGGATGCCGTGGTTCCAGCCGCAGCACCAGCACATGATGCCGATCGGCAACCTGGAACACGCGCTCGCCGACCGCGGCCTGACCACGGTCGCCAAGGAACGGTCGAAAGCCCACCTCTGCAACGACTTCACGCTGGCGTTGTTGCTGTTCCTCGGCAACATCGCACCTCGCACGCCGGCGCCGTGGCGGCCGGAGCGGGTGCGTCTGCGCAGGACCCGCAGCTTCCTGGTGTGGTCGCTGGGAATTCCCGCGTTCTTCGTCGCGATGGCGTTGGACCAGACGGTGAACCGGTTCCTGGCTCATCGGAGTGACCGCGGCAACGCTTACCGGCTGCTTGCCCAAAAGGAATCGGCACAGCAAGCATGATGGACATCGCCGACAGGCCTGAGATCGCGCCGGAGCTCAGGCTGGTACCGCACGCGTTCCGGCGCACGTTCGGACGACCCGCCGAAGGAGTTTGGTACGCCCCAGGCGTTCTGAACCTGCTCGGCGGGGCAGTGCGGGTGCAGGCCAAGTGGGGCGCCATCGTCGCGGGGGATCGGCGTGACGACGGCAAGCTCGAACTGGTGTCGGTGAACCGCCCGACCGAACGTGCTTTGCTGCCGTCCGAGGAGATTCCAGCGTGGGCGGCGCCGCTGGCCTGCAGTTCCGGTGGCGCCACGCTGATGTGCAGCGTCGATCTGCCGCAGGGGAGTGGTCTGTCGGCCGGTGAGGCACTCAGGACGGCGGTCGGGCTGGCGCTGCGTGACCTCTCGGGCGGCCAGTTCGAGGAGTCACCGGCAGTCGAGCTCGACCTGCCAGGCCAACGGCTGCTCGTCGTCGACACACGAGTCCGGCGCCAGGAACCACAGGAGGAGCGGCCGTACACCCCGCACACCACGGACCTCGGCGCCGCTTTGACGGCGTACCACCACGTTCAGGACCCGGATCCCGAACAGAACGCGGTGGTCCACGCCGCGCTGGCCGCAGGAGCGCGGGGTGCGAGCATGCTGATCGACCCGCCGGGCAGGCCCGCTGTCGCGCTGGTCGACGCGGACCTGGTCCCGGCGGTGAAGAAGGCGATCACGAAGGCGGTGGAGGTTCCTCCCCGCTATCTCACGATCGTTCCTCGTTCTCTCAATACCTTCAGTGTTGTCTAAAACTGAGGCTTCACCGTGAACTCCGCCCGGCGGAGATCCTTCGAGTTAGGACCGACCAGGAGGACGAACTCGCCGGGCTCGACCACCCGGCAGCCCTGCGCGTCGACGATCGTGCACGCGGCGACCGGGAGCTCGAGCTCGACCTTCGCGGTCTCGCCAGGCTCCAGGTCGACCTGCTTGAACGTCTTGAGCTCCTTGTCCGCCCAGCTGACCGACGTGACGGCGTCGCTGACGTAGACCTGCACGGTCTCGCGGGCGGGCCGCGCGCCGGTGTTCGTCAGCGTGATGGAGGCCTCGACGGTCTCGTCCGGACGCAACACCGCCGTCTCCACGTGCAGGCCGCCGTACTCCACCGTCGTGTACGACAAGCCTTCGCCGAACGCGAACGCCGGCTCCTGCGTCAGGTCGGCGTAGCGGGTGCCGTGCTGGCCGCGGATCTGGTTGTAGTACGTCGGCTGCTGCCCGGCGTGCGCCGCGAACGAGATCGGCAGGCGGCCGCTGGGCTCGATCAGGCCGTGCAGCAGCTCGGCGATCGCCCTGCCGCCCTGCATGCCGGGGTTGGCCACCCACAGCAGCGCGGCGGCGTTGCGTACCGATTCGGGCAGCACCAGCGGCTTCGAGGCGAGCAGCACCACGACCAGCGGCTTGCCGGTCTCGGCGAGCGCGTCCAGCAGGGCGATCTGGCCGCCGAGCAGCTCGAGCGTGGCGGTGGAACGACCCTCGCCGACCAGTTCGATGCGGTCGCCGACGACGGCCACCACGTAGTCGGCGGCTTCCGCTGCCGCCACGGCTTCCGCGATGAGGTTCGCGTCCGGCGGGCACGGCTGGACGACGGGCGGCCGCGGCTGGCCGTCCGGGAACGTCTCACCGGCGGGGTCCGGTTCGAGCGTGAGGATGTCGGCGCCGCGCGCGTACGTGACCTCCTGCGAGGACAGCTCGCGCAGGCCGTCGAGGACCGTGGTGATCATGTCGCGCGGCTGGCCGTCGGGCAGCCAGTCGGCCTGGCCTGACGAACCCGCCCAGTCGCCGAGCTGGGTCTGGGCGTCGTCGGCGAGAGGACCGACGACGGCGATCCTGCCCTTCTGGAACGGCAGCACGCCGTCGTTGCGCAGCAGCACGAGCGAACGCCGCGCAACCTGGAGGTTCAGCGCCCTGTGGTCGTCGTGGTTGATCATGACGCGCTGGCGTTCGGTGTCGGGCCTGCGCGGGTTCTCGAACAGCCCGAGGTCGAACTTCAGCGTAAGGATGCGGGTGACCGCCTGGTCGAGGTCCTTCTCGTCCAACAGCCCGTCCTCGACGGCCTGCAGCGCGCCCTCGAAGAACTGCGGGGTCGTCATGATCATGTCGTTGCCTGCCTTGACGGCGGCCGCGGCGGCGTGGGCGTGGTCGGGCTGCAGCTTCTGCTCCCAGACCATGCGGCCGACGTTGTCCCAGTCGGTGACCAGCGTGCCCTTGTAGCCCCACTCGCCGCGCAGCACCTCGTCCAGCAGCCACGAATTGACCGTGATCGGCACGCCGTCGGTGGTCTGGTAGCCGAGCATGAACGTCGCGCAGCCCGCGCGGGCGACCCGCTCGAACGGCGGCAGGAACCACGACCGGAGCTTGCGCCGGGACAGGTCGGCCTCGCTCGCGTCCCTGCCGCCCTGCGTCTCCGAGTAGCCGGCGAAGTGCTTGGCCGTCGCGAGGATCGTCGTCGGGTCGGTGAGCCCGTCGCCCTGGTAGCCGCGGACCATGGCAGCCGCGAGCTCGCCGATCAGCACAGGGTCCTCGCCGAACGTCTCGTCGACGCGGCCCCAGCGCAGGTCCCGCGCGATGCACAGGACCGGCGAGAACGTCCAGTGCACGCCGGTCGCCGCGGCCTCGACGGCGGTGACACGCGCGACCTGCTCGACCAGCTCGGGGTCCCAGGTCGCGGCCATGCCGAGCTGGGTCGGGAAGATCGTGGCGCCTTCGTAGAACGAGTGACCGTGGATGCAGTCCTCGGCGATGAGCAGCGGAACCCTGAGACGCGTCTGCGTGGTGAGGTCCTGCGCGCGCAGGACCCGTTCGGGCGAGGTGTGCAGGATCGAGCCGACGTGCTTGCGCAGCACGTGGTCGTCCAGGTCCTCCCTCGAGTCCAGCTGCATCATCTGCCCGACCTTCTCGGGCAGCGTCATGCGGCCCAGGAGGTCCGCGACCCGCTCCGGGGTCGGCAGCGTGGCGTCGAGGTAGGGCACGTCGTCGCGATCCATGTGGTCTCCGGGAGGGCTCGTGCGGCGTCAGGTCTGTGGGAGCGCTCTCACAATAGATAGCCGAAACCGGTTCCGGGCGAAACCGGTTTCAGGGTTTCCGGTACGAACGAATCGGTTCCGTAACGGAGCAACTAGCCCGAACGCGGCAAACCGGCTGCCCTTTCGAGCAGCCGGTTCCAGTGTGTGGTCTTGGCGTGACGCCTTGCTGTCTCAGCCGCGCGCCGAAAATCCGGCCAGGACCCGGTGCCGTGCTGTGATCGCCACGGCCGCGAACCCGGCGGCGTTCAGGCCCCACGCCACGAAGTCGAGCTCGTGACTGCTGATGACCACGGCGGCCACGAAGTGCAACGGCTGGGAAATGGCCGTGGCCGCCGCGGCCCAGCGCGGGAGGCCTGCCTGCCACATCGCGGCACCCAGCAGGACCGTGCCGATGACGTGGCCGGCCACGAAGATCGCGGCGGCGGTGTCGAGGGCGGGGTGGGCGATGGTGTCGCCGTTGATCGCCGCGGCGTCCTGGGCCACGAGCAGACCGAGCGACAGGTAGGCGGGAACCAGCAGGACGACGGCGGCTGTCGTGGTCCTCGGGGCCTGCTCGCGGGTGACGTTCGCGATCCAGATCACCGCGGGGACCAGGGTCAGCATGCCGATGAGGCCGAGCCAGACAACCCAGTTCTGCGTGTCGGGTGCCGCGGCCACCTTCTGCATGACTGTGGCCGTGTCGTCGGTCGTGTCGTAGGGCAGGATCAGCCGGAGGATCGCGATCGCCGCAGGTCCGATCGGCAGCAGCCACCTCATCGCGCCACCGCCGTGCGTCCCTTGAGCACGAGAGCCGCGCCCGCCGCGGTCAGCGCCACGGTGGCGGCGGCCGCCGCGATCGCCGGTGCGGGGACTCCTGCCTCGAAGAACGCGGGCAGGGCGGCGGCCGCCGACAGGGCTCGGATGACGATCAGCGGCAGGACGGCTTTTCGTGCGCCCCGCCAGGCTGAGATCACGAGCACCAGGCTCGCCAGGCCGAGGGCGGCGGCGACCAGCGCGATCGCCATCGGCGGGGCTTCGCCGTCGGTGAGCAGCGGCAGCAGCAGATCTGCCACGGAGAGCAGGCCGAGGATGAGCAGTCCGGCGCGGTACATGGGCACCTCCAGGTTGGGTGGAGGCAACTGTGGGGCCGGGGGTGTTCCTCGCACAGCGGTGCGCGATCCGGTGCGGGCGGGAGGTTTCCCGGGAGATGGCGGGATCGTGTTCCCGGGACATCGGGCGCCCGGCGGCCCACACTTACCGGCATGACCCTCGGCCGCATGCTCGCGTCCGGTCTCGGTGCCGTGGTGGTGGCCGGGACCGGTGCCGCTGTCGTGGTCGTGTGGCGGCTTGGCTGGACCTGGCAGCAGGCGCTGGACGCGTTCGTCGTCACGAACTCCGCGATGGCGCTGGCGTTCGCGGTCTGCGGATCCGTCCTGGCCTGGCATCGGCCGCGCAACCCGATCGGCTGGCTGTTCCTCGTCGACGGCCTGGGGCACGCCACCACCGCGCTGGGTGCACCGTTCACGGACGATCCGCTGGTCGCGACGATCGCGGCGTACGCGTGGCCGTGGTCGATCGGCTTGTTCCTGCCGCTCGCGCTGGTGCTCTTCCCGGACGGGCGGCTGCCGTCACCGCGCTGGCGGCCGGTGGTCGTCGCGATCGTGGTGACTGCGCCGTTGTTCGTGGTCGAGATGGCCGCGGATCCGGCGGGTTCCGCGTACCTGACCCTGCCATGGCATGCGGAGCTTGGTCCACTGTGGATCGTGTCGGAGGTGAGGACCCTGGCGGCGCTGCTCGCCGGGATCGTCGCGCTGGCGGTCCGCTACCGGCGGGGCGAGGACGCGGTGCTGTGGTTGCTGCTGGCGGCTTCGGTGGCCGCGGCGTTCGTCGTGCCGTGGTCGTTCGTCTCGGGCACGCCGGTCTTCGTGCTGTTCGCCATCCCGTTGATCCCCATCGCGGTGACCATCGCGATCGTGCGGCATCAGCTGCTGGACATCCGGCTCGTGGTGTCGAGGGTGCTGGCGTGGCTGCTGCTGTCCGCGGTGGTGCTGGTCGTCTACGGTCTGCTGGTCGCGCTCCTGGACCGTTTCGTGTCCGCCCAGCTCGGCCGCTCGGTCGTCGCCACCGTCGTGGTAGCGCTGCTGGTCGCGCCGGTGCTGCCCCGCCTGCAACGTCTCGTCGACCGCGCGCTCTACGGCGACCGCGGCGATCCGGCTCGCGTCGTCTCGCGCGTGAGCGAACACCTGGCGGGCTCCGGTCTCGCGGGCGTCGTGTCGGCGGTGCGGGTTGCGTTGCGTGTGCCGCACGTTGCCTTGACGGCCTCTGGTGTCTCGTTGGCCAGCGACGGCACACGGGCGGAGAACGTCGTCGTCGTGCCGTTGGAGTACAACGGCGAGGTGGTGGGTGAACTGCACGTCGGTGTGCGCACCGGCGAGAGCACGCTCGGTGCCGCCGACCGCAACGTCTTGAGCTTGGTCGCAGCTCCTCTGGCCGTGGCCGTACACGCGACGTTGCTGTCCTCGCAGCTGCAGGCCTCCCGAGAACGCCTCGTGACCGCCCGCGAAGAAGAACGCCGCCGCCTCCGCCGCGACCTGCACGACGGCCTGGGTCCCACGTTGACCGGCGTAGCGCTGAGCGCCGACGCTGCAACGAACCTGCTGGCCACCGACCCGGACCGCACCCGCACCCTGATCACAGGGGTGAGCGCGGACGTGCGCACGGCGATCGCCGACGTGCGCAGGCTCGTGGAAGACCTGCGCCCGCCGGCACTGGACGAGCTCGGACTGCTCGGCGCCCTCCGCCAACGCGCCGAACACCTGGTGCGCACGCCTCTTCAGCTGCGGCTGGACGTTCCTGACGCGGTGCCGTCGTTGTCCGCCGCGGTCGAGGTCGCTGCCTACCGCATCGCGACCGAAGCGCTGACCAACGTGGTCCGGCACTCCGGCGCTTCCTCGGTCGTGGTGCGGTTGAGGTGCGCTGAGGAGCTCGAGGTGGAGGTCACCGACGACGGTCCGCCGAACGGGCCGTGGAGTGCGGGCGTCGGGATGCAGGCGATGCGGGAGCGGGCGGCCGAACTGGGCGGCGGGTTCGAGGCGGGACCGACGGCCGGTGGGGGACGGGTGTGGGTGCGCCTGCCGGTGGAGGTGCCATGACCGACATCCGAGTCGTGATCGCCGACGATCACCCCATCGTCCGGGAGGGCATGAGCGCGTTGCTCACCTCGCTGGAGGGTTTCGTCGTGGCGGGCGTGGCCGCGACGGGACGCGAGGCCGTCCGCGAGGTCGTCATGACCCGCCCCGACGTCGCTGTGCTGGACCTCCAGATGCCCGACCTCGACGGCATCGCCGCGACCAAGGAGATCACCCGCGCGGCACCGGGCGTCGCGGTCCTGGTGCTCACGATGTTCTCCGACGACGACTCGGTCTTCGCCGCCATGCGTGCGGGTGCCCGCGGCTATCTGGTCAAGGGTGCCGAGCAGGACGAGATCGCCAGGGCCATCCGCGCGGTGGCGGCCGGCGAGGCGATCTTCGGACCGGCAGTCGCGAAACGCGTGCTCGGGTTCCTGACCGGACCGTCTACACCGGACGTTCCCTTCCCCGAGCTCACAGGGCGCGAACGGCAGATCCTCGACCTGCTCGCCGCCGGCCTGCCCAACGGTGCCATCGCTGCCAAGCTGGGCGTGGCGGCGAAGACGGTGGCCAACAACGTCTCCGCCATCTTCGCCAAACTCCAGGTGGCCGACCGGGCGGCGGCGATCATCCGCGCCCGTGACGCCGGACTGGGCCGGTCCTGAGCAGCCGGCTCAGAATCTTGTCCGGTACATCGGGCTTCGTTGGTGCCAACGGGCGTTTGCAAGTACCACCAACTCTTGATCGAATCGCCGCCAACTACACCCAACCTGGTCGTCGCCCGCCGAGCCGGCGTTCGTGTGTGCGGGCTCGAGAGGCGCTGTTGGGTGTAGTTGCACGCCTGTTGATGTTGAGTTGGTGGTACTTGCAGACGCCATCAAGGCCGCGAGGCTTTGGCGCCGTTCGGCGCGATGGCGAACCAGCGGTCGTCCACACCGTGTCCGGCGGCGTCGCCCGCCTGCTCGTCGTCGACGTACCGGTAGACCGGACGGCCGCCGATGGTGACCTGTTCCAGCCCGTCCGGGCGCTTCATCGTGCCGACCAGCTTCTGGTCGAGACCGGTCGCCTCGACCTTGCCGCCCGCGGCCAGCAACGGCGGCCACACCAGGGTGCACTCGGGTTCGAGGCAGGTCGACGACGGCGGGTTGGTGCCGTCCTTCGCGTTGAAGTAGAGCGTGTAGTGCTGGCGGTCGGCGACGACAGGACCGACCGCGGGCGACTGCTCCACCTGCAGTTTCGCGATGTCGCCCGGCAGCACCTTGGTAGGACCGGCGACGGGACCGGACGCGGCCTCCAGCGCCTCCAGCGAGGCGGTCTCCTCCGGCGGTGACGAGCAGGCACCGAGGCAGGCGATCAGAGCGAGAACGGCGAATCGGCTCACGTAGGGGGATTACGGACAGCGCACCGGGTGTGGTTCACGGTCACCAGAGGAAGATCAGCCGCAGGAAGTACACGACCAGGAACAGCCCCGGCACCAGCAGCAGGACCTTGCCGTAGACCGCGAGCATGTGGCTGTTGATCCGCAGTCCCATGGCGCGCTTGTGCGCACCGATCGACCTCAGCGCTTGCTGCATCGCGCGGGCCACGTAGAAGACCGGTGCGCCGTTCCTGTTCTTCTCGCCGGGGAACGGCCCCACGGGCTGCACGCGCGGGGTCCAGTCCGTGTCGAAGACGACCACGGCGGACGTCCACCGGCCGGGCAGCGTGCCGGCCTTGTCGAGCCTGGCGGGGATGGGCAGGTGGGCGTCCAGTCGTTCGGCGAGGTCGGGGCGGTCGCCGGGGATCAGCAGGACGAGTTTGCGCGGTGGCTGGGTGGCTCGTGCCTGGTCGACCTCCCACCACACCCCCTCGCCGTCGCCGAGTCGCAGCACGATGAGCTGGGACAGCTCCATCAGCCGCAGGACACCGGACTGCCAGTCGTCGCCGGGCAGGTAGAACCGCGCCGCGCCGAGGTGGGGCAGCTGTTCGCCAGGCCTGCCCACCGCGACGACGGGACCGAACGCGCCGAGCGCACCGATGAGGTGTTCCTCCCGTGAGTGGATGCTCAGCAGCCCCGCCGACAGTGCGCCAGGCAGTTCGTCGACGACCGCCGCGTCCGGGTCGTCGCCGAAGCCGCGCAGGTACAGCACCGGTTTGCGCCAGTCGGCCCGCAGTGCCTGCGCCGCACCCCGCGCCGCCCGTGGGCGTGAGTACCGCAGAACGAAGTAGGCGGCCGGCAAGGCCACGACTCCGCCCGCGAGGAGGAATCCTCTTGCGGCCCAAGGGAGCTCGTTGGCCCGGGTCGCCGCCACCACCGCGAAGAAGCCACCGACCAGGAGCGTGTAGCCAATGCCGCTGACGACCAGGAAGACAGGACGCCGCCACAACGGCCGGGGCGGCACGTACTGGTCGACCAGCTCGACGACCTCGGCGTTGGCCGCGCGTCGCCGGTGGCGCAGGAAAAGCGTTGCCGCGGTGAGGATCGCGCCGGCCACCAGCCACGGCACCGCCCGCGACCAGGCCCTGGCGGACTTCTCGTCGAGAGCCCGCTGGTCCTGCTCGATCTTCGCGGCCACGTCGTCGGTGAACCGGCGGGCGAGGTCTGTCTCCCCGTCTTCTGCGGCATCGGCACCGAGGGAGATCGACGCGCTCGCCCTGCTGCTGGACGGCGCGTGCTCGCGGAACCAGCGGGCGACCGCGCGGGTGCCGGTGGCCGAACCGCTGTCCAGGGCAGCGACGAAGGAGGCGTACTGGGTGGGCGCGTCGTGGAAGGCGTTGCGCTCCCTCAGCTCGATGCCCGCCGTGATGGCCAGCATCAACGCCACGTAGCCGACGACGGCAGCGATCGCCGTGACGAGCCTGGTCAACGTCCGCACACCGTCATCTGATCACGGCCGCCCGCCTCGCCAGGCCGGTTCACCGTGCAGATGGGCCGAACCGAGCAGCCGGCTACGGCCGGGTGATCGCCGCCAGCATGAGTTCGCGGATCTCGGCGGCGATCTCGTCCACCGCGAGCGGCGGCTCGTGCGCCTGCCACTCCCGCAGAACCCCGGTGGTCGCCCCCACCAACGCGATCGCCGTGAGCCGGTACGAACGCTGCGGCGCCACCCCCGCGGCAGCCGCCCGCAAAGCCTCGGACTCGATGAACTCGGCCCACGTGTTCACCCACCGCACGTGCTGCTGCTCGATCTCCGCGTTCACCCCGACGGCCTCGACGTAGTTGAGGCGCGGCACACGGGGATCTGCCGTCACGCTGCGCACGAACACGTCCAGCAGCGTCGTGATCCGGGTGGCCACGTCCGAGGTCTCCAGCTGCGCCAGTGCCGTGCGGACCTCGTTGAACGCCGTGGCGTTGATGAGGTCGTGGAGTTCGCGGAGCAGGTCTTCCTTGGAGGCGAACTCCTCGTAGAAGTTGCGCGTGGAGACGCCGGCCTCTGTGCACAGCTCGGAGATCTTGGTGCCGGCGAAGCCCGTACTGGTGAACAGCGCCAGGCCGGCCTGCAGCAACCGAGCCCGGCGTTCCGCCCTGCGCTGCTCGGGTGAGATGCCGCCGTAGGCACGTGCCACCGGGTGCTCCAATCTGGTAACTGGTGTTGTCAGATTACGTGGGCGCAACCTCGCGCGCACCCCAGGCGTCTAGACCTTTACGCGGGCCCTCAGCTGCCGGTCGCGCTCGGAACCAGCGCGGGGCAGCCTCCCGTGGAGTAGCCGGCGTTGTATTCGAAATGCCACTGCTCGTTGAGGTAACGGCGGCACCAGCCGAAGGTGCTGCCGTTTTTCTCGACCCATTTCGCCGATTCGATCGGCTGAATGTCGACCGCCAATCCGATCACGTGCATCGACCTGTCCGGTGGGTTCAGCACGTACTTCGATGCGAGTTCTTCGGAGCCGAACTTCTGCACGGCGTCGTCGAACTCCTTCTGCTGCTGCTGGCGGCTGCGCTTGCCGTCGTTCAGGCAGAGCTGAACGCCCTGGTCAGCGGCCTTGGCGCGCAACGATTTCCATGCCTGCAGTACCTCAGGGCGCAAGCCGTCCGGCGCCTCGTCGAGGTAGCGGGCGTCAATCGGGCACTTCGGCCCGTCCTCTGGTCCTGGCACTTCTTCGACAATCGCCAGCGACTTTCCCGGATGCCGGTCGAACACGAGCGTCAATCTGCCCAGGTATCCCAGCGCCCCGCCGGTGGAAACCACGAGTGTGATGATCAGAAGCACGCCGAACACGACGCGTCTGGAGGTCTTGGACATGATTCGAATAATACGTCTGAGGGCAACGGCGTCTGTCAGCAACCCGTAACAGTCCGTCGGCAGCTGTGTCCCGGCGAACGTGGCGCGCAACACATCCGTTCGGCCCAATCACGCTTTTGGCCGAGTCGGGTAAATGTGATCGGTGAACAGTTGCTGGCCCCTTTCGCTGCGACGAAACATGGTGGCAACATCTGCGGCGGCCGAGAACCGGCCCGTTTTTGTGAGGTCTCAGGAGGACCGTTTTCATGTCCGGCCGCATTCTTGCGTTCGTTGCTCTGTTCGCATCACTGTTCGCCTTCGCCGGCACCGCGCAGGCCGCCCAGCCCACTTCTTCCAGGGGCGGGACCGCGCTCGTGCTGTCGGTGCAGTACTCGGATGTCGAGGACAACGCCTTCAAGGCGACCGTCCTGACCTGCGAACGAGGTGACAGCCACCCGCGCAGGGCCCTCGCCTGCGCGACGCTGGCGTCCACCGGTGCCGACCTGCAGGCCATGCAGTCCGACGGCAGGGCCTGCACGTTCATCTACGCGCCCGTCGAGGTCTCGATGTTCGGTTTCTGGCGGGGCGAGCCCGTGAACGAGGTTCACACCTACCCGAACTCGTGCGTCATGCTGGCGCACACCGGTGCCTTGTTCGATTTCTAGGCACCGGACATAAATGTGGAGCGGGGCGCGGCAGGGGCGCTCCGCTCCACATTTTATTGTCCCGAAATGCATGCTGAGCCGAATGGCGGACAGGCCGTCGGGCGTGCGAAGGTGTGATCATGGCCGCCGTCTCGCGCTTCACGCTGCCGTCCTGGACGACCATCGCCCCCGTGCTCGGCGTGCTGCTGCTCGCCGTGACCTGGGGACGTGACCTCGCGCCTGTGCTCGTCGCGCTCGTCGCACTGGTTCTCGCCGTGACCGTGCTTGCCGCCGTGCACCACGCCGAGGTGGTCGCGTTGCGGGTGGGGGAGCCGTTCGGATCGCTGGTTCTCGCGGTCGCGGTGACGATCATCGAGGTGGCCCTGATCGTCACGCTGATGGCGTCCGGCGGGCCCGAAGCGTCGTCGCTCGCACGCGACACGGTGTTCGCGGCAGTCATGATCACCACGAACGGCATCGTCGGCATCGCCTTACTTCTCGGCGCTCTCAAGCACGGCACCACGCTCTTCAACGCCGAGGGCAGCGGCGGCGCGCTGGCCACCGTGATGACGCTCGCCACGCTCACGCTGGTCCTGCCGACGTTCACCACCACCACGCCCGGCCCGGAGTTCTCCGGTCCGCAGCTCGCGTTCGCCGCCCTCGCTTCCCTCGTGCTGTACGCGTTGTTCGTCTTCACCCAGACCGTCCGGCACCGCGACTTCTTCCTGCCCGTCACCGAGGACGGCGTGATCGAGGCCGAGGAACACGCCGAGGCGCCGTCGTCGAAGGCCACGCTGGCCTCGCTCGGCCTGCTGCTCGTCGCGCTGGTCGCGGTGGTCGGTCTCGCGAAGATCGAGTCACCCGCGATCGAGGCGGGAGTGAAGGCTGCGGGCTTCCCGCCGTCGTTCGTCGGCGTCGTGATCGCGTTGCTGGTACTGCTGCCCGAGACGATCGCCGCGGCACGCGCCGCGTTGCGCGACCGGATCCAGACCAGCCTGAACCTCGGCTACGGCTCGGCGATCGCGAGCATCGGCCTCACCATCCCGACCATCGCGCTCGCCACCATCTGGCTGGACGGTCCGCTGCTGCTCGGCCTCGGTCCGATGCAGATGATCCTGCTGCTGCTCACGGTTCTGGTCAGCGTCCTCACCGTGGTGCCGGGCCGCGCGACTCGGCTTCAAGGTGGCGTGCACCTCCTGCTGCTGGCGGCTTTCCTGTTCCTCGCTGTGAACCCGTAGCCGGGATCAGGACCGGTCCGCCGATCCGTTGTGTGCCTGATCGCCAGACTCCTACGTTCGTGACATGTTGCGTCGCAGGGCACTTCTGCAGTCGGCCGCGCTCGGAGCGATGTCAGCGTGGCTCGGAAGGTCCACAATGGACGTCCAGCTGATCAGGCCGGGCGACGCCGCCTACCGCGACGCCAAACTCGGCTACTTCACGCACTACGACGGCCAACGTCCGAGCGCGATCGCTCGCGTGACGACTCCCGCGGACGTCCAGCGCTGCATCGAGATCGCGCGCCAGGACAAGACGCGGATCACGGCGAGGTGCGGCGGCCACAGCTATCCCGGTTACTCCACGGCGGACGGTGCCCTCGTCGTCGACGTGCGCGGTCTCGACCGGATCGACGTGCGGCCCGACGGCACGGTGGAGGTCGGCGCGGGTGTCTTGTTGATGGACCTCTACATCGTGCTGGCGAATGCGGGCCGCATGATGCCGGCGGGCACGTGCGCGACGGTCGGGATCTCCGGCCTCACGCTGGGAGGCGGCATCGGCGTGACCGCGCGGCAGTTCGGCCTCACCTGCGACCGGTTGGTCAATGCACGGATCGTGACGCCGGACGGCGTGCACCGCACGGTCTCCGCGACCGAGCACACCGACCTGTTCTGGGCGCTGCGCGGCGGCGGTGGCGGCAACTTCGGCATCGTCACGTCGTTCGTGTTCCGCACCGAACCCGCGCGGAGCTTGACGACGTTCACCCTCACGTTCCCGTCGGCGGCGCTGGCTTCGCTGCTCAGCGTGTGGCCGGACTGGCAAGGCCAAGCACCGGACGCCATGACCACGACGGTCGGCGTCGGCAGCGGGCCGAACCCGCACGTCGAGGTCTCCGGCTGTTTCATTGGCGCACCGGCGAACGCGAAATCGTTGCTGGACGACCTGGTCCGCCGCGTCGGCTCGCAACCGGCGTCGCGCCGCGAGCAGGAGCAGAGCTTCCTCGCCGCGATGGAACGGTTCGCGTGGTGCAAGAGCATCGACGGCTCGTGCCGCCCGAGCTGGAACGGCGGCGGCGGAACGCAGCCGCGCGGGAGCTACGTCGCGACGTCCCGGATGCTGACGCGCCCGATCACGACCCGCAGCGGCTCGCGGACATCTTCAAGAACACCCCCAACTCCTACAACATGATCGACGCGATGGGCGGCGCGATCGCACGCGGCCCGGCGTCCGCGTTCCCGCACCGGTCCGCGCTCGCGAGCATCCAGGTGGAGCTCACCCTGCAGGCGGGCGAAGCCAACGCCCGCCGGGCCATGGGTGTCGCGCGGGACGAGCTCGCGAAGATGTTCGGCGCCACCGGCTACGTCAACTACCTCGACCCGCAGATGCCGGACTGGGCACGCACCTACTACGGCTCGTCGCTGACCAGGCTCAGGGAGGTCGCGCGCAAGTACGACCCCGATCGCGTCTTCGCGTTCCCCCAGGGCCTCGTGTGAACCCTTAAAGCCGATCCGGGTATTGCCACGTTACGACGTTCGGCCCTACATTGCGGTAACGCCGGTTACCACAAAGGGGTCCAACGATGCCGCTCCGTGCCGTGCTCGCCGCCGTTTTCCTCTTGTTATCCCTGGTCACACCCGCTGTGGCGGCCGCGCCGGGCGATCTGGTCAGCAGCAGGGAGGTGGCGTGGCACCCGGAGCCTCTCCGACTGCTGCCCGCCCCGGTGAAGGCCTACGACATCCGCTACCGCTCGACGTCCGCGAAGGGCGCGGGCAACGTCGTGTCCGGCATGGTCCTCGTGCCCCCGCTGCCGTGGACGAACGGTCCGCGGCCGATCGTGGCCTACGCGATGGGCACCCAGGGCATGGCCGACCGCTGCGCGCCGTCGCAGCAGCTGCAGAACGGCACCGAGCCCGAGATCGCGTTCCTCGCGCAGGCCATGTTCAAGGGCTGGGCGGTCGCGGTCACGGACTACGAAGGCCTTGGCACGCCAGGGGATCACACCTACGCGGTGTCCCGTTCGGAGGGACGCGCCCTGCTGGACGTGGCACGGGCGGCGAGCAACATCCCCGGCCTGTCCGCTGACGCCCCTGTCGGTGTTTTCGGCTACTCCCAGGGCGGTCAGGCCGCGTCATCGGCCGCCGAGCAGTGGAAGTCCTACGCGCCTTCGCTGAACGTCGTCGGTGTCGCGGCGGGTGGCGTGCCCGCCGACCTGAACGCGGTCGCGAAGTTCAACGACGGCAACGCCGGTTCCGGACTGGTGTTCGCGGCGGCCGCGGGGTACGCCGAGGCCTATCCCGAGCTGCCGTTGTCGTCGGTGCTGAACGCCCGTGGCACGCAGGTCATCGACCAGATCCGCAACTCGTGCGTCGCCGAGATCGCTTTGGTGGCACCGTTCGCGCGCCTCAACTCGCTGACCACGCGACCGGACGTCATCCTGGATCCGTTGTGGCAGAAGAGGTTGACGGAGAACATGCTCGGCTCGGTGAAGCCGGCCGCGCCCGTGTACCTCTACCACGGCACACTGGACGAGCTGATCCCGTTCAGCGTCGGGCAGAAGCTGCGCTCGCAGTGGTGCTCGCTGGGCGCGGACGTGCAGTGGACGCCGCTGCCGTTGCTCGGGCACGTCGCCGCGGTCAGTGCGTGGGGCACGAACGCGCTGAACTGGCTGGGCGACCGTTTCGCCGGCAAGAGCACGCGTCCTAACTGCTGATCAACGCTGCGGCGAGAGCCGTGAAGTAGGTCCCTCCCGCGAGGATGCCGTGCACCAGCGGGAGGGGCCTCTTCGTGGTGAAGACGGCTTCCGTGGCTGCTTTGAGGTAGGCGTTCCCCGCTGCGGCGGGATTGCGCTTTCGCCAGCCCTTCGTCAGCAGAGTGTCGCCAAGGCCGTTGGTCAGGTTGAGCACCGCCCACCCGATCCACGCCAGCACAACAGGGCCCGCGGCGACGAAGCCGATCCAGAACCCGAGACTGACAAGCGCCGTGGCGAGGTGGAAGTACGCGAGCGGTGGAACCCGTCTTCGCGCTCTGAGCAGGCGCACGAGCATGACCAACCCGACCTCGAACCGGGACCGCGCGCTCGTTGCGGCGATCGATCTGCTCGGCACGGAAGGACTACGCGGCCTGACGCACGCGCGTGGACAATCGCGCAGACCTGCCCGAGGGATCGACGTCGAACTACTTCCGCACGCGCGCCGCACTGCTCGACGGCTTGGTGGACTGGATGGTGCGCAAGGAGACCCCGGAGGTCGCGGCGACGCTGAAGCCCAGGTCCGCCGAAGAACTGGTGGACGAGCTGTGCCGGCTCTACGACTACATGACCGGCCCGAACGTCGTCGCAGCCACCGCGCGCATGGTGCTGTGGATGGAGGCCGCGACCAACCGTCAGGTGCGCCAGGCGTTGCTGCGCGGGCGGGCCACGATGTCGTCGATGCTCATCCCGGCACTGGCGAGCCTCGGCGCGCGGGATCCGCTGGCGGCCTCCGACACGATCGGCGCGTGTGTCCAGGGCGTGTTCCTGCAGCGGTTCGCGCGCGGAGAGGAGGTGGATCCCCGGCCGTTGCTGGAGATCATCGTCCGAGGTGCTCTGGTGGGGAAACCTCCTCCGGAACGTGAACCCGTCCGGCGTCGGACCGTTCGTCCTGACCAGGTCGAGCTTCGCGAGCCCTTCCTCGGTGCTGGGCTGATGTCCCCTGGGCACCCACCACATCACGTCCAGGGAGGATTCCGCCTCGAACCATCTGGCGCTGCCCTTGACCGCATCGAGGTGCAGGCCGCTGAAGGTGAACTCCCACAACGCCTCGACCGACTCCCACACGCTGAGGTTGAACGCCTCGCGCCACGGGTCGAGCCCGAGCCGGTTCAGGTCGGTCGTCATCCGCTCCGAGCTCGGCCGCCACACGAAACCGGGAGCCCGCTGCGCCAGCTCGTTGATCGGGTCGATCTTCGAGGTGAACCCGCGCATCCTCGGGTGGTCGAACGCCCACCGCCCGGTCGAGATGTTGGCCTGTGCCAGGTGGAAGTCCCCCATGTCCCCACTCTGACATGATCGGTCCATGAGGTGTGTGGTGCTGGACGACTACCAGGGCGTGGCGCTCGCCAATGCGGACTGGTCGGGCCTCGACGTGACCGTGCTGCGCGAACACCTGGACGACCCGGCTCCGGCACTGGCCGACGCCGAGTGCGTCGTGATCATGCGCGAGCGGACCCCGTTCACGGCCGAGTTGTTCGCTCTGCTGCCGAAGCTCCGGTTGCTGATCACCAGCGGCATGCGCAACGCCTCGATCGACCTCGCCGCGGCTCGGGAGCACGGTGTCACGGTCTGCGGCACCGGCAGCGCGAAGACCCCGCCGACCGAGCTGACCTGGGCTTTGATCCTGGGCCTCGCTCGCCATCTGGTCGTCGAGAACGCGGCGTTCCACTCCGGCGGCCCGTGGCAGAGCACCGTCGGCGTCGACCTCGCCGGCCGCACGCTCGGCCTGGTCGGCTTCGGCAACCTCGGCAAGGCCGTCGGCCGCATCGGCAAGGCGTTCGGCATGGACGTGGTGGCGTGGAGCCCCAACCTCACGGTCGACCGGACCGAGGCCGAGGGCGTCCGGCTCGCGTCCGGCCTGCACGAGTTGCTGGCGCAGAGCGACTTCGCGTCTGTCCATCTTGTCCTGAGCGACCGGAGCCGGGGACTGGTCGACGCGGCGGCACTGGCGTGCCTGAAGCCCTCGGCGTTCCTGATCAACACCTCCCGTGCCGCCATCGTGGACGGTCCCGCGCTGCTGGAGGTGTTGCGGGAGAAGCGAATCGCCGGTGCGGGGCTCGACGTGTTCGAGGTGGAGCCGCTGTCGTTGGGGGACGAGCTCCGTACGTTGCCGAACGTTCTCGCCACCCCGCACCTCGGCTACGTCACCGAGGCGAACTACCGCACGTACTTCCAGGAGGCTGTGGAGGACGTCCATGCCTTCATCGCGGGTGAACCGATCCGCGAGCTGACGTAACCGATGCCGCGGCCTGGCGATAAACAGCCAGGAGGTCCGCTATGGACGGCACCAGGCTGGTGGTGGTCACCGGCGCGACCGGGCGCCAGGGCGGCTCGGTCGCACGGCACCTGCTCGCGGACGGCTGGCGGGTGCGAGCGCTGACGCGTGATCCCTCGTCACCCGCTGCTCTCAGGCTGGCTTCGGCCGGCGCCGAGGTGATGCGCGCGGACATGGCCTCTCTCGATTCGCTGCGCCCTGCTTTTTCCGGCGCGCACGGGGTGTTCAGCGTCCAGAACCCGATGATCAGCGGGCTCGACGGAGAGGTCCAGCAGGGACTGACGGTCGGCGATGCCGCGGCAGAGGCGGGCGTGCGGCACGTGGTGTACGGGTCGGCGGGACCGGGCGTGCCGGAGACCGGCGTGGGGCAGTGGGACAACAAGCTGGTGATCCAGGCACATCTGGAGTCGCTCGGTCTGCCGTTGACGGTCTTGCGCCCGATGGCGTTCATGGAACTGATGACCGACAAGGACTTCTATCCACCGGTGTCCATGTGGCACCTGATGCCGAAGCTGATCGGTGACGACCGGCCGCTGCTGTGGTTCTCCGCTGACGACGTCGGTGCCGTGGCGGCGCGTGCCTTTGCCGAGACGGACCGGTTCGTCTCGGAAGACCTGGCTCTGTGCGCGGACGTGCAGAGCATCGACGAGTGCCGCCGGCTCTGGAGAGAGGTGGCCGGCCGCTCACCGCGAGGCATTCCGATGCCGATCTGGCTGTTCGAGAAGTTCGTAGGCCCCGACCTGATCAAGATGTGGCGATGGCTGCGCACCCATCCCGTCCCGGTCGACCTCGCCGCCACGAAGGCGGTCGCACCGTCCGTCCTGGCCGTCCGTGAATGGCTGGTGCGCCGAACCTACTCGTAGTAAGTTCGGCGGCATGACGCCGGACGCCTCCGCGCACATCGACATCGCCGCCTCACCGCGACGGGTGTTCGACCTGGTCAGTGACCTGCGTGGGCTCAGCACCTGCGCCGAGGAGTACTCCGGCGGCAAGTGGCTCAACGCCTCCGGCCCGCAGGTCGGCGCCCGGTTCCGTGGCGTCAACAAGCGCGGCTGGCGGGTGTGGCCGACGACTTCCACCGTGACCGACTGCTCCGCGACCAGGTTCGCGTTCGAGGTGAAGTCGCTCGGGATGGCGGTGTCGCGCTGGCAGTACGACATCGAGGAGACGGACGCCGGCTGTCGCGTCACCGAGTCCACCTGGGATCGCCGGCCGGGCTGGTACAAGCCGATCACCGTGCTGGCGACCGGAGTGAAGGACCGCGCGGTGACGAACCAGCGCAACATCGAGGCGACGCTGGAGCGGCTCAAGCGGGCCGCCGAGTCCGTCTGACAATCGGACAGAACCGCTCACTTTTAAACACAGCACCACACAGTCGCTGATCAGCGGACTGTGGCCGCGAGCTGCAAACATCGGAGGACCGGAACAAGACCGGTCGCTCTGACCCGTTGTAAACGCTCTGAACAGCGTGAGAGCGTGTCCAAACGACGGTTGACACCCTCGTAACGCCTGCGTTCAATGCTCGTCAAATATCCTATAGGATCAGAGATCCGAGGAGTTGGCGTGGCAAAGGTCCTGCGTGCCGAGGCGTTCCAGGTCGACGTTCCGGTCGAGACTCTGCGCACCGACGCGGTCCAGCAGTTCATCAAGCAGGAGACGGTTTTCGTCGAGATCACGACCGACGACGGCCTCACCGGACTCGGCTACGCCTACACGATCGGCACGGGCGGCAGCTCCGTTCTCGCGCTCCTCAAAGATCACCTGCTCCCGAGGGTCGAAGGTGCCGACGCGCGCCGGATCGAGCACGTCTGGCGGGACCTGTTCGCCCACACCCGGTCCACCACGGCCGGCGCGATCACCTCGCTCGCACTGGCTGCCGTGGACACCGCGCTCTGGGACCTGCGCTGTCTGCGCGCCCGGGAACCGTTGTGGCGCATGGCAGGCGGCTTCCGTCAGGAGGTGCCGCTCTACGACACCGAGGGCGGCTGGCTGCATCTGTCCACGGAGGAGCTCGTCGCTGGCGCCAAGGAAACAGCGGCGCAGGGCTGGCAGGGCATCAAGATGAAGGTCGGCAAGCCCGACCTGACCGAGGACGTCGAACGCCTCGAGGCTGTCAGGGAAGCGGTCGGCGAGCGGTTCGCGATCATGGTCGACGCCAACCAGTCCATGACGTCCGCCGAGGCGATCCGGCGTGCGGACGCCTTCCGGAACGTCAACCTCACCTGGCTAGAAGAGCCGCTGCCCGCCGACGACGTGAGCGGGCACGAACGGCTCGCGAAGTCCACCACGATCCCGATCGCGGTGGGGGAGTCGCTGTACTCGGTGGCGCAGTTCCGCGAGTACCTCGAACGCGGTGCCGCCTCGATCATCCAGGTCGACGCGGCGCGGATCGGCGGTATCACGCCGTTCCTCAAGGTCGCGCACGTCGCGGAGGCGTTCAACGCCGACGTCTGCCCGCACTTCCTGATGGAGCTGCACGTCAGCCTCGCCGCCGCGCTGCCCAACGGGAAGTTCGTCGAGCACATCCCGCAGCTGCGCGCGATCACCAAGAGCGAGATGACCGTCCACAACGGACACGCGCTCGCCCCGGAAACGCCAGGTCTCGGCATCGACTGGGATCGCGATGCGATGGAAGACCTTCGGGTCATTTGAGAATCACAAAGGAGTGGTCTTGAGAGCGTTAGGTGTCGTTGCCGGCCTGCTCGCGTCGCTGATCGCGGTCCCTGCGTCAGCCCAAGCGCCGGAAGCACAACAGGTTCAGAAGATCGCCGAGAAGCCCTACATGGGCTGGAGCAGCTGGAGCCTGCAGGCGACCAACTACCCCGGCGTGAACCCGGACGGCCCGGCGAGCTGGCTGAACGAGAAGAACGTCGTGGCGCAGGCGGACGTGCTCGCGGCGAAGTTCAAGAAGCACGGCTACAACCATGTCAACGTCGACGCGGGCTGGCTCGGCTCGTTCGACGAGTACGGGCGCCCTGTCGTGGATGCGAAGAAGTTCCCGCACGGCATGAAGTGGCTCGCCGACTACGTGCACGGCAAGGGACTCAAGCTCGGCTCCTACCTCGCGGTCGGCCTGGGCCTCAAGGCGTACAACGACGGCAAGACGCCGATCCACAACGCGCCCGGCTGCACCACCAAGGACCTCGTCTACCCGGACCTGCGCAAGACCAACGGGTGGGACATGGCCTACAAGATGAACTTCGCCAACCCGTGCTCGCAGGCCTACCTCGACTCGATCGCGAAGGTGCTGGCCGGCTGGGACGTCGACTTCCTCAAGCTCGACGGCGTCGGCCCCGGCAGCTTCAAGGGCGGCGAGAACTACGACAACACCGATGACGTCAAGGCGTGGAACACCGCGCTCAAGCGGACCGGCCGCCCGATCGAGTTCCTCATCTCGTGGGCGTTGTCGCATCGCCAGGCCGACGTGTGGAAGGCGAACACCAACGGCTGGCGCGTCGACACCGACGTCGAGTGTTACTGCGACACGCTCGTCACCTGGAACAACTCGGTGAAGATCCGCTGGAACGACGTCGTGCAGTGGATCGACGACGCCGGTCCCGGCCGCTGGAACAACCTCGATAGCATCAACGTCGGCAACGGCCAGATGGACGGCATCACCGAGGCCGAGCGCCGCAGCTACATGACGTTGTGGGCGATCTCGAACTCGCCGCTGTACATGGGCGACGACCTGACGAAGATCGACGACTTCGGCTACAAGCTGCTGACCAACGACGAGGTCATCGCCATCAACCAGGCCGGCATCCCCGCCCGTCCTGTCGACCAGTTCTCCGACCAGCAGGTCTGGTACGCCCGCAACGCCGACGGCAGCTACACCGTGGCGCTGTTCAACCTCGGCTCCAGGCCCGCGAGCGTCACCGCGGACTTCGCGCGGCTCGGCATCTCCGGCAACGCCAGGGTCCGCGACGTGTGGGAGCGCAAGGACATCGGCCAGGCGAACGGCTCGTTCAGCGCGGAACTTCCGGTGCACGGCACGAAACTGCTCAAGATCACCCCACGATCGGCCGTCGCACCCGCCGTCGTGCAGGGCACCGCGGCCACGCCGACCAGCGTCTCGCTGAAGTGGCAGGGCAAGTCCGGTGTCCGTTACGACGTCTACGCGGGCAACAAGAAGGTCGCGACCACCACCAGCACCAGCGCGACCGTCACCGGCCTCACCCCGGCGAGCTCCTACGAGTTCACCGTTGTGCAGAACGGCAACCGCTCGAAGCCGGTTTCCTTCGTCACGCCGAAGGAAACGGTGACGTACGAAGCGGAGAAGGGCAGTCCCGCTGGCGGCGCGACCGTCTACGGCTGCGCGTGCTCGAACGGCTCCAAGGTCGGGTTCATCGGCGGTAGCGGCGTTCTCACGATGCCGACGGTGAACGTACCTCGCGAGGGCACCTACCTCGTCGAGTTGTCCTACATCGACGCCAGCTCCAGCCGGACCGGCGTCGTCACGGTGAACGGCACCAGCTTCAAGCTGCCCGTCGCCGGCTCGAACGACGACAACTGGAACGCGCCGCAGAAGGTCACCGTTCCGATCTACCTGCTGGCGGGCAACAACACGATTCGCTTCGGCAACCCCGACGAGTCCGTGTTCGACGTCGACAGCATCCGCATCTGACCCGCTGAGACCAGGAGGCGTCGTGGTGACAACCGTGCAAGACTCCAGCGCCCAGGTCGTGCGTGGACCTGCCACCACGGCGCCTCCGCCCGCACGTCGCCGGCGCAAAGGCCCCGCCTCGCGCCGCAACGACACGTGGGTCGCGTGGCTGCTGGTCGCGCCCGCCGTCCTCGGGTTCGGCGTGTTCTTCGCCTACCCGATGCTGCGCGGCGTCTACCTGAGCTTCACCGAGTTCCACATCCTCACCCCGCCGGTGTGGACGGGACTCGCGAACGTCCAGCAGCTGGTGAACGACGGCAGGTTCTGGCATTCGCTCGGTGTCACGGCGTATTTCGTCGTGCTGTCAGTGGTTCTGGGTGTCGGCGTCTCGCTGATCACCGCGGTCGTGTTGCACCGCCTGGGAGTCAACACGACGGTGCGCGGGCTGATGATCCTGCCGTTCCTCATCTCCGGTGTCGTCACGGCGCTGGTGTGGACGTGGATGCTCGACCCGCAGCTCGGCATCGTGAACCAGCTGATCACGTGGGTCACCGGCGAACCGGTCATGTTCTTCGGCTCCGGCGGGTGGGCGGTGCCGACGCTGGCCGCGTTGAACGTGTGGAAGTCCATGGGCTACAACGCGGTTCTCATCTTCGCGGGCCTGCAGACGATCTCCGCGTCGATCTACGAGGCCGGACGGATCGACGGCGCGTCGGAGTGGCAGATGTTCCGCTCGCTGACGTTGCCGTTGCTGCGGCCGATCCTGGTGATGGTCGTGATCCTCAACGTGATCAGCGCGACCCAGGTCTTCGACATCGTCCAGGTCAGCACGAAGGGCGGTCCCGCGGACGCCTCGCTGGTGCTGCAGATGTACATCTACGACAAGGCGTTCGGCCAGTTCGACTTCGGTTACGCCGCCACCATGTCGCTCGCCCTGTTCCTGCTGCTCGTCACGGTGACCTTCACGCAGATGCGGATGGCCCGTGCCGGCGAGTCCGACACCAACTGAAGGGGCGCCGGTGAACCTCTCGATGAAACTCGGCAGGGGCGTGGCCTGGGGCTACCTGGTGGTCGTCCTGCTGATCACGATCTTCCCGTTCTACTGGATCCTGCGTACCGCGCTGTCCAACAACTTCGCGATGTCCACCGACCCGTCCTCGTTGCTGCCGGTGGACTTCACGTGGGGCCCGTTCAAGCGTGCTCTGGGCCTGGCCACACCGGCCGAGGCCGCCGCGGAGGGCGGATCGGGCGCCAAGATCGATCTGGCACTCGCCCTGTGGAACTCCATTGTGTACGCGGGAGTTCTGACGCTCTTCACCGTCGTGTTCTCTGCTTTGGCCGCGTACGCGTTCGCCCGGCTGCAGTGGAGGGGCCGTGACGTCGTCTTCGGGGTCCTGCTGACGGCGCTGATGGTGCCGTCGGTGTTCACGCTGCTGCCGAACTTCGTGCTGATGAAGGACCTGGGGCTGCTGAACACGTTCGGCGGCATGATCCTTCCTGGCGCGTTCTTCTCCGCGTTCAACATCTTCTTCCTGCGGCAGTTCATGTTGGGCCTCTCCAACGAGGTGGAGGAGGCCGCGATCATCGACGGCGCCGGGCCGCTGCGCGTGTGCTTCCGGATCGTGCTGCCGATGAGCGTCGCGCCGATGGCGACCCTGACGCTGCTGACGTTCATCACCACATGGAACGACTACTTCTGGCCGTTGCTCGTCACCAACGACGAGTCGGTCCGCCCGCTCACCCTCGCGCTCGCGGTGTTCAAGCAGTCCTCACCGCAGGCGTCGCTGGACTGGGCGGGGCTGATGGCGGCGACGCTGGTCGCGGCGCTGCCGATGTTGCTGCTGTTCGTGGTCTTCGGGCGGCGGCTGGTCAACTCCATCGGCTTCACGGGGATCAAGTGAGACTGCACTGGCCGTCCGCGGCGGCGGAGTGGACCGAGGCGTTGCCCGTGGGCAACGGACGCCTTGGCGCGATGGTGTTCGGCGGGGCCGGCCGGTCCCGCGTGCAGGTCAACGACGCGACCGTCTGGTCAGGTACCGCTGACGGGCCGTCCACAGCGTTGGCCGACGTGGTTGCCGCAGGTGCGGGTCCGGGGCGGCTCGCGCAGGTCCGTGAAGCGATCTTCTCGGGTGACCTGCAGCGCGCGACCTCGCTGCTGATGTCCTTCGAAGGCCCGTACAGCCAGACGTTCCTGCCGTACGTGGACCTGTGGATCACCCTGCCCGAAGGCGAGTCGCACGGCCGCACTCTCGATCTGAGCACCGGTGTCGTCACCGAGCGGCTGACCATCGACGGCTCGGAGGTCGTCCGGCGGGTGTGGGCGTCGGAAACCGCGCTGTGCGTGGAGATCACCGGCGCGGTGCCGGTCGAGGTGGAGCTGACGACTCCGTTGCGCGAGGTCTCGCGGGACGGCCTCAACCTCGTGATCGACATCCCCGTCGACTCGGCGCCGAAGCACGAACCCCAGGTCGAGGCACCGGTCTACGGCTCGGGTGAGCGCGGCACGGTGTCGGTCGAGGTCGAGAACGGCGACCGCTGGCTGCTCACACTCACCAGCTCCACGACGACCGAGATGCTGTGGCAGAGCCGGCGCAAGAGCGACCACGCGACCTTGATGGACGCGTGCGACGTGCGGTTCGGCGACCTCCCGGACCTCGTCGACGTGCCGGAGTTGTTGTCCGGCAAGGATGAGCAGCTCATCGCCTCGGTGCTGTTCGCGTTCGGCCGCTATCTGCTGGTCTCGTCGTCACGGCCCGGCGCGCCGCCCGCGAACCTGCAGGGCATCTGGAACGGCGAACTGCGGCCCGCCTGGTCGTCCAACTACACGATCAACATCAACACCCAGATGAACTACTGGGCGGCCGAGGTCACCGCGCTCGCCGAGTGCCACGAACCGTTGCTGGAGCTGCTGGAGAAGCTCGCGGTGACCGGCTCCGACGTGGCGCGGGAGCTGTACGGGGCGCGCGGCTGGGTGGCGCACCACAACACCGACGCGTGGGGCTGGTCGCTGCCGGTCGGCATGGGTCGCGCGCGCCGTCGTGGGCGATCTGGCAGATGGGCGGCGCGTGGCTCGTCCAGCACGCCTGGGACCACTACGACTTCGCCCGAACGTGGTCCACTTTGGAGCGAGCGTGGCCGTTGCTGCGCGGCTGTGCCGAGTTCTGCCTCGACTGGCTGATCGAGGGACCGGACGGCTACCTCGACACGTGCCCGTCGACCTCGCCGGAGAACTGGTTCCTCGACGCCGCAGGCAAGCCGCAGGCGCTGACCTTGTCCGCGACCATGGACGTGATGCTGATCCGGGCCGTGTTCGAACGAACTCTGGCGCTGGCACTGGCATCGGGCAGGGCTGATCCGGTGGTCGCGGAGATCTCGGCCGCGCTGCCCCGCCTGCGGCCGGTTCCGGTGTTCAGCGGACGGGTGGGGGAGTGGGCCGCCGACCTGCCGGAGGAAGACCCGGCGCACCGGCACATGTCCCACCTGGTGTCCGTCTACCCGCTCGGCCAGATCGTCGCAGGCACTCACCTCGGTGACGCGGCGGTCGCTGCGATGGACCGGCGCGGCAACGGTGCGATGGGCTGGTCGTGGGCCTGGAAGATGGCGCTGCGGGCCCGGCTGGGTGACGGCGAGACCGTGCGGTCGTTGTTGTCCGAGGCTTCGCAGGCGTTCACCGGCGACAGGCACCGGGACGCGCCGTTCGACGGCTCGGAGTGGGGCGGCCTGCTGCCGAACTTGTTCAGCACGCACCCGCCGTTCCAGATCGACGGCAACTACGGCTTCACCGCCGCGCTCGCGGAAGTCGTGGTGCAGAGCCACACCGGCGTGATCGACATCCTGCCCGCGTTGCCGCGCGGCTGGACGCGCGGCTCGGCTCGTGGCCTGCGTTGCCGTGGCGGGCTGGCCGTCGACGTCTCGTGGCAGGAGGGCGAGGTCTCCGTGCTACTGCGGCGGTTGTCCGGTGACGCCTCGGAGTTCGTGCCGGTGAGCATCGGCGGTGAGGTCACCGAGGTCGTGGTGAGCGATGTCGTGGAAGTGCGCGGGAGGGTTTCGTGCTGACCGACCTGGACCTGGACGCGCTGTGGGACTACCGCAGCACGTACGTCCGGCCTGACGACTTCGACTCTTTCTGGGACTCGACCCTGGCCGAGGCTCGTTCGCTCGATCTCAAGGTCGAGGCCGTGCCGGTCGACACGCCGTTGCGGACGCTCGACGTCTACGACGTGACGTTCTCCGGCTTCGGCGGTGACCGGATCCATGCCTGGCTGCGGACTCCCCGCGGTAAAACGGGATTGCCCGCGGTGGTGCAGTACCACGGTTATGGCGGCAACAGGGGGAGCGCGGTCGAGAACCTGACCTGGGCCAGCGCCGGGTTCGCGCACCTGCAGGTCGAGGTGCGGGACCAGCGCGGCGGCGCCGGGTTCATGACGCGCGGGATCGCCGATCGCGACACCTACTTCTACCGTCGCGTGTTCACCGACGCCGTTCGCGCGGTGGATGCGGTGCGAGCGCTGGGTTCCCCTGACGTCGCTGTCATCGGCAACAGCCAGGGCGGCGGTATCGCTCTGGCCGTGGCAGGTCTGGTGCCGGACCTGGCCGCTGTGCACTCGCAGGCGCCGTTCCTGTGCGACTTCCGCCGGGCGTTGAACGTCTGCGCCCGCCCGCCCTACACCGAACTGACGACCTACATCGCCGAGAACCGGCGTTCCGGCATCTTCCCGACACTGTCCTATTTCGACGGTGTGGGGTTCGCCACGCGAGCCGTCGCCCCTGCCTGGTTCTCGATCGGCCTGATGGACGACATCGTGCCGCCGTCCACCGTGTTCGGCGCCTACCACGCCTACGCGGGCCCACGCCAGATCGCGGTCTGGGAGCACAGCGCCCACGAGGCGGGTGGCTCCGACGACCTCGACATCGCACTCGACGCCTTCCGTTCCCGACTGGAGATGCCATGAAAATCGCCGCTTTGGCAGCCGTGACAGCGCTGGTCGTCGCGGGCTGCGGGAGTTCCGACACGGGCTCCGGCAACACCGTGAACTGGTGGACCTGGGACGACAAACAGGCAGTCGCCTACGGCGAGTGCGAGAAGGCGTTCGAGGCCGCCAACGCCGGCGTCGACGTGAAGATCACCCGCTACAACGTCGACGACTACTTCACCAAGCTCACCGCCGGTTTCGTGGCGGGCACCGCGCCGGACGCGTTCCAGAACAGCGTGCAGTTTCTCCAGTCCTACGCCTCCCAGCACCAGCTGATGCCGATGGACGACCTCATCGCGAAGTCCTCTTTGGACATGAAGAAGTACTCCGTCGGCGTCGACACGTGGAAGTTCACCGACGGCAAGCAGTACGCGCTCCCGCTGGACTGGGCCGCCGCCGGCATCTACTACAGCGTCGACGCGCTGACGAAGGCCGGGGTGTCCGAGGCCGACGTCGCCAAGATGACCTGGAACCCCGAGGACGGTGGCACGTTCGACAAGATCGTGGCCAGGCTGACCGTCGACAAGAACGGCAGGCGCGGTGACGAGCCGGGCTTTGACAAGAACCAGATCGCCACCTACGGCATCGGCGCCATGGCGGGCCGCAGCTTCATCGGCGAGACCACGTGGGCCCCGTTCGTCTCGACCCTGGGCTGGCGCCTGGGCGACAAGGACCAGTGGCCCACCAAGTTCAACTACACCGACCCCCCGCTTCACCAAGACGATGAAGTGGGTCACCTCCCTGACCGACCGCGGCTTCTCGCCGAAGATCGGCACCTTCACGACCGGCAACCAGTCGACCATCTCCGACGTCGACCTCATCGGCTCCGGCAAGGTCGCCATGACCGTCGGCGGCTCCTGGTCGGCCGCGTCGTTCGGCAAGATCCCCGGTGTGAAGGTCGGCATCGCGCCGACGGTTCTCGGGCCTGACGGCAGCGTTCGGTGTTGTCGAACTCCAACGGCAACAACATCTGGGCCGGCACCAAGAATCCCGAGCTTACCTGGAAGTGGGTCAGCTACATGGGCAGCGAGGAGTGCCAGACCAAGGCAGGCGCCACCGGCACGTTCTTCCCGTCGATCCCCGCGGCGATGGACAGCACCGTGACCTCGATGAAGTCGCAGGGTGTGGATCTCTCGGTCTTCAACCAGTACGTCAAGGACGGCGTCCTCTACCCGTCCACCGCCTACGCCAACGGCTCGGCGGTGCAGTCCGCTGAACAGCCGCTTTTCGAGGCTTACTTCGCAGGCCAGCGCTCCGATGACGTGTTCGCCGAGATGGAACGCGTTTCACGGGAGATACTGGCCAAGAACTGACGGGAGTCTCAGGAGTGGTGTTGCGGATACCGGCCAGACGCGTGCTCGCGGATGACGTCTACGAGCAGATTCGCGCGCTGATCATGAGCGACGGCATCGCGCCGGGCGCCCGCGTGAACATCGACGAGATCGCGCGCCAGCTCGACGTGTCCCCAACGCCCGTCAGAGAAGCCCTGGCACGTCTTGAGTCAGAGGAACTGGTCAGCAGGCTGCCGTTGCGCGGCTACCGAGTGACGGACCTGCTGAACCGAAAACAGGTCGACGACCTCTACGCCCTGCGCCTGCTGCTGGAACCCCCCTCCGCGGCTCTGGCGGCGGGCCGCATGACCCCGGAGAACGTCGTCCTGATCGAAGAGGAACTGGCCACCTGCCCGGCGGCCCCCGCCGACGACGCCTATGACGACTACAAGAACCTCACCGCCCACGATCAGCGTCTGCACGAGCTGATTCTGCGGATAGCGGGCAATGACGCGGTCCTGCAGTCGTTCGCCAAGACGCATTGCCACCTGCACCTGTTCCGGCTGAACTTCCAGCAGCCTTTCGGGGTTCAGACCATCACCGAGCACCGCGCGATCGTGGACGCGCTCATCGCGCAGGACGAGGTCGCGGCTCGCGACGCCATGACCGCGCACCTCGAGGTGGCGCGGGCCCGTCTCCTGGATCGCATGTAGGCGCAGTCGAACGGCGAGGGCCGACGGCGTCGAACACCGTCGAACAGCACGGCGTGGATCGACCCTCGAACCGGCCGCCGCTCCGACCGGCCTGGTCCATTCGCGTCGCAACGGAACTGTCGAGCCAAGGCCTGAGCGAAATGCCACTTGATCAGCAACAACGCCGAAATCCCCTAAGCTTAAACATATTTAAAACGCACGTGGTCTAGTCCGATTTGAACCCCGTCCGTGACCTCCCCGTAGTCATCGGTACAACACCGATCGACCCCCGAGGAGAATCGAATGGGCGCTCGACACCGCAAGCCCGCCATGATCGGCGCGGGCGCCATGCTCGCGGTCGCTGCTGTCGCCGGTGGCATCTTCGCCTTCAGCGGCACCGACTCGAAAGCGGCTGAGGACTGCGGCGGACTGGACACCGCCCTGCAGAACAACCTGAACTTCATCGCCGGTCAGCAGGCGAACCCCGACGCGCAGTCGGACGCTCGCATCGCCAACCGGCAGGCGGTCGTCAACCTCATCAACCAGCGCCGTGCGGCCGCTGGGTGTGGCAACAAGGTCCAGGCGCAGCCCGAGAAGGGGCAGGCGGCCACGTCCGGCGAGGACTGCGGCGGACTGGACAAGGCGTTGCAGAACAACCTGAACTTCATCGCGGGGCAGAAGGCCAGCCCGGACGCGCAGTCCGAGGCCCGCATCGCGAACCGGCAGGCCGTGGTCGACCTCATCGAGCAGCGGCGCAAGGCGGCCGGCTGCGAGGGTGAGGGCGGCGCAGCCAACGCCGACCAGGGCAACAACGCCGGCGACCAGGGTCAGGCCACGGCCAAGCCCACGGCCCAGCCGGCACCGCAGCAGCCCGATGCGAACCAGGGCAACGCCGGTGGCGACGCGGCCGGCCAGCAGGTCTGCAAGGGCTCGACCGTGACGCTGTCCGGTGAGGGCGGTGAGCCCGCCGCGTCGAGTGGTGAGTTCCCCGTCGGCACCACGCTGAAGGTCACCAACCTGGACAACAACAAGTCCACCACCGTCAAGGTGGCGTCGGTGTCCGGCAGCTGTGCGCTGCTGAACAACGCGGCCTTCGAACAGGTGCGTGAGCCCGGCAAGTTCCTGATCCGCAACGCGCGGATCGAGAAGATCGGCTGATCCGAAGTCCACTGAGGACGACTAGGACGGATGTTCCCCTGGCGCGGGGGGACATCCGTTCTGGCCGTTCACCAATCCCAGCGAAATCCGCGAACCCCGGGCTGCACGTTCAAGGCAACGTCCAAAAGCGTCCGGCCCGGTTCCACGGACGAGTTGTCGGCGAGCTGGACGACAGAAGCCGGCGGCGATCCCTCGAAGGTCACCTCCAGCACGTACTCCCGCGTGGGCAGCCGGAACCTGCGCTCGTAGCTGAAAGCGAGTGGGCACAGCTCCTCGTTGACGAGCTCGTGCTCGATCACGATGCTCTCGCCCTTGCGCAGCGCGCGGTCGAACAGCAGCTCCGCGACCAGGAACCCCTGCGGCTCGTCCCGCACCAGTCGCCCGATCTCGCAGTTCTTCAGGGCGCGCACCACGGGCAACGGCCGGTCGTACTCGTCGCTGTGCATGATCACGATCCAGCGGTCGGGCCCGTTCATCGACGCCGACAGGACCTGCCGCGACCGGAACGAACGCTCGGTGCGGTCCTCGCCGATCGTCACGAAGTCCTGCTGGCTGACCCGGATGAGCTGGTCGTCCCACTGGGTGTCGAGGTCGTGCAGCGCGTGCTCGACCTGGGAGGGCTCCGGCCAGAACGCGGACATCGGCTCTGGTGCCCTGCGCAGCCAGCGGCCGCGTGAACGAGGCGGGCCGAGCAGCTCGAAGAGGTGGCCCGGCGGCACCTGGAGGATGTGTTCCAAGTGGACGACCGCCTGCAGCGACTTCTTGCGCTCAGGACGGCTGCGGCCCGTCTGCCAGTAGCTCAGCGTCGCCAGGGAGACCGACACGCCGTGCTGCGAAAGGTGTTCGCGCAGGCGCTCCAGACCGAGACCGCGATTCGTGATCGCTGTCCGGAGCGCCTGTGCGAACTCGTCCACGCAGGTCACGCTAATGCATCTGCACGTCGTGCTGTAGTCCTCCCGGCGCCTGGTACGGCCGGTAGGTGACCTGACGGCCGTCCATCACCATCTCGATGTCGACGGTCTCCTCGAACGGCGGGCCCATCGGCCGGAGCAGGACCGGGTTGGCGCCGCCCTGGTGGATCCGCACGTTGACGTTCAGCTGGGTCGCGATCAGGTGCCCGACCAGGTCGCGTGCGTTGCCGGCACCGGCGTTCTCACCGGCGTCGGACTGCATATGCCAGTTGACGTTCTCCACCAGCGCGCCGTGCAGGTGGCCCTGGTGCATCGGCCGGTTGACGGTGAAGTCGGCCACGGCCCTGGTCACCGCCTGGTGGGTCGCGGCCAGGCTCACCACCTGCTGCCGCAGCGTCGCGGGGTCGACGTTCCTGGCCTGCCCAATCGCGGCGTACAGCCCGTTGGGCGTGGTCGGCGGCGCGGGCTGGCGGACCAGCACGTCCTCGTTCAGGTACCGCAGCTGTCGTTGCGTGTTGCTGACGTGATCGGACGCCACGAGCCCGTGCGCCGCGACCAGCTTCTGATCCTTCTGGATGCCTGCCGCCATCTGGTTGAACGGCGCGGGCATCGGCGCGGACACGGCCGGGTTCATCCGGTTCTTCTGCGGTGCGCCGAGCTGGGTCTCCACCTTCCTGGGCGGGTTCCACGTGTTCGTGGTCTGCCCGTTGGCCGGCGGCAGCAACGGCTCGACGACCGAATGCGCGCCGCTGGCGAGGCGTTCGCGCTCTTCGGCGAACTTGGTGCCCGCCTTGGCCGGCTTGCCATCGAGGAACCGCTCGCTCACGTTCGGCAGCGCCGTGTGCGACTGCGGCAGCTTCCCGTCCTTGATCAGCCCGTACGCGATCCTGGACAGGTCGGTGCCGGTGTCTCCCGCCACGAAGTCCGTGGCGAACGCCTGGCCCCGCACCGGGTGCCGGTTGTTCTGAACGTCCACTTTGGCCCGTTCGGTGGCGTCGTCCATGTCGGCGGGGTCGTCCGGCGTGTGCAGCTTCGCCAGTTCCCTGGCGTAGAACCTGTTCAGCGACTGGCCGAGCTGCCCGAACTCCGCCTGGCCCTCCCCGAACCTCACCGACGGGTCCGCCAGCGGCACGAGACCGTCGACGAACAGGTTCGGCTCCGGCGTGTAGGGCAGCAACGGGTGGATGGCCTGCTGGTTGCGGCGCGCGTGCATGTCCGCGTTGATCACGTGCTCGAACCGCTCGTGGAAGCCCGGCTCGCTGAGCTTGTCCCGGAAGGTCTGCCTCTGCGTCTCGGTGGTCTTCGTGTCGCCGTTGATGCGCGCCAGGACGTCGTTGTGCAGCTGCTGTGGGGTGGTGGTGACGCGGTAGCCACCGCCGACCATCAGCGGCCGTGACGGCTCCATGACGTCATCGCCGACCCTGCTGTCCATGAGCTGCGCGACGTGGTCGAAGACGTGCCCGCCCTGCCTGGTCCTGCGGTCGCCCGCGTCGAAGTCCATGACCGACACGTACGGGTGCGTCCCGTTGGCGGCCAACGCGGTCACGGCGAATTCGTGCGCGTTGCTGTTCAACGTGCTGTTGCGGGTCTCGCCGAACTTGAAGCCCTTGGGCCCGTGCGGCACGCTCACCAGCGCGATCGGCTCCGCGTGGCCGTTGACGACCGGTGTGGCGGCGGCGATCGCGGTGTCGATGTCCGCCTGCGTCGAGGCGTTCACACCGAGCACGAACGCCACACGGCCGTTCATGTTGTTGGTGTTGGCCATGACGCCGTTGATGACGCTGTCGAGCTGGTCGAGCTCGCTCGCCCGGACGATCATGCTGACCACGAACGAGGGCGGCTCGTTGTTCTCGATACCTTGACGAGTGCGGTCGAGGTAGTTGTCCGCGGTGATCGGGGTGAGCGTCCTGCCGTTCGCCAGGTTCGCGAACGCCGCGTTGTGCACGCCGTTCTCGTTGACCAGCTGGACTTCCGGATCGGTCATCTCGACATCGCTGTCCACATCGGACGGAGCGGAGCCGGGGTCGAACACGTGGTCGTCGTCGCGGGCGCGCTTGGTGGCGTCCGCTGCCGGGTCGGCGTCGATGTGCGTCGCGTCGCGCTTGGGCGCGTTCGGTGCCGGCACGTCGGTGTCGACATCGGCGTTGGGCTGCGGCCGGTTGTGCGACTGCAGCGCTGTCATGCGGTCTTCGATCAGCTGGAGGTGGCGCGGTTTGAGCTGCGCGTCCTGCTTGTCGATGCCCTGGGTCATCGGGGAGTTGTCGTTGACGACGCGGCCCCTGCCGTCCTGGTCCTGGAAGACCGGCTTCACGTCGCCGGTCTCGAGGTACTCGTCGCGCAGCCCGAGGAAGTGCCCGACCTCGTGCGCGAGCCGCCGCGAGTCGGTGTGCGCGGGCCAGGTGAGCTGGTTGGCGCGGCCCTGGGGATCGTTGGTGACGTTGACCGTGGCGTGCGCGTCGGCCGGGTTGTCGGTGAACTCGACGGTGACGTGGAACTGCTCGCCGTTGGGGAGCCGGTAGCCCTGGTTGAACATCTCCTCGACGCCCGCGCGGGTGCGGTCCTGAACGTCGGTGTTGCCGTTGTTCAGGTGCAGGCGGACGGTGAAGTCCCGGACGGGCACGCCGTCCACGTTCATCACGCGGTTGTCGTAGGCGATCGGGCCGCGCCAGGCCTGCATGGTGATGCCGTGCGGGCCGACCTTGGTGTTGTTGAGGACACCGCCGTCCTCGCCGCGCACCCAGCTGCTCGCCGGTGTCGTGGCGCGGGCGTCCGCGATGGCCTGAGAGGACACCGGGCTCTGCGGGTCGAACCACGGCGCGCTGGTCGCCGTGCTGTGCAACGGACTCGGGTCGGCGGGCGGGCGACCCGGCGCGTGCGTGTCCGCCGGGGGAGCGGACGGCGCCAGGTCCTCGTCGACCATGCCGTTGTCCTGCAACGTGGTCTTCAGCTCGGCGATCTTCTGGTCGTCGAGCTGGACGCCCATGGCGTCACCGAGTGCGGTCTTGTTGTCGGTGACCGCCTTGGTGAACTGCTCGGCGCTCACGCTGCTGTCGGGCAGGATCTTCGCGTCGCCCAGCACCTTCTGCACCCAGAACGCCTGGCTGGACGCGTCGGTCCCGTACACCGGCGTCGTGGCGATGGCGTCGTCGAGTGCCGGCGCGCCCACCAGGTCCGTGAGCGCGGTCTGCTGCGCCAGGTTGAACGCGCGGTTGTAACCCTTGTCGTGGTTGAAGACGTCCATGGCGAGCTTGTCGGGGTTCGCCTGGTACGAGGGTGTGTTGTCGACCGTGCTCCACAGCTGGTGCGCCCAGCTGTCGAACTTTTCGCCGCCACCTTCCTGGACGAACGCCTCCAGCTGCTCGGTCTCGATGATCGGCCGTTCGAACTCCTTGTTGAACGCCTTCGTCACCTCGTCGAGGCCGTAGAAGAACATCAGCCCGGCGACGTCCTCGGACCTCGTGTGCAGGACGACCGACGCACGCAGCAGGTGAAGGCCCGCCTCGTGGTGGACGTACTTCTGCGGGTCCGACTTGAGCGCCGCCTCCACCGCCTTCATCTGCGGGGTGGCGTTCTCCATCGCGTAGTCGGTCAACGCCGAGAGCTGCTGCTCCACCTCGGTGGGAGGCTCCGGAGCCGACGGCGGCGCGGGCTCGCTCGCGGTCTCGGGATCGTCGTCGACCATGCCGTCTTCTTGCAGCTTGGTCTTGAGCTCGGCGATCTTCGCGTCGTCGAGAGTGACGCCCATGGCGTTGCCGAGGGCGGTCTTGTTGTCGTTGACCGCCTTCGTGAACTGTTCCGGGCTCACGATCTCGTTGGACGGAACGATGTTCGCGTCGGAGAGGACCTTGTGCGTCCAGAGCGCCTGGCTGTACGTGTCGGTGCCGTAGACCGGGGTGTTCGCGATCGACTCGGTGAGCTCCGGCGCGCCCATGATCTCGGCGAGGGCGGCTTCCTGGGCGAAGTTGAACCCGCGGTTGTAGCCCTTGTCGTGGTTGAAGACGTCGGCCGCGACCTTGTCCGGGTTCGCGCTCAGCTCGGGTGCGCCGTTGACGGTGCTCCAGAGCTGGTGGGCCCAGTCGTCGAACTTGGCGCGGTTGTCGGGGTTGCCGAGGTCGGCGAACTGCTCCAGCTGTGCCGATTCGATGATCGGGCGCTCGAAGGCCTTGTTGAACGACTTCGCGACCGCCTCGACGCCGTGGGTCTGGATCATCGCGGCGATCTGGTCGGTCCGGGTGTCGAGCACGACGGACGCGTGGAGGAGGTGCAGACCGGCCTCGGACTGCACGTACTTCCGCGAGTCCGAGCGCAGGGCCGTCTCCACCGACTGCGCGAGCGGTGAGGCGTTGGCCATGGCGTCGGCGGTCAGCGCAGTGAGCTGGTCGTCCACCTCGGTCGGCGCGGACGTGTCGGCGTCCGGGGCCGAGGGCGGGACCGGATCGTGGTGCGAGCGCGGGCTGTCCGGCTCCGTCCACGTGCTCGGCTGAGCCGGGTCCGGGTCGTCGTCGACCATGCCGTAGTCCTGCAGCGTGGTCTTCAGCTCGGCGATCTTCGCGTCGTCGAGCTCGACGCCCAGTGCTTCGCCGAGTTCGGTCTTGTTGCCTGTGACGGCGTTGGTGAACTGCTCGGCGGTGACCAGTGTGTCAGACGGGATGACCTTCGCGTCGCCCAGGACCTTCTGCACCCACACCGCCTGGCTGTACGGGTCGTTGCCGTTCACCGGGGTGCCGGCGATGACGTCGGACAACGGCGGCGCGCCCACCACGTCCGCGAACGCGGTCTCCTGGGCGAAGTTGGTGCCGCGGTTGTAACCCTTCTCGTGGTTGAAGATGTCGGCGGCCAGCTTGGCCGGGTCGGACGTGTACGTGGGCGTGTTGTTGACCGTCTCCCACATCCGGTGCGCCCAGCCCTGGAACGCTGACCGGCTGTCCGGAGTGCTGAGGTTGCCGAACTGCTGCACCTGCGCGGTCTCGATGATCGGCCGGCCGAACTCCTTGTTGAACGCCCGCGCGACCGCCTCGACGCCGTGCCGCTGGATCATCGTGGCGATGTCGTCGGCCTTGGTGTCGAGCACGACCGACGCCCGCAGCAGGTGGAGGCCCGCCTGGTGATCGAGGTACGTGCCGGGGTTGGACCGCAGCTCGGTCTCCACCTGCCTGGCCAGCGGCGAGGCGTTCTGCATCGCGTCCGCCGTCAACGCCTTGAGGTGGCTCTCCACCACCACGCTGGGCACGCTCGTGGGTGCCTGCGTGTCGGTGTCGGCACCAGAGGTTTCGTTGCCGGTGGCCGGAGCGTTGGGAGGCTGCGGTGCCGTTCGGGTCTCGGCGTCGGGAGCGTCCTCCGCGACCATGCCCTCTTCTTGCAGCTCGTGCTTCAGCTCGGCGATCTTCGCGTCGTCGAGCGTGATGCCCATGGCGTTGCCGAGGACGGTCTTGTTGTCGTTGACCGCCTTCGTGAACTGCTCAGGGCTCACGATCTCGGCGGACGGGATGATCTTGGCGTCGCCGAGGACCTTCTGCGTCCACAGCGCCTGGTTGTTCGGGTCGGAGCCGTACACCGCCGTCGTGGCGATGGCCTCGGTGAGTTCCGGCGCCGGCATGAACTCGGCGAGAGCGGCTTCCTGGGCGAAGTTGAACCCGCGGTTGTAGCCCTTGTCGTGGTTGAAGACGTCGGCCGCGACCTTGTCCGGGTTCGCGCTCAGCTCGGGGGAACCGTTGACCGTGCTCCAGAGCTGGTGCGCCCACTCGTCGAACTTGGCGCGGTTGTCCGGGTTGCCCAGGTCGGCGAACTGCTGCAGCTGGGCCGTCTCGATGATCGGACGGTCGAACGCCTTGTTGAACGACTTCGCGACCGCCTCGACGCCGTGGGCCTGGATCATGGCGGCGATCTCGTCGGTCCTGGTGTCGAGCACGACCGAGGCGTGCAGCAGGTGCAGACCCGCTTCGGACTGCACGTACTTGCCGGGGTTCGACCCCAGCGCGGTCTCGACCGACTGCGCCAACGGTGAGGCGTTGGACATCGCGTCCGCCGTCAGCGCCGAGAGCTGGTTGTCCACCTCGGTCGGTACGGAAGTGTCCGCCGAGGTCGAAGCGTCCACAGTGGACGAAGAAGCGGGAGGCGGCGGCGCAGGACGGGTCGCCGCGCTCCTGCTGGACTCCGCGTGGCTCGACGAACTGGGCGGCGTGGGCGGCAGATCCTTGGACGTGTCGGCCGGGGGAGTGGGCGGCAGGGCCTTCGAGAGATCGGGCCCACCGTCCGTGCCACTGCTGGAAGTCGTCGTGACGGGCGGGTTGTTGTAGTCGGCGATCCTCTGGTCGACGACCGCCTTCGCGTCCCACCACTCCTTTTGCTTGGTGTCGGCCTCACGGCGGGCGTCGTCGAGCTTGGTCTCCGCGTCCTTGATGAGGGCTTCCTGCGCCGCACGGTCGGCGGTGAGGCCGGCGACGGCCTGGTCGTACCTGGTCTCCGCGGCGGTGCGGGCCGCGTCAGCCTGAGCGACGGCCTGCTGCTGCGCCGTGAGGTCCGCGCGCCGGGCAGCGGCCTCGTCGCGCTGGACGGTCAGTTCGCCACGAGCGTCGTCAAGCTGTTGCTGGGCCTGGTTCAACGCCGTCATCGCGGCGTTGGCCTCGGTTTCGGCGGCCCGCAACGCGGTCTGCGCGTCCGCGTGCGCCTGGCGGGCCGCGTCGATCTGCCCGCGAAGGCCTTCCGCATCAGGCGTCTTCGCCAGCTGGTTCTCCAGTGACAGCACCGTTTGCGCCTTGGCGTCGACATCGGCCTTGGCGTCGTCCACCTCGAACTGCGCGCTCATCGCCAGGACGCTGAGGCCACTGACCCGAGGGGTCAGTTCGGCGACGGTGTCCAGTGTGCGAGCGGCCTCACGACGCGCGGTCTCCGCCTGAGCCTCCAGCGGCGGCACCTTGGCCTGCTCGTCCAGGTGCTTCTCGATCGCGGAGTTGTAGTCGATCTGGACCTTGGTGAACTCGGAGTCGTTCTTGGCCAGCTTCGCGGCGGCCTCGTTGATCACCTGCTGGGCGTCGTGCCGCTTGGCGTCGACGTCGACCTCCGCGGTGCGCCAGGCGTCCGCGGCGGCCTTCACCTGAGTCTGCGCGTCCGTCAGGTCCTGGCTGAAGTCCTGGCGCAGCACCTTTGCCGCGTCCGCGGCCGGCATGCGGACCGCGGCGGAGTTCGGCACGGAGAGGTCGACGACGGCGGTCTTGCCGCCGATCGTGGCGACCACGCGGTACTCGACGCCGAACTGGACCAGGCCGGTCGTGGTCTTCGGCTTGAGGTTGTTGGTCTTGTTGTCGGTCGGGCCGCCGGACACCGCGGAGGAGTCCTCGCCGGCATGACGCAGCTCGACGCCGCTCACGCCGACGCTGACGTTGTCCTTCGGGTCGGTGTTCTGCTTGACCGCCGCGCCACCGGTCGCGAGACCGACGGACACGTCACCGCTCTCGGTGACCTTGGCCTCGCCGCTGGTCGAGGTGACCTGCGACTTCGGGTTCTCGAGCGCCACGCCGTCGCTGAGCGAGCCCAGCGACGGGTCGACCAGCTTGGCGTAGACCTTGACGTCGGCGTCCTGCCCGAACGTCAGCGCAGCCTCGTGCAGGCCCGGCACGTCCAGCGGGCCGGACAGCATGCCGGGCAGGTGCGGCTGCAGGTTCTCCGGGCTCAGGGTGGACAGCAGGCTGTTCAACGAGCCCGTGCCCTTGCCGGTCAGACCCTTGCCCGCGCCCGCGTCCTTCAGCGCCTGGACCGCTGCCTCACGCAGGTCCTTGGCACCGCGCAGGTTCTCCACCGACGCGCTCGGCGGCAAGGTGGCGGGGTCGCCGGCCTTCTGCCAGTCGGACGCGGCCTGGGGAGAGCCCTGGTCGGCGGTGCGGGAATGGGCGTCCGGCGAGTACGGCAGCGGCGGGAGCCCGCCGTCGAGCTTGACCTTCTGGTTGTCCGCGTGCAGCCGGACGGTCATCTCCTGCGGTCCGCTGGGAGCGGACGCGATGATCTTGTTGCCCTTTTCCACGACGAGCTCGAACTCGACGGGCACGGTGTAGCGCGCCGCAGGTCCGCTCGCGGCACGGAAGTTGCTGAACTGGTCGGTCGTCGAGGTGGTGACCGAGCTGCTCTGGGACTGCCCGATGTTCGCCGCCGCGATCACACCCGCGGTGCCGGACACGTTGGGGTTCGCGCTGCCCGGCGAGGCCAGGCCCGGTGCCTTGACGCCGATGCCCCAGCCGGTGCCGCGGCCCTGGCCGTCGCTGACCTTCTGCGAACCGGAGAGCGTCGACTCCATCTCGACGCCGTCGTTGACGACCTCCTGGAACTGCGGCGTCTCCGCCTTGGCCCGCAACGTGACCTGGAAGGAGTCCTTGCCGAACGTGCCTGGCTGGTGCACCAGCAACGGCACGCCGCCATCCATAGCGCTGTCGATCATCGCTTTGACGCTGGCGGGAGAGCTGAAGTCGACCAGGCGCTGCAGGTTGCTCATCGAGTCCTTGAGCACCGAGTCCGGCAGCAGCGAGTCGCCGAACCGCTTCGCGGTCTTGTCGTTGACCTTCTGCGTGAGATCGGAGACCACGCTGGACAGGTCCGGCACGCTCTCCACAGTGGACAGACCGAGAGCGCCGGGCTCGTCCTTGGCGATCGTCGACGGCGGCGCCATCTTCGGGAAGTCGGGCTTGGGCACGTTCGGTTGCACGTCGGGCAGCAGGCCCATGTCGCGCGCGACGTCCTCGGACACACGTACGAACACCGAATTCGGCAGGTTGACCGTCGCGCCCTCCGCGCGCGGCGTGCTGCCGTGCACGAAGTTCACGGCACGGCTCTCGCCGACCACGGTGACGTCCGCGTCGAGCTGCACCAGCACGGTGCGCCCGCCGGCCGGCGTCACGTAGTTGCGGTCGACGCTGCCGCCGATCTCGTTGGACGACGACTTCGAGTCGGACCACGGCGTGACCTTGCCCGCCACCGCGACACCACCGGCACCGCTGGGCGGAGCGGTGACGTTCGGCTTGATCGGGACGTTGACGCCGGCGGTGATGTCGACCGACCTGCTGGTCGACGACGACTCGCCCGCCTTGTAGCCACCGGTGTACGCGTTCTCGGTGCTCGTGTTGTCCGAAATGGACACCAGCTTGGGGTTGCTCAGCTGGAAGGACACGCCGATCGCGCCGGTGCGGTCGGTGACCCGCCGGTCGTACTTCAGGCCCTGCTCCTGCATGCCGGTCTCGGTCAGCTTGCGCAGGTTCGCCTTGATGTTCTCCGGGCTGAACATCTTGTCGATCTGGGCGCGCGACGCGGTGCCTGGCACGGTCAGCGCGGAGTCGCGCCCGCAGCGCGGTTGAGCGCGTCGATGGCCTGGTCGCGCAGCGCTGTCGTGTTCGCGACGGCTTCCACGTGCAGGAAGTCCGGCGACTTCTCCTTGGGCTTCGAGCTCAGGAGGTCCTTGACGGTCGGCGCGTCCTTGAGCTTCCTCGGCTCAGGGTCGCCGGGCTTGAACCCGTCACCGGGGTCGTTGTCCAATGTGGAGCTGTCCGACACCCACAGGTTCACCTTGCCGTCGATCTTGTCCAGACCGTTGCCGGTCTTCGCCACGACGTTCTGCTCCGGTGAGTGGAAACCGGGCGCGCCGGGCACGATGCGCCGCACCCACGCGCGAGGCCGGGTGAACGTGGTGATCTCGACGTCGAACTCCACGTCGCCCCGGAACACCTGGGCGTTCGGGCTGCCGGCGTTGAGCGAGGTGCTGTTGACCGTCGGACCGGCCGCGGTCTTGTCCGACCACGTGTGGTTGTACTTCACGCCCACCTGGGGCGTCGGCGTGAGCGTGGCGACCCCGGTCTTCGCGGGGATCGTCACCTTGCCCTCTACGCCACCGCTCCAGCCCTTGGTGGTCGTCGTGGAGCTGTCCAGCTTCGGACCGGTCGACGAGGCCTCGCGGACGTTGCGCGCGTCGGCCTGACCGAGGTGCTGCGGGTTGGTCAGCTTTGCCTTGACGGTGACGTTGACGTAGGTGTTGGTGGTCTTGCCGCTGTTCTTCAGCTGCACCTGGACGCCGGGACCCATCAGGCTGTCCATGTTGGTCTTCAGCGCCGCCGGTGAGAGCTGAGAGGTCAGCTTGCGCTGGTTCGCGAGCTGCTCGGCGACGTCGGCGAAGCTCTTGTCCTTGCTGCTGCGGGGGTTCGCGTTCGGGTCGTTCCAGCTCGGCAGGAACTTCTCGAAGCCGGGCAGGCCGCGCAACGCGTCCTCGACCTGGTTCTGCACCTGCGCGGCCGGGGCGAACTCGCCGACCTTCGCGTTGCCCGCGGCGATCGCGCCGGCCATGTACGGCGGCGCGAACTTCGTGCCCGCGGTGTTCGGGTCGACGGTGGAGTTCCTGGTGCCGTCCGGCGTGGGAAGGCCGAGCGCACCGGCTTCCGGCAGACCCATCCGCATGTAGGTGGTGACCGGGACCTTGACGTTGTCCCCGCTCGGCGTGCGGACCTCGACCTCGGCGGTCACCTTGTACAGACCGGTGTCGCCCTTGATCTGGATGCCGCTCTTGTGGCTGGTGTTGATGCCCGCGTTCACGTTCTCCGCGATGTTCGCGGAGAAGCCGAGCGTGGCACCGACCTGACCGCCCACCGCGTTGGGCACGCCGATGTTGCCGCCGAACCCGGCGGTGACGCCGCCGCCGGACTTGGTCGTCGAGGACACACCACTGCTGTGCGACGCGGTGTCGTGCAGGCGCAGCACCGAGCTGTTGTGCGTGCCGACCAGTTCCGCGGTCTGCAGCTTCGCCGTCATCTGCACCGCGGCGCCCTTGCCGGCGTGCGGGCTGATCAGATCCGGTGACGTCACGTAGGCGCCGCCGAGCATCGCGCCCAGGTTGTTGCGGATCTCGGTGGGGCTCAGGAAGTTCTGCAGCGCCTCACGGCCGGGCGAGCCGACCTTGGTGATCGACGGGTGCAGCTTCTCCGCGACCTCGGAGAACGCCTTCTGCTGGTTGTCGACCGACACCGCTTCCGGCGCGGGGTGCTCGATCTTCGCGCCCCACTGGACGTCCGGCGGGGTGACCGCGGCGGACGTGTTGCCAGAGCTGGTGATCGTGGCCAGGTCGTTCGGGATCTGGAGCGTGACGTCCGTGCCCGTGCTGACCGGGTCGAGGTTCTGGACGTTGCCGCTGGCGTCGGTGAGCGTGATGTCGTACTTGACCTGGACGGTGGCCTGGGTCGAGCCCTCGCCCGCCCTGATCGCCCGCTGGTCGGTCAGGGACGACGACATGTTCTGCGACTGCGCCGGCGTGGCCAGCTGCGCCTTGCCGCCCAGCGAGCCGTACGGGCCCATGGCGACACCGGCGGAGGCCGAACCGCCGATGTCGTTGGCGGTGGCGACGGCGTGCGTGGTCGAGGACGAGTTGCCCGACTGCGCGGTCGCGTCGACCTTGACGTTCGGCGCGTCCACCGGGGCGCTGTCCGTCTGCGACTGCATGGTGGCGCGGACGTTCGCCTCGAACCAGGTGTTGCCGATCTTGACCTGGAAGTTGCGGCCGTTGTCCAGGAACGACTCGAAGTCGCCGTTGAGCGCCTGCTGGATGCGGGCGGCGTCACCGGGCTTGAGGTTCGGGATCGCGTTGGTGACGTTCTCGGCACCGCGCACGTCCGTCGGCGCGATCGTGCCCAGCGCCTTGTTGTCCTGGAAGAACTCCGGCAGGTTCTGCGCCCCCGGCATCACCTGGCCGACCTCTGGCGGCGTCAGGGTGACCATCGGGATGGGCGCGTTCGGCGTGGGTGGCGCCGGTCGCGTCTGGACCTCAGGCTCGGGCGCCGGACGCGTCTGGACGTCGGGCTCCGGCGCGGACCGCGTGGACGTGCCGGTCTCCGGTGCGGGCGGTGCGGGCGGTGCCGGAGGCGCGCCGCGGTGCGACGTGCCGGACGGACCTTCACCGAGGTCGTTGGACCGCGACGGGTTGTGCGGGGTGAAGGTCGTCTTGCCGTTCGGGTTCGGGCGCGCGTCGAGTTCCAGCGGTGGCGGGAACGCCGGCTTCTTCCAGTTCTCCGCCTTCTTGATGTCCGCCTTCGAGGACTTCGACGTGATCTCCGGCTTGGGCTCGAAGAACGGCTCGATCGTCTTGGCCCCGTCCGGGCCGTGGATCTTCAACGGCCGGCCGATCTCGGTCGCGAGCAGCTTGGCGGCCAGTTCCTCCGCCTTGGCTGCCTTGTCGTTGTCGGCCTTCTGCTCGGCGGCGTTCTCCCGGGCGTGGGTGTCGGCCTCAGCGTCGGTGACCGGCGTCCAGTTCGGGTCTTCCTTGGTGTTGTCGACGGCGACGTCGCCGCTTCCCGGCTTGAACTCCGCCGGGATCCGGGTCTGCGGCGCCGGGCCGGGCTCGATGAGCGCGTTGACCAGGTGACCGTTCTCGAGGCCGTGCTCCTGGCGGAAGTTCGCGATCTGCGTGGTGATCGCGGGCGACGCGATCGAACCCTTCTGGATCGCGCCGGCGCGCAGGTCCGCCGCCGCCTTGATCGCCGGGGCCTTCCCCTTGCCCTTCTTCGAGGGGCCGGGCTGGTTGGCCAGGGCGTCGTGCACGGCGTTGAACAGGCCGTCGGACCTCGGGTCCGCCGCGATGGGAAGGACGCCGTGCTCCAGGGTGCCGAACGTGCGGGTCACGTTGCTCGGGTTGGCCGACAGCGCCAGGTTGAGCATCGAGGCCATCTTCTGCTGCTTGGCCGTCTGGTCGATGTGCTGCACGTCCGCCTCGGTCTTGGGCGGGACCTTCCCGTTGACCTTTTCCTTCTTTGGCGGGTAGACGGTGCTGGGGTCGGTCTGCGGATCGATGCCCACGGTCCCGTGACCCGGGATGGAGGCGGAGACCGCCTGGTTGAGGGAGTTCTTGTCCTCCCAGCCGAGCTTCAGCGCGTCGAGCTTCGACGGGTTCCAGCCGCCGTCGGAGCCCGTGTGCGTGTGCGTGCCGGTGTTGGGGTCGTAGTCGTACTTGTGCTCGATCAGCTGCTGGGCTTCGCGCTGGTCGTGCGGCTTGTTCTTGGGGTTCGGCGTGCCGTTCTTGTTCGGCTTCTTGTCCCCGAACTCGTCGCGGATCTTCGCGCCGGAGACGTCGGCCTTGGCCGCCCTGTCGGCGTTCGGGTCGGTGGACGAGGGATCGCCGCCGTACATCCGGTTCGTCACCGAGGTGAGGGCGACGTGCGACTGCGGCCACGACTTGCCCTCGGACTTGGCGAAACCGAGCGCGAGGCGGGACAGGTCGGTGCCCACCGCGCCGTTGACGAAGTCGCTCGTGAAGTTCTCGCCGCGCAACGGGTTGCGGTTCGTCTGCGCGTCGACGTCGATGGCGGAGTCGACGGTGATCTGGTGGGCCGCGGCCTCGAAGCCGGGGTTGGCCGCTGCGACGGTCTCCTTGGCCTTGATCTCGGCGTTGATCGAGTTCAGGGTCTTGGTCTGGCTCGGGCTGGGCTTGCCGCCCTGGGCCTCGATGTCGGCCTCGAGCTTGGCCTTCGCCGCCTTGAGGTCGGCGTTGAGCTCAGGCTTTGGCAGCAGGTTCGTGTTCGTGTGGATGTCGACGAGCTCTTTGCCCGCGAACGAGTTGATCGACTGGCTGAGGTCGCCGAACTCGTTGCCCCCGTCGCTGAACTTCACGCCGGGGTCGACGACCGCCACGGACGCGTCCATGAACAGGTTGGGTTCCGGCGAGTACGGCAGCAGGGGAGCCGAGTCCTTCTGGCGGCTCCGCGCGTCCATGTCGTCGCGCATCGCCTGCTCGAACTTCGCGACGAACTCGTCCGGCTTCTGGAGCTGCTTCTCCGCGATCGCCAGCTTGTCGAGGTCCGTCTGGTCGTCCTCCGACAGCTCGGACTTCTCGTTGATCTTGGCCCGTTCGCTGTCGATCCGGCCCTGGGTGTCCTCGATGAGCTTCGCCGGGTCACCGACGCGGTACCCGCCCGAGTACAGCAGCGGACGGATCGGGCCCGCGCCCGGCGGGTTCAGCGACTCGGTGAAGTGGGTGAAGACGTCCTTCTGCCCACCGGTCACCTGGCGCGAGCCGGTGTCGAAGTCCTGGAACGAGATGTACGGGTGGGTGCCCTTGCCGTTCAGCGCGCCGATGGCGAACGTCGTGGCAGGGCTGTGCATCGTGCCGTTGCGCATCCGGCCGAAGGGGAAGCCGTCCTTGGGCTCGAACGTCTCCAGCGGCACCAGCGCGATCGGTTCTTTCCGCTTCGCGACGTCGCTGTTCGCCTGCGCGATGTTGGCGTCCATGTCCGCCGTCGACCCGTTGGGGCCGTTCACACCGACGACGAACACCATGTCCTTGCCGATGGGCCCGGCGTCCGCGGTGATCGCGTCGATGACCTCGTTGATGTTGCCCATGTTGTTGTGGTTGACGATCATGTTGACCACGAACGACGGGCGCTTCTCGCCTTCGACGCTCTCCTTGAGCTTGGCGAGGTAGTTGTCCTTGGTGGGCAGGTCGATGTCGCCGTTCGCCAGCTGTGCGAACGCCGGGTTGTACGAGAAGTTCACGTCGCCGAGCGACAGGTTCCCGAACTCGGCGGCCAGGTTGTCCAGCTGGCTGTCGTTCTGGGCGTCGTTCATCTCGACGTCGCCGTCGTTCTGGGTGTCCGTGTTCTGGTCGGTCGGCGGCACGTCGACGTCCATCGGCGTGTCGCCGTCTACAGTGGACGGACCGGCGTTGCTGGGGCCGGGGTCGAACGGTGCCCCGTCGTTCTTCGGCTTCTTGGTGACCGGCTCGGGGGACGCCTCGACGTCGCTGTCGCTGTCGACGTCGCTGTCGTCGAAGCGGCGCTTCGGCGGCATCTGCCGTGAGTCGGCGTCGGGCGTCGTGTCCATCGCCGTGTCTGCGTTCGGCACGGAGCCGGGGGCCGGGTTTGCCGTCGTGCCGGTGTTCGTGTTCATGTTCGCCGGCGGCGGCACGGTGGCGGGGCCGGGCGGCTCCAGCCTGGTGTCGGGCACCATCACCTGGCTGTTGGCGGTGCGCTCGACCAGCCACAGGTGACGCGGACGGAGACCGGGGTCGGGGCCGTGGACGTCCTGGCCCATCATGCCGCCGTCGTTCTTGTGGACGCCGGTGTTCGTGTCGTGCTGCTGGAAGACGCGCGAGGAGTCGCTGTACTCGTCGGGGATGCCGAGGTAGTGCAGCGTCTCGTGGGCGAGAACCTCGGGGCTGGTGCCGGGGTTCCAGTGCGTCTGGTCGACGTTCGGGTTGTTCGGGTCGACCTTGATGCTGGTGTGCGCGTCCGCCTTGTTCTCGGTGAACTCGAGGTTGAGGTGGAACTGGTCACCGCTGGGCAGCCGGTAACCCTGGTTCAGCAGGTTGTTGACGCCGTTGGTGGCGTTCTCCTTGACCTGCGCGACCACCTCGGGGTCGACGTTCGCGGCAGGATCGACGTGCACCTTGACGGTGTACTCCTGCACGAAGTTGCCGGGGCTCGTCTCGATGCGGCGCAGGTCGTAGTTGATCAGGCCCTGGTAGGACCTGATGTTCGACGGCGTGCTGTCGGTGCGGACGTCGTGGACGACGACGTCGACGGTCCTGACGTTCTTGTCGTCGCGGCGGTCCGCCCAGGTGCTCGGATCCACCGGGTCCTTGGGCGCGAACCAGTCCGCGGTCTTCGCCGGGTCGTGCCGCCACGACTCGTCGGTGATGATGTCCTTGCCCTGGTGGGACTCCGGGGTGGGCGGCGTCATCTTGGGCGGTGCGCCACCGCTCTTGACCTGCTTCGGCGGTGCGTCGGTCTTCGAGTCGGTCTTGGTGTCGGTGTTCGTGTTGCTGTTGGAGTCGTTGCTCGGCGCGGGACGACTGTTGTCCGGGTTGGACCTGTCGTTGCTCGGGCCCGGCTTCGTGTCGGAGTCCGTGGCGGGCTTGGTGTCCGCGTCGAGCTGGCTTTCGCTCTCCGGCGTGACCCACTCGAGCCCGTTCCACTGGTTCTTGACGTTCGGATCGAACATCGACTCGAAGTCCGGCTTGGTGACCGCGGGCACGTCGCTCGGCATGTACCCCGGGTTGTAGCCGAGGTTGAGGCCGTCGTGGTCCATCGCGACCTGGCCGATGAGCCCGATCTGCGGCGCGAGCCCGTTGTCGGCGAGCGCGTTCGGGCCGGAGACGTCCGGCGCCTGCTCCTTCAGCTTGGCGAGGACCTCCGGCGAGTTCTTCCTGTCCGCGGGCGGCACGTCCGGCGGTGCCACGCGGTCGGCGAGCGTGTCGAACTTCTGCGGGATGACCTCGGCGAACTTGTTGATCAGCGCGCCGTCCGGCGGCGTCACGATGAACGCGTTGCCGAGCTCGCCTTCCTTCCACCTGGCGTCGGCGGCCGCCTGGACGTTCTCCGGCGTGAGCTGAGCGTCGCTGTCACCGATGGCGTTCTGCACGCTCTTGGTGTCCCGGAGCCGAGGACCGATCACCGGCACGTCGGTCGGGTGCATCTTCATGTCGCCGATGGTGTCCAGCGACACCGAACCCGGCTTGATGTCGACGTCGACGTACACGCCGCCGTTCTTGGCCAGCACCGCGTACCGCGCGATGTCCGACGCGAGGTTGTACGCGCCCGCGTTGGGATTCTGCGCCGCCGTGTAGACGTCCTTGAGCGTCGTGTTGTTCTCGGTGGGCGGGGTCTTGCCGGACAGCTCGTCGACCAGTGAGTCCACATCGGACTTGATCTCGATGCCGGCGTCGGTCAGCTGCTGCTTGACCTCCGGGTCCCAGTTCGCGCTGGACCCGTCGGTCCACAGCGTGGCCTTCCACCCGTTGTTCTCGTTGGTCTGCGCGGCCCACTCGAGCATGCCGTTGACCGAGTCCGGCGAAGGAGTGTTGCCGAACCAGGCGAAGTGCAGCTGCTTGGGCACCTCGACCTTGCCCGCGTCACCCTTGTTGTGCACGGCCGTGTCGTAGTGCGCCTGCAGGTCGGCGCCCTGCTGGGTGCCCTTCAGCCGGTTGATCAGGATGCGCGCGCTGGCGGGCTTGCCGTTGTTGACCGCGGAGTCGATCTCGGCCTTGACCGCTTCGACGTCGATGCTCGCCGGGTTGGGCTTGGGGTTCTTGAGCAGGTCGGTCCACGGGTTGGGCGGCGCGGTGCTGGTGTTCTGGTTGGGGGCCGGGATCGGTGCCGGGGTGGGCGTTGCCGTGACGGGGGTGTTGCCCTTGTTGAACAGGCCCTTGATGAAGTTGATGCCGAGGAACTTCTTGATGGCGGCCCGCTTCTTGCCCTTGCCGCCGTCCGGACGCGTCTGCGCCTGGTAGTTCGCGGCCGCCGGGTGGGAGCGCGGCACCACGTTCTGGTTGGGGTTCGCGCTGGTGCTCGGGCTCTGGTTCGGGGCCGGGGCCGGGGTGACGAGCGGGGGCGCCACGACGAGGTCGGGTGCGGCGTTCGGGTTCGTCGTGGTGTTCGGGGCGGGCTGGACAGTCGGTCCGGTGGGTGCCGGTCGCGTTTGGACGGTCGGCGTGTTCGGGCTCGGGGTGTTCGGGTTGGGGGTGTTCGGGTTCGGGCTCGGTGTGTTGGTGTTTGGCGTGTTCGCGGGTGGCACGTCGGTGCCTGGCACGTTGGTCGGGGTGTTGACCGGTGGCGTGGTGGGGTTCGGCGTGTTCGCCGGCGGTGCGTTGACGGTCGGTGCCGGAGCGGGACGCGTCTGCGCCGGTGGCGTGTTCGTGTCCGGGGTGGGCCTCGCTTGGACCGGGGTCGTGTCCGGCTTGGGGGAGTTCGGGTTCGGCTGGACGTCCGGCGTGGGCCTGGTCTGAACCGGCGGGGTGTTGGGGTTGTTCGCCGGGGGGACGTTGGCGTCGGGCCTGGGCGAGGGGACGTTGGCCGGTGGCACGTTCGTTGCCGGGTTCGGCGACGGCGTGGTTGACGCTCGGGTTCGGCGAAGGCGTGTTCGCCGGTGGCACGGTGGTCGCCGGGTTCGGCGACGGTGCGTTGACGCTCGGGTTCGGCGACGGTGCGTTGACCGGCGGCGTGGCTGGGGTTCGGCGTGTTGACGAGGGCGCGGTTGGCCGGTGGCGTGTTGGCCGGTGGCGTGTTGGACGGTCGGCGCGGGCGAGG
>NZ_VSRL01000250.1 GCF_012184385.1 Lentzea indica
CTCAGCAGGACTCAACGTCCAGGACAAACGAGTGCTCACCCGCCGGTCGGCCACCACCAGGAGTGTGCCGGATGGCCACTCCCAGAACTGATTAGGACAGTTACCTGTGACGACACTGGGCATCGCGATGGTCGGCCACGCGTTCATGGGAGCCGCGCACTCCCAGGCGTGGCGGGTCGCGCCGCGCTTCTTCGATCTTCCGGTGCGGCCGGTGATGTCCGTGCTGTGCGGCAGGGACCCCGACCGCACCAGGGCGGCCGCCGCGCGCTTGGGCTGGGCGGACGCCGTGACCGACTGGAAGTCCGTGCTGGACCGCGACGACGTGCACGTGGTGGACATCTGCACGCCGGGTGACACGCATGCCGAGATCGCGGTCGCCGCCCTGGACGCGGGCAAGCACGTGCTGTGCGAGAAGCCGATGGCCAACAGCGTCGCCGAAGCGGTCGCCATGGCGGAGGCCGCCGAACGCGCTGCCCTGCGCGGCGTGCGGGCGATGGTCGGGTTCAGCTACCGGCGGGTGCCTGCCCTGAGCCTGGCCCGCGACCTGGTCGCCCAGGGCAGGCTGGGACGGGTTCACCACGTGCGCGCCGTGTACCTGCAGGACTGGATCGTGGACCCCGCCGCGCCGCTGTCCTGGCGGCTCGACAAGGAAAAGGCCGGCTCCGGCGCACTCGGCGACATCGGCGCGCACGTCGTGGACGCCGCCCAGTTCATCCTCGGCGACACCATCAGCGAGGTGTCCGGGACGCTGGAGACGTTCGTGTCGGAACGCCCGCTGGCGTCCGCTCACTCCGGGCTGTCCGGCACGGCCGCGTCCGACCGGACCGGGTCGGTCACCGTGGACGACGCCGCACTGTTCCTGGCCCGCTTCACCGGCGGCGCACTCGGCTCGTTCGAGGCAACGCGGTTCGCCAACGGCCGCAAGAACGCGCTGCGCATCGAGGTCAACGGCTCGGCGGGCAGCCTGGCGTTCGACTTCGAGGACATGAACGTGCTGCAGTTCTTCGACGGCACCGAGGACTCCGTCGTCGCGGGGTTCCGCCGGATCATCGTCACCGAGCCGGGGCATCCGTACACGGCCGCCTGGTGGCCCGCCGGGCACGGCCTGGGCTACGAGCACGCGTTCACCCACCAGGCCGTCGACTTCGTGCGGGCCGTGGCCGCGGGAACCGACCCCGCGCCGTCGTTCGCCGACGGGCTCCAGGTGCAGCGCGTCCTCGCCGCCGTCGAGGCGAGCGCGGCATCCCGCACGTGGCAACAGGTTTAGGGAGGGACCGAAGATGGCGCGTCCGATCACGTTGTTCACCGGACAGTGGGCCGACCTGCCGTTCGAGGAGGTCGCCAGGCTGGCCGCGGGCTGGGGCTACGACGGCCTGGAGATCGCCTGCTGGGGCGACCACCTCGACCCTTGGCAGGCCGCGGAGGACGACGACTACGTCGCGGACCGGCTCGCGATCCTCGCCAAGCACGACCTGAAGGTGTGGGCGATCTCCAACCACCTCACCGGTCAGGCCGTCTGCGACGACCCCATCGACCAGCGGCACCAGGGCATCCTGTCCGCCAGGAACTGGGGTGACGGCGACCCCGAGGGCGTTCGGCAGCGTGCGGCGGAGGAGCTGAAGATGACCGCGCGGGCCGCGGCCAGGCTCGGCGTCGACACCGTCGTGGGGTTCACCGGCTCGTCGATCTGGAAGACCGTCGCCATGTTCCCGCCGGTGCCTGCCTCGATGATCGACGCCGGCTACCAGGACTTCGCCGATCGCTGGAACCCGATCCTGGACGTGTTCGACGAGGTCGGCGTCCGGTTCGCGCACGAGGTCCACCCGTCCGAGATCGCTTACGACTACTGGACCACCGTGCGCGCGCTGGAGGCGATCGGGCACCGGCCGGCGTTCGGCCTCAACTGGGACCCGTCGCACTTCGTCTGGCAGGACCTCGACCCGGTCGGGTTCCTGTGGGACTTCCGCGACCGCATCTACCACGTCGACTGCAAGGACGCCCGGCGCCAGGTCGGGAACGGCCGCAACGGCCGGATGGGCTCGCACCTGGCGTGGGCGGACCCGCGGCGCGGCTGGGACTTCGTCTCCACCGGACGCGGTGACGTGCCGTGGGAGCAGTCGTTCCGGATGCTCAACACCATCGGCTACTCCGGACCGATCAGCGTCGAGTGGGAGGACGCGGGGATGGACCGGCTCGTCGGTGCGCCCGAGGCGCTGGAGTTCGTGCGCCGCAACGCTTTCGACCCACCGTCGGCCTCGTTCGACGCCGCGTTCAGCTCGGGCGGCTGACGGGCGCGGCCGTGTCACCGTCCCGGGGGGTGGTGACACGGCCGCGGGACGACCACGCGCTGCCTTTCGATGCCGATGTGACAATTGTTCGATGGAGAGCACCTTGGGTGTCGAGGCGGGATCGCCGGCCGCTGTGCTGCGCATGCTGATGGACGGCAGCCCGCGCACCCGAGCGGAGATCGTGGCCGCGACCGGTCTCGCCCGTTCCACGGTGCGGGCCAGGCTGGACCTCCTCGTGGCCGCCGGGCTGGTGACCGGCAGCGGCACGGGGGAGTCCACCGGCGGACGTCCGGCTGGCCGGTTCGGGTTCAACCCCGGCGCCCAGCTCGTGCTGGCGGCCGAGGTGGGCGCCACCCACGCCACCGTCGCCGTCTCCGACCTGGGATGCCGGTTGCTCGCCGTCGAACAGGTGGACCTCGACGTGGCGGACGGACCGGCGGCGATCCTGCCGCTGCTGGTCACGACCTGGCGTTCGTTGCTGGAGACCGTGGACGCCGCGCAGATCGCCGGCGTGGGCATCGGGCTGCCGGGACCGGTCGAGCACTCCACCGGCCGGCCGAACAACCCGCCGATCATGCCGGGCTGGGACGGGTTCGACGTGCCGGCGGCCATCGCGGCGGAGTTCGACGTGCCGGTGCTGGTCGACAACGAGGTCAACCTGATGGCGCTGGGTGAGCACACCGCCTCGCACCCGGACGTGCGGCACATGATCGTGGTGAAGGCGGCGACCGGCATCGGCGCCGGGCTGATCAGCAACGGCGTCCTGCACCGCGGCGCGGCAGGCGCGGCGGGGGACCTCGGGCACATCAGGGTGCCGGAGGGCGGTGAGGCGCTGTGCCGGTGCGGCAACACCGACTGCCTGGAAGCGGTCGCCGCAGGCCCGCGCTGGCGGCGAAACTGCGGGAGCTGGGACATCCCGCTCACTCGACGGCGACGTGGTGAGCCTGGTCCGTTCCGGCAACCTCGAGGCCGGCCGGGTCGTGCGGCAGGCGGGCAGGGACATCGGTGAGGTGCTCGCCGGGTGCGTGAGCATGTTCAACCCGTCGCTCGTGGTCATCGGCGGGCTGCTGGCGGAGGCGGGCGAGATGCTGCTGGCCGGCGTGCGCGAGTCGATCTACCGGCGCTCGCTGCCGCTGGCCACGGAGAACCTGCGGATCGTCGCGTCGGGCGCCGGTGTGACCGCAGGGGCTTTGGGTGCGGCGGCGATGGTGGTGCGGCACGTGTTGTCGCCGGAGGTGCTGGACGCACGGCTGGGTGAGGTCGCCGCCGGTGGCTCCACGGGCGAGGTGCGGCTGTCTTCTCACGCCACCCAGGTTTATTGATCACGAGCGTTGTTGACGGCTCAGCGAACCAAAGAAGACGAGTAATGGCGGTGTTCATCCTTAAGACACCTGCACTTTGACAGCAAAGCGCCCACTTTTGATTGACAGCCGCCAATAGTCAGGCCTACCGTCGCCTCATGACTGTGACCCGCGTAACACCGGGGGTGGTCGCACACCCCGTTGGGCGGACGCGCGCGCTCGTGGGTAAAAGCCGATGACCAGCCCGGTCGCGTCGCGTGCTGGTCGGAGGGAAGGGCACCTGACCGCGGTCGCGGTGCCGCGCCCCAGAGGTGATCGCCCCACTGGCAATCACATCGTGGCCGTGGGCAAGGAGCCCACGGCGGCGACCCAGCGCCTGCTGCGGCTCATGTGCACGGGCGCGACCGACCGTGCGATCGCCCGTGAGCTGGACGTCAGCCTGCGCACCCTCAACCGGCGCATCGCGCGCCTGCAGTCGTTGCTCGGCGTGCAGTCGCGCTTCCAGCTCGGCGTGCGCGCCGCCGAGCTGGAGTGGCTCGCGGTGGCCCCGCCACCGCAGGCGGTGGGTAAGAGGAATGATCAATAAAGGGCTTCACTCGTGATCGGCCAGGATGCCGCCGGTCGCTCGGACGCTAAATTTTTAGCCCGGCCGATAAACGTGAAGTGCGAGCCCTTCAGATCGACTCCGCATCCGATCGGCCCAACATGTTTGATCGACACAAAAGTAGCCTGCTGCGGCAGACATGGGCTCATCAGAGGGTTTCGAAACGTCTTGGAAACCTTACGGAGTCGGCTCGACACTGCTAGTGTCGATAACGGTTCGGCCACGGTCGACTGGCTCCGTCGAATCAGGGCTGGCCGGTCGTAACCGCACCGTCGGCCAACTCGGCGAGTGGGTCGACACCAACGGCGGCCGTCACCACGATCACCATTAACCCTTCATGGGTCGAATCGCGCTGCCTGGCTGCCGTGCCAACCTCAATGACGAGGAGTACTGCATATGGCTGAAGCTGATTTTCGACCGTCGAGCCGCAAGCGCGGCGGTATCGGTCTGTACCTCCGCGGTGCCTGTATTGCGCTGGTCATGGCGCTGACGCCCGGCGTCGCGAGCGCTGATGTCGGTATCGCTGCCACGTGCTCGAGCCAGACGGGCAACAACGGCGGTTACTACTTCTCATTCTGGACTGATGGCGGCGGCAGGGCCTGCATGGAGTTCGGATCCGGCGGCAACTACAGCATGTCGTGGAGCAATGTCGGCAACTTCGTCGGCGGCAAGGGCTGGAGCAACGGTTCACGGCGGACCGTGAACTATTCCGGCAGCTTCAACCCGTCCGGCAATGCGTATCTGACTCTGTACGGGTGGACGTCCAACCCGCTCGTCGAGTACTACATCGTCGACAACTGGGGCACCTATCGGCCCACCGGTACCCACAAGGGCACGGTCACCACCGACGGCGGAACGTACGACATCTACCAGACGATGCGTTACAACGCGCCCTCTGTCGAAGGGAACAAGACCTTCCCGCAGTTCTGGAGCGTCCGGCAGCAGAAGCGGACGGGCGGATCCATCACCACCGGCAACCACTTCGACGCGTGGAACCGTGCCGGCATGCGGCTGGGCGATTTCCGCTATTACATGGTCCTCGCGACCGAGGGATACCGAAGCAGTGGCAATTCCAACATCACGGTGAGGTGAGCGTCCCGCTCCCGGAGGGCCGTCGCCTGTAATGGCGTGCGGCGCACACATCAAGGACCGGTTGCTGCGCGCCTTTCAGGTTGCCCGACGATTCCTGAGGGATGAATCAGGCGGAGGTCAGGGGAAACCCTGATGGCAGGGTGCCCGACCGCGGGCAGGCTGGAGTCGTCAAGGGGTATCCGCAGTTCGAGGAGAGTCATGAGCGAATCCAGGCCTGAGAACACCCGTACCGCCGTCGACTCGGCGGTCGACGCCGTTCGCGGGCTGGTCAGCGAGGGCATCAATCGTCGTGTGGTTGTGCGTGACAGCAAGAACGACGTGGTGCTGGAGGTGCCTTTGGCTGTCGGGTTGGTCGCGGCGCTGGCCGCTCCGGTGGCCACGACGATCGGTGCCGGTGTCGCGCTGGTCGGCAAGTGCGGGATCAAGATCGAGAACCGTCAGCAGCCCGGTGGTCAGCCCGCGACGGTCGACACCGAGCAGGTGTAGTCGGCAGCCGCGGGTCATCGCGGCGGGGGACGTCCATGCGGGCGGGACGCAGCAGGCTGGTGCCGTCGTCAGAGACGGTGACGGCACCGCGCCTGGCGTGGCAGGCCCGACGGGACACCGAAAGAGGAGGCCGAACCCGGTGCGGGTGCGCGACTCGACGCGGCGGCTGGTGACCGGGCCGGGCTCTCGTACTTTGGACTGATCTGTCGCGGTGTCGGCTCTCGTACGATGTGGACGTGTTCGCTCTTCTGCGGTCGGTGTGGGACGAGCCCCGGCCGGTGCGTGCGGCGGCGCGGGTGTGGTGGGACTGGGTGCTGGTCGCCGTGCTCTTGGCGGTTGCGGTGCTCGAGGTATTGCTGCGGCAGGACCTGAACTCGCGGGTCGGCTCGCTGATCGTGGCGGTGGGGCTGCTGCCACTGTTGTTGCTGCGCCGGAGCAGGCCGCTGGTCGCCGTCGCCGTCGCGTTCGGCGTGGCCGCTGTCGCTTCGCTGGTGTTCGGGGGCGAGCCCGAGCTCAACGTGATGGTGTACATGGTGCTCTTCCCGTTTTCACTGTTCCGGTGGGGTTGCGGGCGTGAGGCGGTGATCGGGCTGGCGATCATGCTCGGCAAGGTCGGGCTGTCGGCGGCGCTCGGCTTCATCAGCGTGGGGGAGGCGGTGGGCGGAAGCGCTGTTCTCGGAACGGCGTGCGCCCTCGGTGCCGCGGTGCGATACCGAGGGCGGGCGCGGGCACGAGAGCTCGAACAGGTCAAGCTGCTGGAACGGGAGCGGCTGGCACGGGATCTGCACGACACGGTGGCGCACCACGTGTCGGCGATGGCGATCCGGGCCCAGGCGGGGCTGGCGACGGCGGCATCGCGGCCGGAGGCGGCGATCGAGGCGCTCGGCCTGATCGAGTCGGAGGCGTCGCGGGCACTCACCGAGATGCGCACGATGGTGCGAGCCCTGCGCCACAACGAGCCCGCGGACATGGCACCCAGCCCGACCGTCGCCGACATCGAACGGCTCGCAGCCCCGGCCGGCCTGGACCCGAGGTCGACGTGAGGATCGACGGGGCCGTCGACGACCTCCCGAAGTCGGTGGGGACCGCGATCTACCGGCTCACCCAGGAGTCGGTCACCAACGCGCGGCGGCACGCCCGGCACGCCACCCGCATCGAGGTGCGGGTCACCGTCGGCGACTCGTCGGTCCACCTGCGAGTGAGCGACGACGGCGACACCGGCAACCGCGGCACTTCGGCGCAGGGGAACGGGTTGATCGGCATGATGGAACGCGCCGACCTGCTCGGCGGCAGTTGCGAGGCGGGCCCGAACCCCGGCCGGGGCTGGACCGTGACCGCCGTGCTGCCGCTCACCGGGTCGGCCGCATGAGCGTTCGGGTCATCGTCGCCGACGACCAGGAGATCGTCCGCACAGGACTCTCGATGATCCTCGACGCCCAGCCGGGCATCGAGGTCGTCGGCGAGGCATCGGACGGACGACAGGCCGTGGAACTGGCCCGTCGGCTGCGGCCGGACGTGTGCCTCTTCGACATCCGCATGCCAGGAATCGACGGCATCGAGGCCACCCGCCTGCTCGCAGGGCCCGGCGTCGCCGACCCGCTCGCCGTCGTCGTGATCACCACTTTCGACCTCGACGAATACGTCTACGCCGCGCTGCGTGCAGGTGCCAGGGGATTCCTGCTCAAGGACGCCGGCACCGTCCTGCTCGCCCAGGCCGTCCACGCCGCGGCCTCCGGCGACGCCCTGATCGCCCCCAGCGTCACCGCTCGGTTGATCGAGGCCTTCGCGGACACCGGGCCCACCGGCCGCACCGTGCAGCCGATCGAGCCGCTCACCGAACGGGAGGAGCAGGTCCTCGCCGCCGTCGCGGGTGGGAGCACCAACAGCGAGGTCGCCAAGGAGCTCCACATCGCGCTCAGCACCGTCAAGAGCCACATCGCCAGCCTGATGGCCAAGATCGGTGCCAGGAACCGGGTCGAGATCGCCATCTGGGCCTACGAGACCAAGCGCGTCCGGAGTGGATTCCGGCACCAGTCAGCCGAAAGTACGACGAGCGGGCCGGACCATCGGCCAGGATGATCGCAGCCCTTGTTCCGATGAGTTGACACCACCGCACCCGCCACGATCTGGTGCATGACCTCCTCCACCAAGTGGGACAAGCTCATCCCGGCCGCGATCATCCTGTTCAGCGTCATCCCGGTGCTCGGTGGCGCCCTCCGGCTGGCCGAGCTGGGCGGCGGTGCGGAGATCACACCGGACAACGCGCGGTTCTTCGCCTCACCCGTGCCCGTGGTGGTGCATGCCATCACCGTCAGCGTGTACAGCATCCTCGGTGCCTTCCAGTTCGCTCCCGGCTTCCGCCGCCGCAGACCGGGATGGCACCGGGCGGCAGGGCGACTTCTGGTCCTTTGTGGACTCGTGGGAGCGCTGTCAGGTCTGTGGATGACCGTGTTCTACCCCAAACCCGCCGACGTGGGCGCTCTGCTCACCGGCGTCCGGCTGGTGTTCGGCACGGCGTGGGCGGCGTTCATCGTCCTCGGTCTCGCCGCCGTCCGCCGCCGAGACTTCGCCGGGCACCGCGCCTGGATGATCCGCGGTTTCGCAATCGGGCTCGGCGCCGGCACACAAGCGGTGGCGCTGACCGCGTGGCTCGTGGCCGTCGGCGTGCCTGACCGCCTCAGCAAGGCGTTGCTGATGCTTGCCGCCTGGCTCGTCAACCTCGCCGTGGCGGAGTGGATCATCCGCCGTCGCCCGGCGAAGCCAACCCGCCCGGCTCGCGCCGGACTCGTGCTCAAGGAGACCCGATGAAGGCAGTTGTCCAGGACCGGTACGGATCGCCGGACGTGCTGGAGTTCCGCGACGTGGAGCCGCCGGCGGCCTCCGGCAACGAGATGCTCGTACGGGTGCACGCGGCCTCGGTCAACGCGTACGACTGGCACGTCATGCGCGGAGACCCCTACCTGGCCCGGCTCACCGGGCTCGGAGTCACCGTTCCCAGAAGGAAGATCCGCGGTCGCGACTTCGCGGGCAGGGTGGAGGCGGTGGGTCGGGACGTGCGGCGCTTCCGGCCCGGTGACGAGGTGTTCGGCGACCTCGGTGCCGCCGACGGAGCGTTCGCCGAGTACGTGTGCGTGTCCGAGGACTTCGTCGAGGCCAAGCCGGCCAACCTGACGTTCGAACAGGCCGCCGCGGTACCACTGGCCGGGCACACCGCGCTGAAGGGATTGCGAGACATCGGAAAGCTCCAGCCGGGACAGCACGTCCTGGTCAACGGAGCGTCGGGAGGCGTGGGCACGTTCGCCGTGCAGATCGCGAAGTCCATGGGCGCCACCGTGACCGGCGTGTGCCGCACGAGGAACGTCGAGCTGGTGGCGTCGCTCGGCGCGGACCACGTCATCGACTACACCAAGGACGACTTCACCAAGAACGGCACGCGCTACGACCTCGTCTTCGATCTGGTCGGCAATCACTCGCTGACCGGGTTGCGGCGCGCGCTCACGCCCGGCGGAACGATCGTGCTGTCCGGCGGGGGAGTGTTCACCGGCGGCAGCCTCGTCGGGCCCATGTGGCTGATGATCAGGGCGAAGCTGCTGGCCCCGTTCGTCCGCGACCGGCTGCTGGTGCTCACCACGACGCTCGACCGGGAGATCCTCGCGGCGCTGCGGCGCCTTGCCGAGTCGGGAGGCTTCACCCCGGTCATCGACCGCGCCTACTCGCTGGACGAGGTGTCCGAGGCCGTCCGCTACATCGAGACCGAACACGCCCGCGCGAAGGTCGTCATCACTGTCTGCTGATGCAAGGCCGAAACTCGCCTGCCAATCCGAGAGAAGCAGCCAGGTTGCCGAGCTTGACAACGGCACCCGATCACCCCACCTTCACCCCGGCTGGCCGCGGACATGGTCGACGTCTGGGGCGCCTTCGTGCGCTACGGCCGTCCCGGCGTCGCCGGCCGGACGCACTGGCCCAGCTTCAGCAGTTCGGGGAAGGTGATATCGCGCGCACCGGTCGCTCGCTACTCGTCTGCGACAACGTCATCGGCGCCGAGCACAACTGCGACCTGTGGGCCGCAGCCCGTACCCGTGATCGACGTCCATCCGCTGGAACCGGCTCGCCGTGTGTCGTGGACCGCTCGAGACCGCCCGAAAAGCGGAGGTATTAGTCCACTTTGGACGGCATTGGTGCCGGTGCGGCGCCACCGTCGCCTTCCGGTTGTTTCGCGGCCGACCGCGCTGAACCAGGGCCGACACCTGCAGCCGCGGTCAGGAGAAGGCAGTCCGCATGCATCGGCTGGCAGCACTCCACGCCATCCACAGTGGACATGCTGGCCGAGGTCGGCGGACATGGAGCGGAAACCGCTGTCAGGGCAAGTGGTTCCCCAGTCGGGTCCCGCGGTGTCATGCTCCGACCAGTGGCCGGACCGTGGTGCCCGGTCCGGCCACTGGATGGTGCGGTTCAGTAGGTGAACTCGGTCCGCCTGAGATTCTCCTGCGCCCCGCCTGCGCCGTCCTGGATCCACACCTCGAGGCGGATCACGTCGCCGCGGCGCGGCGTGTGCCAGAACGGGTCGACTGCCGCACCTTGTCCCGTGCCGCTTTGCGGGGTGCAGCCGTTTGCGCCGTTCTTGTCCTCCGCCCAGCCCACGAGGATCCCCTGGGTCACGTTCACAGCCCGTGCCATGGCCCGCCGGCCGTCCGCCCTGGTGTCGCAGGCCTCGACCCGCTTGTTGTAGCTGTTCACGAACCCTCTGGCGCCGGTGGTGGTCAGCGGATTCTCCGCCGCCTGGGCGGGTGTGGCCGTCACTCCGAGGAGCAAAGCCGCGGTGGTGGAGACTCCGACCATGAGCTTTCGCATGTGTTCCCCCTGTCATCCGGTTGCCGCAGCTCACGCTGCGACAGTCAGCTGCGGTGGTCGCCGGTGTGATGAGCCGTTGTGCAGGAAAACCGGTGTGAATCCGGAATCGGACGAGGACTCGGGACCACGACGGCCGGTGAGAGGCTTCGCCGCCTCAACCCGCGTCGCCGACGGAGCGAGCCGTCGAACCCGTGCGTTCTCAATGCAGAAGACGACCGTGGATTGATCTTGAGGTAGCGCGTCACCACGGTCCGCTGCAGGCGCTGCCGTCGTACGTGCAGGCCCGCAGGTAGAAGGTCTTGAGGCTGGAGAACCCACCCCTGCCGATGTAGCCCTTGCCGCGGATGGTGATCCACGGGCCCTTGTCGGCCTGGAACTGGACGTAGAGGTTGGACCGGCGGATCTCGTAGCTACCGTCGTAGAGGCTTCCAGAACGCCAGTAGTTCCCGCAGACGTAGGCGGATCCGCCGCTCGTGCCGTACAGCGTGGTGCAGGTGCCCTTGCCGATCGCTTGCGCGGTCGCGGGCATGAGCACCGCCGCCGCCAGTGCGGCCACCGCGACGGCGACCCTGCCCTCGGTCTTCGACATCGTGTTCCCCCTTCGCTCGAAGTGCCTGTGTGCACAGCCTGGGCGGTCGATCTCGCGGAAATGTGGGATCGATCTTGTACGCGTCCTCGCGCACCTCCGGCGTCGTGCGGGCGGCGCATTGTCCGCTGCCGATCTGAGGAATTTCTGGGATCGGTCTTGTCCGGGTGCACGTGAGCCGGTAGTCCGGTACCGGTGGGGGAGCGGGGGTTGCGGTGTCGGTGACGTTCGATCTGCTCGGCGAGGTCCAGGTGAAGGTGGCCGGCGTGCCGATCGACCTGGGACATGCTCGTCCGCGTTGCGTGCTGGCCGCGCTGCTTGTCGAGCCCAATCGCCCGCTTCCGCTGGACCTGCTGGCCGAGCGGGTGTGGGGCGAGCGGCCGCCACGGCAGGCGCGCAACACGCTGTACGGGTACCTGTACCGGTTGCGCCAGGCCTTCGCCGGTCTGCCGGGCGTGGTGATCGATCGGACGCCGGCCGGATACCTGTTGCCCGTCGATGAGAGCGCGGTGGACGTGCACCGGTTCCGGTCGCTGGTCCGGCGGTCGCACACCGAGGACGACTCGCAGGCGCTGGCGATGGTGGAGCAGGCGCTCGGGCTGTGGCACGGCCGCGCGCTGGGAGGGGTCGAAGGGCCGTGGGCCGACGCCGTGCGCCGCACGCTGGAGCAGGAGCGGTGGTCGGCCCTGTTGCACCGCAACGACGTCCTGCTGCGCCTCGGCCACCACGACGCCCTGGTGGCCGAACTGTCGATGCTGGCCGACGAGAACCCGTTGGACGAACGGTTGGCAGGGCAGCGCGTTCTGGCGCTGTACCGGTGTGGCCGGCTGGCCGACGCCCTGGAGCACTACGAGGTCGTCCGGCGCCGGCTGGCCGACGAACTCGGGGCCGATCCTGGTCCGCAGCTGCGGGAACTGCACCAGCACGTGCTGATCGGCGAGCCGGTGGCGCCGGCGATTCCGCGCTCCGGCACGCCGACACCTCGGCAGCTGCCCGCCGCGCCGCGGTTGTTCGTCGGCCGTGCCAACGAGCTCGCGAGGATGGACAAGGCGCTGGCGTCCGGTGCGGACGAGTCTCCGGTGCTGGCGATCGTGGGTGCGGCGGGCACCGGCAAGACGACGCTGGCCCTGCACTGGGCGCACCGGGCCGTCGACCTGTTCCCGGACGGGCAACTGCACGCCGATCTTCGCGGGTTCGATCCGGCGGGACCTCCGGTGCCGCCCGCGGTGGTGGTACGCGGGTTCCTGGACGCGCTCGGGGTGCCGGCGGCGTCCGTGTCCGCGGACCTGGACGGACAAGTCGCGCTGTATCGCAGCCTCGTAGCGGGCAAGCGCATGCTGGTGGTGCTGGACAACGCCGGTGACACGGCACATGTGCTGCCGTTGCTGCCCGGCAGCAGCACCTGCACCGTGCTCATCACCAGCAGACACCGGCTCACCGGGCTCACCGCATCGCACGGAGTTCCGACGCTCGCCCTGGACGTCCTGAGCAACAGCGAGGCACGCGACCTGCTCATCGGACACCTCGCCGAGCCCAGGATCCGCGCAGAACCCGATGCGGTGGCGGACCTGCTCCGGTCGTGCGCGGGCCTGCCGCTGGCACTCGCCGTGGTGGCGGCACGGGCGACGCTCGAC
>NZ_VSRL01000251.1 GCF_012184385.1 Lentzea indica
CGCCGCCACGGCCGCCCCGCCGACGCCGAGCAGAGCTGCCGCGACGAGCGGCAGCGCGAACGCGGCCTTCTGGACGGAAGTCCTCATCGTTCCCCCTCTGTTGATCGTGAGTGCTATCGACACGAGAAGGATGTGGTTCGGCGCTTGCCTGGCGCTTTCCCGACGCTTGCCTCACCGTGGTCAGTCGCTGTTTCGGGTGGATTTCCCCGTCGCCCGCCGGCGATCGCAGTAGTGTTCTGAAGGTGGACGATTCTTTCCGGGAGAGTGAAGTACCCGATCGGCAGATTGTCGCGAACCTGTTGTCGGATGTATTGGGACTGACTTTGTCGGGAGAGGGCTGGCACTCGGTCTCGGCCGCGGTCGCCGACCTGTCCGCCGCGTGGACCGCGAAGGACTCCGGCGCCTGGCGAGGAGCGGCCAAGAAGCTGCGGCGGCTCGGTTCCCGCGCCATCCCGATCGGCGCTGACCTGGAGCTCTCGGGTCCGCCGGACGGCGTTCGGGACCAGATCTCCGACCTCGTGCACACCCTCGGAGCGGAGGAATGGAGCGGGCCGCGTGAGTCCAACGCTCAGCGGGGCTGAGTTCGTCGCACACATCGCGGTCCCCGCCGAGGGGCCTCTGGCTCAGCAAGCCCAGGCCTACCTGCGGCAGGTGTGGGAGAAATGCGGCAATGAGTGGGGAATGACCGCGGGAGTTCCAGGACTGGCCGGAACTGAAATTCCCGTTGATTCCAGCTCTCCGGGATTGCTCGCCGCTCGCAGCCGGCCCGGTGACGGTGTTCATCAAGCAGTGGTGCGCCGCGTTCGCGACCTGGTCTGCCTGAGCGTCGTGCTGGCACCGCCGAGGTCTTCCGCTCCTTGCTGGCGCGAGCTGGACGAGACGTGGACCCGCGTAGCAGGCGAACCACCGCCCGGTGTGATCGGCGTTGTTCGCGTCTACGTGGGCCTGCTGTCGTTCGCGGCGGGGGCACCGGAGATCGGCGTCGAGGCACCGGCGGCCGTGCGGGAGGCAGTGCCGGGTGACTGGACGGGCAGGTGGGAGCGCAGAGGCACGGTCACGTCCACCGGCCTCGGCGTGTGGGAGCCGACTTCAGGAGACGACCGGCTCGAGCGCCGTCTGGTGGTGCTCGCACCGGACGGTCACGACGCCGAGCTGAGCGCATGGACGTGGTCGGACGGCGGCGCCGCATTGCCACCTCTGGCCAACTACCTCCTGCACGCGGCCGTCGTGCGCTACGAGCTCCGCGTGCTGCGCGGCCGAACCGACGTCAAGGCGCGGCGCGAAGCCATGCGGGACGCCACCTCCGAGCTGCGGGCGACGTTGCGCCGGCTCGACACCGCGGGCTCCGCGGTCGACGACGTGCTGCGCGACTGCGTTCTCCTGGAACAGGACGTGGCGGCCGCGACCGAGGTGCTGGGCGCGCTGCGCACGATGTCCCGAACCGTCCAGGTGGCGACCGCGAACCTCGCCGCCACCGCCCCCGAGATCACCACCGAGGGCAGGCCCGGCCTGTTCAGCGACGACCGCGAGGTCGCCACCTGGCTGGCCGCGCGCCTGGACAACGACATCACCTACGTCGAGATCAGCCGCGACACCGCCCGTGACGTGGCCGCGATCGTGGCGCCCGCGGTCGCGCGCCACACCTCCAGAGCCTCGGAAGCCCGCAGCGCACGCGCCCAGCGGTTCGCTCTCCTGCAGGCCGCGGCCGTCGGTGCGGTGCTGATGATCCTGGCTGCCGTGCAGTCGTTCCAGTACAGCGTCGCGCTACCCCGCCCGGTGATGCCTGCCGTGATCTGCTTGCTCGGGGCGTTCGCGCTGTGGTCGGCACTGGTGGCGCTGCAGGTCGCCATGGCAGGCAGATCCGGCCGATGGCTGCCGCGAGCGGTCTCGATGTCGTTCGGCCTCACCGTCGCGGTCGCCGCCTGGGGCGTGACGACGTGGATCACCGTGTTGGTGCGAAGTTCGGCGATGCCGGCGACGACCACGGCCGTGATCACCGCCGGCACCTTCCTGGCCGCCACCGCCATCGCCCTGCTCGTGCAACGCCGACGGAGGACGGACCGTGCGCTCGATTCCCACTGACCTGCCGGAAGGCGTCCGGCTCCTCGTCGCCGCGGAACAAACAGGGGACCGGGACGTTCTGGACCAGGCGATCGCGTGGCTGAGCACGATCTACGAAGCCGGTGAGGCGACGCTGGCGATGCCGACCGGTCGTGCCTACGCGCTGCGGTGGGAATGGCGAGACCAGAACGCGGACGCCGAGAAAGCCGTGGCGGTGCTGTCGACGATCAGCGTTCCCGTGCAGGCAGCCGTCATGGCCCAGGCGATGATCGGCAAGCTGCTCGGACAGCGGTACGAACGCCATGGAGAGCCCGAGGACCTCGACGCCGCCATCGAGACGCTGCAGGCGGTGGTCGCGGCGACACCGCTGGGCAGTCCGCAACACACGGGGAGAACCCGCACCCTGTGCCGCTTTCTGCTCAGGGCCGGGGTGGACCGGGAGTCGGTGGCAGCGCTGGAGACGGCCGCGGAGGCTGCCAGAGCGGCGCTGGCGAGCGCCTTGCCGGGCGACCCGTCCCGGCCCTACCTGGTCGGGACGCTGGGAAGTGCCGAACTGGAGCGGTTCCGCCGCGGTGCGATCGACGACGACCTGCCTGCCATCCGCCTGATCGCGGAGGCCGCACAGCAGGTGACGGAGCCGGGCGAACGTCATCAGGTGTTGCTGGCACTGGGAAACGCGGTGTCGCAACGCACGCGCCGGCTGCGTGACCCGGCGGACGCGGACCACGCGGTCGGTCTGCTGGAGCAGGCCGTGCGGGTGTTGCCTCAGCAGGATCCCGAAGTTCTGGTGCATCTCGGTGTGGCGCTGACGATCCGAGCCGAGCTCACCCTGCGGCCGGACGACATGCGAGACGCGGCCACGACGTTGTCCAACGCGGTTGACCTCGCACCGCCGGGCTCAGAGGTCAGGATGCGCGCCCTGGGCAGCCTGGCCGACGTGCGCAGGCAGCTCGTCGAGATGACGGGAGACCGGGCACAGCTGGACGCCGCGGTGGACATGGCGAACGAAGCGGTGTCGCTCGCCGTGACACACGGAGACCAGCACGCCGTCAGTGCCGCCATGTGCAACCTCGGACTGGCGCTCGTCGTGCGGGCGCGCCTCGACAACAACCCCGCTGATCTCGACCTCGCGCTGAGACACCTCCACGCCGTCGAGGACCAGCCCACCTCGTCCGGCAACGAGGCTCCGCGGCGGAACGCGATCGGGCAGGCGTACCTCGCCAGGTACCCGATGATCGGAGCACCGGAAGATCTCCAGGAAGCCGTGCGGTGGCTGGACAGAGCGTTGTCCGCGCCTCCCGAACCCGCCCCGCAGACCGTGCTCGCGCTCGGCAGGTGTCTGGTGCTCCTCGCGACCAAGCACGAGGATCTCGCCGGTCCCGACGATCTCGATCGCGCCATTTCGTTGCTGCGCAAGGCACACGAGTCCCTCGGTCGCACCGACGACACGGCTGAGGCACTCGGCATGGCGCTGTTCGCGAAGTACCGGGTGACCGGTGAGCACGCGTTGGTGGAGGAAGCGAACCAGCTCCTCGACGGCCGTCTGCAGGCGCACGTGGCACGTCCGTCCGCGGACATCGCCTTCGCAGAGGCACTGGTACGGGGAGGCGCGCTCCTCGACGAGTACAAGGCGACTGGCAGGGGAGCGGTGCTCGACGCGGCGGTGGAGACCCTGCGTGCCGCGGTGCCCGGCGCCGATGAGGACCCTGCGCTGGTCGCCGAGCTGTTCTCCAAGCTGGGGGTCTCGTTGCGGCACCGGTACCTGCGCCATCGGCGTCTGGAGGACCTCGATGAGGCGGTGGCAGCCGGGAAACGGGCCGTTGACGAGGGCCCCGCCGGGGACCACGGTGTGACCGCCTGGCTCGCAAACCTCGCCAACACCTACCGCGTGCGCTTCGAGAACACGCACGACGGCACTGATCTGGACGCCGCGATCGCGTTGTCGAGCAAGGCGGTCGAGGCCACCTCACCGGGGCACCCCCACCACCTGTCCGTCCACACAAGCCTCGCCAACGCACTGATGGTGCGCTACGAGGCGGATGGTCGGCAGGAGGACCTCGACCGGGCGATCGCGTCGTCGCGGATCGCGGCCAGTGGAGACCGGCCCCGCCACCTCGCCAATCTCGGTGCGAAGCTGCTGCGGAGGGAGACGCGAACCGATCTCGAGGAGGCCATCGGCCTGCTGGAGCGGGCGCTGGACCGCTACGACCCGCAGGACCCGGAACGGGCCGGTGTCGCGGCGAACCTCGTTCTCGCGCTGAACATGCGCCGGGACCAGGATCCTCGGCCCGACGACCTCGACGCGATCGTGGACGTCGCCGAGATCGCGTTCGACGCCGCACTGCCTGGACATCCGGCTCGCCTGCACGCGCTGGGCGCGCTGGCCGGTGCGCTCCACGAGCGCTTCCAGCACGATGAGCGACGCGAGGACCTGCACCGCACCATCGGTCTCTACCGCGAGCAGCTGACGTTGCTCGACGAGCGGAGCGCCGACCATGCGAGGGTCCGGTCGGATCTCGGTGTCGCGCTGTACCACCGACATCAGCACGGGGGTGTCGAGACCGACCTCGACGAGGCGATCCGCCTGCTGGAGTCGGTACCCGAGCAGGTCGGCCCGATCGCGCGGATCAACCTCGCTCTCGCCTTCCGGCAACGGTTCCTCGTGACCGGTGATCGCGCGGATCTTCGTGCCGCCGTGCACGATCTCCGCACCGCCGCCGATCGTTCGTCAGGTCCACACCAACGCGGTTATGCACTGTCCAACCTGTCGGTGGTGCTGTGTGAGCTGGCGGAGATCGACGACGACACCGGGATCCTCGACGAAGCCGTCGAGTCCGCGCGGCGAGCCGAGAACCTGCTTGCTCCAGGACATCCTGACCTGGTCGTCGCGGTCACGAACCTCTGTCAGAGCCTGCGAACCCGCTTCGAACGCACCAGCGCGCCGGATGACCTCGACGCCGCGGTCGAGGCCGGTCGGCGCGCGGTGCGGCTGAGTCCGGCGAGTGCGGGTGCCCAGTCAGCGCTGGGCAACGCGTACCAGGCGCGACACGAGTGGAGCGACCAGCTCGTCGACCTGGAAGCGGCGGTCGGTGCGCACAAAGCCGCGCTGGCCGGGTTCTCGCGTGGCCACCCCCTGTTCGCCGGCGCCGCGCACAACCTCGGCAACGTGTTGATGCGGATCTACGAGGTGAGAAGCGACCGCGCGGACCTGGAGGAGTCGATTCGGCTCAGCAGAGAGGCCGTGACCGCCACCGGAGCCGGCGATCCGACTCGTGCGAGCTCGCTGGTGAACCTCGGCATCGCCATGCGCAAGCGGTTCGCCGTGACAGAGGACGGCAACGACCTCTCCGAGGCGATCGGAGCTTTTCGCCAGGCGCTCGACTGCTTCGGCAGGCATCCCGACGAGCCGGTTCGGGCATCCGTGCTGGCGAACCTCGGCAACGCGCTGCGCGACCGGTACGAACGCGTTGGCCTGCAAAGCGACCTGTCCGATGCCATCGACGCGTTCCAGCAGGCGAGAGCATCTCTGCAAGGAACTGCCCGCCTGGCAGTCGTGCTCAGGGCGCTCGGCGACGCCCTGCTCCTCGGCGACCGGCCCGCTCCACACGAGGCGCTGGAAGTCTTCCGTGAGGCGGCCGGTCTTCTGGTCGCGGAGCCCAGGGTGCGGGTGGACGCGGCCAGGGGCTGGGCCGCGCTCGCGCACCGGCTGGGAGACGTCGAGCAGACGGCACTCGGACTGGCCGTCGCCGTCGGCCTGCTTCCGCTCGTGACCTGGCACGGCCTGGACGCGGAAACCCGCACACGGCAACTGATGCGCTACCGCGGACTGGCCGCCGACGCGCGGCGGCAGCGGTGCTGGCCGGACGCCCGGACGAGGCGGTGGAGCTGCTCGAACAGGGCCGGTCCGTGCTGTGGAACCAGGCGCTGCGCTTCCGGTCGGACCTCAGCGCTGTGGCGGCAATCGCACCCGAGCTCGCCCGGACACTGGAGTCCGTCCGCGAGGAGATCAACACCCCGGGGGACAGCCGGGCGACCGTCGACCGCTGGCAGCTCGCGAGGAAGTGGGACGAGGCCGTCCGTCAGGTGCGGCAGATCGACGGCTTCGAGCACTTCGGCGAGCCCGTGCCGTACTCGCGCCTGCGCTCGGCGGCGACCGGGCCTGCCGTCATCGTGAACGTGAGTGTCCTGGGCTGCCATGCGCTCGTCGTCCAAGCCTCGGCGGACCACGCCGAGGCCATCGCGCTGGACGACCTCACCGCGGTGGCAGCGGCGGAACACGCCGACCTTCTCTTCGCGATCCTCGGCCGCCGTCCCGACGTGGTCGTGCCTCCTGAAGACCGCAACCCGTTGTTGTTGAAGATCCTCACGTGGTTGTGGACGAGCACGGTCAGTCATGTCCTCGACCATCCGTCGGTCGCCAGGGCACTGGCCGAAAATCCGAGGATCTGGTGGTGTGCCACCGGATCGATGGCGGTGCTGCCGCTGCACGCCGCCGGTCGCTACGGAGAGGACGGCGCCGCCGACGTGACCGTGTCGGCCAGAGCGGTGTCGTCCTACACCCCGACGCTGAGCGCCTTGCTCCGCTGCCGGGCCGCGGAACGCGACTTCCGCGACGAACCTGCCCGTCAGCTCGCCGTCGGGTTGCCCGAGACCCCCGGAATGACCTCGTTGCCCGCTGTGCGCAGGGAGCTGACCCACCTCAGACACCACTTCCCGAACGGCAGGCAGCTGGTCGGCGAGGACGCGACCCGCGAGGAGGTCCTCGTTTCGCTCGGCAGCTGCTCATGGGTGCATTGGGCATGTCACGGCGAGCAGGACAACGACGACCCGGCGCAGAGCGCGTTCCACGTCTGGGACGGTCCGGTCACCATGTCCGATCTCAGCGCGGTGTCGCCAACCGGTGTGGAGCTCGCGTTCCTGTCGGCCTGCAACACGGCGACCGGCACCACCCGGCTCGTCGACGAGGCACTGCATCTGGCGGCGACCACCCAGCTGCTGGGCTACCCGCACGTCGTCGCGACGCTGTGGAGCATCGAGGACTTCGAGGCTCCTGGCGTGACGGACGGGTTCTACCGTCGGCTGAGCACGACCGGGAGGCCTCGGTCTGCCGGCGCGGCACAGGCTCTGCACGAGTCGATCGAGGAGCTGCGGCGATCCGCTGCCGACGAGCCGCTCGTGTGGGCACCATATGTCCACTTCGGACCGTGAAGGGCCGTGTTGACGGGACGTCGCCTGGGGACAGCTTGATGTGCGAGAGCCGGGACGGGTTGCGAACCCCGTCCCGGCTCTCGTGTTCGTGCCGACCTCGGTCAAGGTTGCGCCGCGCCCACGTCAGCTCAGCTTTCGACAGCCCGTGTCATTGCCCAGCGCGTCGAGGCCACACAGATGAGTCGCACCGAGCTGGTCCGTGAAGAAGATTCCCGCAGTCCCGTTCCAGAACTTTCCGATCGTGGCGCCGCTGCCGTAGCGAGTCTCGCCGACCCGCACCCAGGGCGAGAACTCGTCGGTCGAGCCGACCTGCCTGCTGCGGTACAGGTACCCGTCAGCGGCACGGATCACGACGTCCGAGCCTTCCCGTACTTCGTCGAACGCGGCGGCCGGCGGCAGGTTGGTCTTCGGGTTGTTCAGGGAAGCCCACTCGAGGTTCCCGAAGCCGTTGGTCATGACCTGGCCGTCCGGGGTCGTGGCGAACAGCCGGGTGCCCCGCCGCGGATCCCGCGCACTCACCAGGTGGTTGCCCGCGATCGAGCCGCCCCGGTTGATGAACCTGTTGTTCGGCGTGTTGTCCGCGTAGTGCTGGTACACGGCCGCGCCGACGCCCTGGCGTACCGTCAGCTGGGCGCCTCGGATGATCGCGTTCGCGCGAGTGAGCGTCGGACGGCCGCTCAGTTCGCTGCCACCGAGGTTCTCCCACGGGGAGAACTCGCCGCCGAAGGTGACCTGCCCGCGGTACCACAGTTGTCCCCCGGACACTCCGTAGATCCCGACGGCGTCGTTCTGGTTGTACGAGACCATGGTGACGCCTGAGGGCATGTCCCCGCCCAGCACCTGGAACGCCTTCCAAGGGCCAGCGGCGGATTCCTTGCTGGTGAAGTAAACCCGGCCGCTTTTGACTGCGGCGAGTGATACGCGACCGCTGGGGTGGCTGACGACGGCCACCGGCAGTTGCGCGAAAGCGGTCGATCCCGCCACCACGGTGTCGCGATAGGCACCCGTGCTCGACTTGGCTCGCTGGATCACCTTTCCGTTGTGAACGAAAAAGTGCTGGTACTCATCGGTCGATGTCTCGATGACCGCCGGTGGCTCCGGATTCACGGCGGCTGTGGCCGTTGTAGTGGTGGTCACCAATCCGACGGCCACCGCCACCGCGATGAGCGTTGATCTCATGTGATCCCTCTCTGGGATTGCCTCGTTCTGACGGACAGGGTTGAAGAACCTTCCGTCGATCTGTTCGTGGTTCTCCACTTCTGTCCCAAGTGGACACTCTGCGATGGCGAACCGACGGCGATCCTCTTGACCTTGAGAAGAGCCTGACGAAAGCCCCGAATCGTCGGGAGATCAGGCGTCGATGACGCGGGCGTCGAACGTCCAGCCCTGCTCCGCACGGCCGGTCGCGGTCCACTGCACGATCTTGGCCCCGTTGGCGGTGCTGCCACCGCCGGCAACCGACGCGACCTTGCCGTTCTTGTGGTTGATCAGCAGGCCGTCCGACGGGTTCCACTTCTGCTCGAACGCGCCGTTGCAGCTCCACTGGACGAGCTCGGCGCCGTTGTCGGAGCTGCCGCCGCCGGACACCGAAAGACACTTGCCGCTCTTGCGGTTCTTGAGCTGGTCGCCGACCCGATACCAGAGCTGCTCGCCCTTGTCGTTGCACGTCCACTGCACGATCTTGGCGCCATTGGCGGTGCTACCACCGCCCGCGACGGACATGCACTTGCCGCTCTTGTGGTTCACCAGGTTGTAGTAGGTCGCCGCGGCGGCGGGCGGGGTGATCGCGGCGGCGAGCGCGACGCCCGCGACACCAACGAGAACCGTTCTGGCCAAGCGAATCATCGGACTCCCAGTTTCATGGTCGGCGGGTGCGACCCGCGTCGACAAAGTAGGAGTCGGCGCTGACATGGCGCTGACAGGTGACCTGTGCGGCTGCTTTGCCTGACCTGTCAGGTTTGTTGAAGCTCGGGCGACGCTCGCAAGACCGGCTGGTCGTCGCCGAACAACATCGCCGCCACCCGGTGTGCCAGCTCCTCCGGATCATCACCTGGGGCCAGGTTCCCGGTGTTCCACAAGGTCGCGAACCCGTGCACGATCGACCACGCCGCTACACCCGCCGTCCGCCGATCTCCGGTCCGCTGCTCGCCGAGCGCCTCGACCCCGCCCGCCAGCGCCGCGCCGGCCCGTTCCCTCGCCTCGGTCAGCGCCGGGTCGTCGGTGTGGTGCAGGTCCGGCCGGAACATCACCTCGAAGTGCGCGCGATGCCGCACGGCGAACCGCACGTAGGCCACGCCCAGCTCGACGAACGAGTTCGTCTGCTCGCGGGTGGCGTTGAGCGCGTCGGCCAGGAGCGCGAAGCCCTCGGCGGCCAGCGCCGTGAGCAGGCCGGCCTTGTCCTTGAAGTGGTGGACGGGCCCCGCGTGCGAGACACCGACCCGGCGCGCCAGGTCGCGGAGGCTGACCCCGGCGGGCCCGTGCTCGGTGATCGCGTCCACGGCGGCAGCGAGGACGGCGCGGCGCAGGTCGCCGTGGTGGTAGGGAGGCACCAGCCCATCTTACCGTTGACAAGATGTAATGACACCCTGCAATCTTGTCGGTGACAAGTCAGGGGGTGCGGAGATGGTTCCGCTGATCGCGTTGGTCGTTGTCACGTCGCTGTTGCTGCTCGCAGGGGCGCTGGGGATACGACGCTTGAAGCCGCTACCGGTCGCGTTGCGCGGCGGGCTCGCGGTGATGTTCGTGCTGACCGGGGGAGCGCACTTCATCGGCCTGCGCGAGGAGCTGATCGCGATGGTGCCGCCGCTCCTGCCGGCACCGGGCCTGCTGGTCACCGCGACCGGTGTGCTGGAACTGCTCGGCGCGGCGGCACTGCTGTGGTCGCGGACCGCGGGCTGGTCGGCGCTGGGACTGACCGCGATGCTGGTGGTGATGTTCCCGGCGAACGTGCACAAGGCGCTCAGCGGCCCGGTGCCGTGGGACGACCAACTGGTACCGCGCACGCTGATGCAGGTCGTGTTCCTGGCCGCCACCGTCACCGTGGCGGGGCACTACCTCAGGCGGCGTGAGGGCGTAGTTGTCGCGTAGTGGTGCGGTCCAGGCGAGCGGGCATGTCGTGAACCAACCAGTTGGTGCATTTGCAGCTGTTTGGACTGCAACTACCGTGTTCGGGCATGGCTGGCGGGAATCCGGCACTCAGATCGACCGTGGTCGCGGTGCTGACCCCGGTCGTGGGAACCGCGGTCGCGGTCGCGGTGAACTTCGCGACCTCCGTGCCCGACAACGTGGTGCTCTGGGCGGCGGTCGGCCTGCTCACGATCGTGCTGTCCGTGCTCGCCGCCATGAGTGCCGGGCAGTCGCCGCCTCCTCCCGGGACTCGCCAACGCACGTCCGGTCCGTCGAAAGGGCGTGCGGCCCTCATCGGGTTCGCGGTCTGCCTCGTCATCGTTGCCGTGCTGGTACCGGGCGCCGATATGCCTACGGCTGGGTCACCGGCAACGAGACCGGTGTGAACAGGCTGGCCGAGCCGCGGTCGGTGACCGCGGGCCGGCTGACCCTGTCCGTGGACCGCGTCGAGGTGACCTCTCACTTCACCAAGGTCACGATGACGGTGACGAACGGCTACGAGCGGACGGTGAACCTGCCGGTGTTCGGGTACTCGCAACTGACCAGCGGGACCGTCACCGCGGAAGGAGAACCGTTCCGCAGCAAGTGGAACACGGACGTTCCGCCTGACCAGTCCAGGACCGGCACGGTCGTCTTCGGTGAGCCGCTCGAGCCGTCGGCGACGTCCGTGACGGTCACGTTCACCGTCGTGTTCGGGGTCGGTGAGCCCGGCGGCCCGAACGCGCTGGCGGTGAAGGACGTGCCCCTGAAGCCCGCCTGATGGACAGGTCCTGTTTCAGGTACGAGCCGCAGCAGGGACACGTGTCTCCTGCGCCAGACGCCCGAGCTCCGCCGTCGGACGCGTGAACGTCTCTCGCCCTGTGGCGATCGCCCCCGCGCTCAGCGCGCACACCGCCGCGGTGAAGATCGCGACACCGAACCAGCCGTCGCGGCCGGAGCCGATCGCCGACACCACGCTCGGGGCGAGGCCCGCGATGGCGAACCCGATCTGCGTGCCGATCGCCATGCCGGAAAGCCTGACTTCGGTGCTGAACATCTCGCCGTACAGCGACGGCCAAATGCCGTTGATCGCGGAGTAGGCAACGCCGAACAGCAGGATGCCGAGGGCGAACACCAGGCCGTACGCGCCGATGGAGATCGACCACAGGTACGGGAAGATCAGGATCGCACATGCCCCGCAGCCGGCGAGGAACACGGGTTTGCGGCCGATCTTGTCGGAAAGCCTTGCCAGCAACGGGATCGCGGCCAGGGCGACGACGTTGGCGAGGACTCCGACCCACAGCATGGAAGTGCGTGCCAGTCCGATCGTGTTCACCGCGTAGCTCAGGGCGTAGACGGTGAAGATCGTGCTGACCGAGGCGATGGTGGCCGCGACGACGACCCTCAGGACGTCGGCCCAGTGCGTCCGGAACAACGTCGCGACAGGCAGTTTGGCCACCTTGGTGCGCTTGAACTCCGCGGTCTCGTCGATCTTGCGGCGAATGACGAGGCCGACGACCACGACGATCGCACTGCACCAGAACGGCACTCGCCAGCCCCACGTCAGCAGGTCCTCCTGGGGGAGTGCGGCCACGGGCAGGAAGATCGCCGTGGCGAGGATCTGCCCTGCCTGCGTGCCGCTGAGGGTGAAGCTGGTGAAGTACGCCCGGCGGTGTTCCGGGGCGTGCTCCAGTGACATCGAGTTCGCGCCCGCCTGCTCGCCAGACGCGGAAAGTCCTTGCAGCAGGCGGAGAACAACGAGCAGGACCGGTGCGAGGACGCCGGCTGTGGCGTAGGTGGGCAGGCAGCCGACGGCGAAGGTCGCCACGCCCATCAGCAGCAGTGTGAAGACAAGAACCTTCTTGCGGCCGAAGCGATCGCCGACGTGTCCCAGCACGAACGCGCCCAACGGCCTCGCGAGATAGCCCACGCCGAACGTGGCGAGTGCGAGCAGGGTCCCCGTCGCCGGATCGGCCGCGGGGAAGAAGACCTTGTTGAAGACCAGTGCGGCGGCTGTGCCGTAGATGAAGAAGTCGTAGTACTCGAGGGCGCTGCCGATCCAGGCTGCCAGCGCAGTCTTGCGGGCCATCGAAGTGGTCACGGCGTACTCCTATGTACGACCTAGTTAGTTAACACAAGGTGGGATACGCCACCCTTCCGTGTCAAGAGTTTGTTTCAGCTGGTCATCGCAGAACCCCGGCCGTTCACGGCCGGGAGGAATGCGCTCCGCGGAAAGGTGCGGACGCTGGGAGGTGAGCGTGCCCGAACCCCGGCAACCGTCTCGAACACGCGTTCGGTGCGGTCGGTCGGGTGAAGCTCGTCGTGCAGGTGAAGCTGCTGCCGACCGCCGAGCAGGCGGCGGCGTTGTGGTCGACTCTGCGCGCGTGCAACGACGCCGCCGATGAGGTGTCGCGGGTGGCGTATGAGACCGGCGTGTTTCGTGAGTACGCGCTGCGCAAACCCACCT
>NZ_VSRL01000252.1 GCF_012184385.1 Lentzea indica
TCTCCCGTGGCGTGCCAGCGCGCCGCGCCGAGGTCGTAGCGAGTGATCTCGGCCGCCGGAACGACCTCGCCGAGTACCTTCAGGGCCTCAGCGATGACCTCGGGCCCGATCCCGTCTCCTGGGATCACTGCGAGCCGCATCCACACACCTCCCAGGTGTCAGTCCCCAATTGGTGGGACTACTTTCCTTCGCGAAAGGCTACCGGCATCACGGCCACTCGCCGCATGCCGGACACCCCTTCGGGGTGTTCTCTCCCGTACTGCGGGACACCCACACGGCCCATTGCCCACTTTCGAGTGTCACTCGACCGCAGGAACGGGGTCACGTCAAGGGGTGACGGCCCTGCTTACAACGCCGGAGGCCCGGTTCCCCACGGAAACCGGGCCTCCAGGACAAACATCCGACCTAGTAGGCCGAACCGCGTCCGCTCGACCGGACCGTGACGACCGACGCGCGGTCGCCGTTGGCGTTGTGGTGGTTGAGCACCAGCAGGCCCTCGGACTTGTCGGCCTTCAGGGCGGCCTCGTCCTTGTTCACCACGAGCGCGGTGCCCGGCTTGGCGAGGTACGAGAGCGCCGCGTCGCCGCCGCCCTGCGCCCACAGACCCGGCTTGAGCGGGTCGAAGGACAGGTTGCGGTCGATGACGTCGATCAGGCCGTTCGCGTTGCCCGGCGCCACGTAGTAGCCGGTGGTGCCGGCGACGTACGAGATGCGCGAGGTGTCCTTCGCCGGGTCGATGCCCAGTGCCGTGAGCAGCACCGGCAGGACCACGACGTTGGTGTCCGACACGTTCGCGTCCACGTCGCCGAACAGGCCGTTGACGGCCTGGATGTCGACCGTCTGACCCGTCTTGAGGTCGACCGTGGACGCGACCAGCAGGTCGGTGTCGGTCAGGCGGGTCGCGAACGTCTCGAAGTCGGCGGTCCCGTCACCGTTCGTGTCGATGTCGATGAACGGGATGGTGTTGATGCCGAGGTTGTACCAGTTGCCCCACGTCGCGACACCGAACGCGAGCAGCGACTCCTCCGGCTTGCCCTGGGCCTTGGCGAGCGGGGCTGTGGAGGCCGCGCCGACGTAGCGCAGGTCGCCGCCCTTGGCGGTGTCGTTGAGCGCGCAGTTCTCGGTGACGTTGCGGCGGCAGTCGCGCAGCTTCGGCGACTGGGCCTGCAGCTCGAGGACGCTGACCAGCGAGCGGTAGGCCTGCGAGCCCGTGCCCTGGTCGACGCCGCGGCCGGTCAGGTTCAGGATCGCCTGCTTGTCGTTGCCGCGGAACTTGAGGCTGGAGGCGGTCTTGATGTCCGCCACCGGCTTCGGCGCCGAGTAGACCGACAGGCGCAGCGGCACCGTGGCACCGGCGGTCGGCGTGAGGGTCACGCGACCGGAGGCGTCCGCGAGGAACTGGCGCGGCACGTCGAGCTGCGTCGGGACGACGGTCGAGTCCACCGTCTTGCGCAGCGCCTTCGGGTCGTCGATCTTCAGGGTCACCTTGACGCGCGCGACGCCGCGGGGGCTCAGCTTCACCTTGTCCTGCGAGAGCACGTAGCTCACACCGGGGATCGACGTGGCGGCCGTGTAGCCGACCTTGTACTCGACGGCCTTCGTCGACTTGTTGACGATCTTGATCGTCTTGGTCTTCGAGACCGGCTTGGAGACCTCGACGACGCCGAAGTTCGCGCTGACGTAGCCGTTGTCGTCCTCGACGTAGGCGAGGACCTGGTTGTCGATCGCGGACTTGCCGTCCACGCGACCGGTGCCGACGCGGTTGGGAGCGAAGGTCTTGCCTGCTTCCTTCACGTCCGCGCCGGCGGTGTTCATGATCGAGGCCTTGACCTCTTCCAGCGTCCAGTCCGGGTGCGCCTGGCGCACCAGGGCCGCGATGCCGGCGACGTGCGGGGACGCCATCGACGTACCGGAGATCACCGAGCGGTCGTTGCCGGAACCGACAGCGGTCGACGAGATCGTGTCACCGGGCGCGGCGACGTCCGGCTTGATCGACTGACCGCGCGTGCCACGGCTGGTGAACGAGCTCGGCGTGTCCGAAATGGACTGATCGTACGTCGGCACCGTGGTGCGCAGGACGCCTGCCATGCGAACGGTCAGCGTGCCCGCGTTCAGCAGCGGGCGCACCTGGTTGGTGGCGTCGCCGGTGAACTGGAAGACCGGGATGGTCGCGTTGCCCGCGATGCCCGCGTTGAAGTTGTTCAAAGTGGACGAAAGCACCACGCCCTGCGCGCCTGCCGCCTGGGCGTTGTTGGTACGGCCACCCGAACCGCAACGGCGCGTCGCGTCGTTGTCGTCCCACTCCAGCCACACGAACTTGCCGGCGAGGGCCTCGGTGATCGGCTGGCAGCCGTCGAGGTTGCCCGCCTGGGTCAGCTTCACGACCGGCAGGGTCTTGTCGTAACCGAGGTAGCCGGTGAAGTTCTGGCTGTACTGACCGGGCTTCGCCTGGCCGTTGGCCTCGGCGCCGTCACGCAGCACGAAGGAATCGCGCGTGGACGCGACGGTCAGCGCCTCGGGCGTGTTGCCGGGCGAACCGCCGATGTCGTAAAGGTCGCCACCGTTGCCCGCGGAGAAGACCGGCATGACGCCGACCTTGTACAGCTTCTTCACGAACAGGCTGTCGGGGTCGTCCGGGGCGCCGTAGTCGGAGCCGAGCGACAGGTTGACCACGTCGAGGTGGTCTGAGAAGTCGCCGTCACCGTCGGGGTCGAGCGACCAGTCCAGCGCCTGCGAGGTGACGTTGGTCGAACCGTCGCAGCCGAAGACCTTCAGCGCGTAGACGAGGGCCTTCGGCGCGGTGCCGGGGCCGATCTTCATCGCGTTGAGCTTGTCGGCGTCGAGCTTGGTGTAGTCGCCCTTGAACGTGCTGCCGTCGGCGTTCTCGCCGAAGCCGGCCGTGGTGCCCGCGACGTGCGAGCCGTGGCCGTTGCAGTCGATGGGGTTCGGGTCGGGCTTCGGCGTGTTGACCGCCGGGTCCTTGCTGGCCGAGTCGTACTCCTCGCCCACGAAGTCGTAACCGCCGACGACCTTCGCGGTCGGGAAGTTCGGGTCCTTCGCGCGCGGGTCGACGGCGCGGAACGCGTCGACAGTGCCGGGACCGCCGAAGTTCGCGTGCGTGTAGTCCACGCCGGTGTCGATGATGCCGACCCGCACGTCGTCGCCGAGCTTGCCGTACTGCTGCCAGACGTTGAGCGTCCTGGTGAGCTGGACGGCGTTGGAGTTCTGCCGCTTCTTCGGCACGACCGGGTAGACCGCGAGGACGTCCTGGCGCTGGGCCAGCTCGCGAACCTTCTGCGCGTCCGCGTTCACGACGACGCCGGGAACGCCGTTGGAAGTGCGGTAGAGCTCCTTGGTGGAAGTGTCCGCGCTCTTGAGCTGGCCGACGACCTGGTCGACCGCCGCCGACACGTCGTTCTTCGCCTGCTTGGCCGCCTGCTTCGCGACTTCCTTGCCCTGGCTCTTCTTCTCGTCGAACGCGTCGACGGCCGGCTTGCGGTCGAGCGCGACGAACGCGGTGACCTTGCCGGAGGAGTTCAACCTGGGAGAAACCTTGAGGTGCAACGCTTTCGCGTCCAACCCGTGTGCACCCTTGACCGGCTGCGCGAGCGGATTGCTCTGCGCCTGAGCCGTGGCGGGTGCGATCAGCAGTGTGGTGATGGCAGAGAACACCACCAGACTTGATCGTCTCTTCACAACGTTGCCCCAACCGAGGTGTGTGCCTTCGACCCGAATGTAAACAGTGCCGCGCCCTCTACGGCACCGGGTCAACCTCGTGGGGAACCTAATCGCTGTGCGTGTCTCTGCGACTGCCCCGAAAGTATGAATGTTGTCTACAGATAGTTGCCTGTTACGTGTTCGTTGTGAACCGCAATAGACACGGGAAGGGGACTTTGCCGTCCCCTTCCCGGTTTGTCGTGACTATCCGAAGTCGACACTCCGCACGGTGCGCGCTCCCACAGCCGCGCCGATCGGGTCGAGCACCGCGGTGTCGACCGGGCGGTCCACCCGCAGCACCATGACGGCGTCGCTGCCGGTCTGGCTGATCTGCGCGGCCTCGATGTTCACGCCGGCCTCGCCGAGCAGCGTGCCGACCGTGCCCATGACACCCGGACGATCCGGGTACTCCAGCAGCAGCACGGTGCCTTCGGCCCTCAGGTCGAAGTTGCGGCCGTTGATGTTCACCAGCTTCTCGACCTGCGCGATGCCGCTGACCGTGCCGGAGACGCTGTGGCTCGACCCGTCCGCGTGCACGGCCCTGACCGTGACGAGGCTGCGGTGGTTCGGGCTCTCGGTCTCCTTGACCAGCTCGACGTTGACGCCCAGGTCCTCCGCGAGGCGCGGGGCGTTCACGAACGTCACCTGCGACTCGACGACGCTGGAGAAGACACCGCGCAGTGCCGCGAGCGGCAGCACGCCGACGTCCTCATTGGACAGTTCGCCGCGGACCTCGACCGTGACGCTGGTCGGGGCCTTCGGCGACAGTGCACTGAGGACGGTGCCGAGCTTCTGCACGAGCGGCAGGTACGGGCGAACCTCTTCGCCGACCGCGCCGCCCTGGACGTTCACGGCGTCCGGCACGAAGTCGCCGGCGAGCGCGAGGATGACGCTCTTCGCGACGTCGGTGCCCGCGCGGTCCTGTGCCTCGGCGGTGGACGCGCCCAGGTGCGGGGTGACGACGATGCCGGGAACGTTGAACAGCGGGTTCTCAGTGGTGGGCTCGGAGCTGAAGACGTCGATGCCGGCGCCGCCGACCTGGCCCTCCCGCACGGCCTGCGCGAGGGCTTCCTCGTCGATGAGGCCACCGCGGGCGGCGTTGACGATGATGACGCCGCGCTTGGCCTTCGCGAGCTGCTCCGCGCCGATGAGGCCCTTGGTCTCCGGGGTCTTCGGCAGGTGGATGCTGATGGCGTCCGCGCGCTCGAGGAGCTCCTCGAGGGTGACGAGCTCGATGCCGAGCTGGGCGGCCCTTTGCGCGGAGACGTAGGGGTCGTAGGCGATGAGCTCGGTGCCGAACGCGGCGATGCGCTGCGCGAACAGCTGACCGATCTTGCCGAGGCCGACCACGCCGACGGTCTTGCCGTTCAGCTCGACGCCGTTGAACTTGCTGCGCTTCCACTCGTGGTTCTGCAGCGTCTCGTGGGCGGCCGGGATCTGGCGCGCGACGCTGAGCAGGAGGGCGACCGCGTGCTCGGCGGCGCTCACGATGTTGGACGTCGGCGCGTTGACGACCATCACGCCGCTCGCGGTCGCCGCAGGAACCTCGACGTTGTCCAGGCCGACACCCGCGCGGGCCACGACCTTGAGCTTGCGGGTGGCGGCGAAGACCTCGGCGTTGACCTGGGTGGCGGACCTGACGAGCAGGGCGTCCGCGTCCGCTACGGCTTCGAGGAGGGCCGGGCGGTCGGTGCCGTCTACGTGGCGCACTTCCACGCCGTCGCCGAGAGCGTCCAGAACGGACGGTGCGAGCTTCTCGGCGATGAGGACAACAGGTCGGCTCGTGTTGGTCACGGACATCGCTCCCAGGAACGGTCGAATCGTGGGGCGCGGGCGTGGTCGAGGCGGCTGACCCGCGCCGACCGGGCACCGCAATGTGTCCGGACTGTTAACGAGCATAGACAGGGGGCTTGCCTGGGCCTTTGGCGGGTGGCTCAGGTCACGCCGGGTGTCCGGGGTGTGGGACGAGGTTTGCGGTGGTTGCCCTGCGGACGACGGTTCCGCGGCTTCCTGGCCGGAAAACCAGCTGACCACGGGCCCTGCGCCTTGCTAGTTTCCGCGAATGGGGTGCCTGACAGATCTTGTGCGGTCCGCCTGGCAGTCGTCCGCGATCGAGGAGCTCCAGGCCGACCTCGGTGCGGCCAAGGCGCTGATAGAGGCCACCGGAGCACGTCGGCGCAGGGATCGGGTCGACGGAACGGACGTTCACCCGAGCCGCGGACCGAGGTCACGCGACAGGTTCGCGCGCCCGGCCGCGCCTACCAGGGCTCGTCGAACTCCCCGTCCTTTGCGCCTGCTACGAAAGCGTCCCACTCGGCCATGGTGAAGACCAGGACCGGGTCGAGCTCCTTGGAGTTGCGCATGGCGACGTAGGTGGCACCGTCGGTGTGCTCCACGAAGGCGATTTCCACGTGGCCGTCTTCCGGCTCCGGCTCCGGCGGGCGCTTCCACTCCGCGTTGCGGAGGTCCAGGTTGCCGCGCACGTGGGCTTTGTCGTCGTAGATCGGCGCGCTGTCGGTCATGTCTGAAGAAGCTAGCGGATGATCGACAACGCGAAGCGGAAAGGCCCGCGGCGCGTCACACACGCGCCACGGGCCTCCCTGGAGAAAAGACTCAGGCGGTCTCGGTGATCGGCCGGTCGACCCACGACATCATGTCGCGGAGCTTCTTGCCGGTCGCCTCGATCGGGTGGTTCTCACCCTCCTGCTGCAGCTTCTTGTAGTTCGCGCGGCCGTTGTCGTCCTCGCCGACCCACTCGGAGGCGAAGGTGCCGTCCTGGATCTCGCCCAGGATCTTCTTCATCTCCTCCTTGACGGAGGCGGTGATGACGCGCGGGCCGCGGGTCAGGTCGCCGTACTCGGCCGTGTCGGAGATCGAGTAGCGCATGCGGGCGATGCCGCCCTCGTACATGAGGTCGACGATCAGCTTGAGCTCGTGGAGGCACTCGAAGTACGCGACCTCGGGGGCGTAGCCCGCCTCGGTCAGGACCTCGAAGCCGGCCTGGACGAGAGCGGAAGCGCCACCGCACAGGACCGCCTGCTCGCCGAAGAGGTCCGTCTCGGTCTCTTCCTTGAACGTCGTCTTGATGACGCCCGCGCGGGTGCCGCCGATGCCCTTGGCGTAGGACAGGGCGAGCGCCTGGGCGTTGCCCGACGCGTCCTGCTCCACCGCGATGAGGGCGGGAACGCCCTTGCCGTCCACGAACTGGCGGCGGACCAGGTGGCCGGGGCCCTTCGGGGCGACCATGGCGACGTCCACACCGGACGGTGCCGTGATGAGGCCGTAGCGGATGTTGAAGCCGTGGCCGAAGAAGATCGCGTCGCCCTGCTTGAGGTTCGCGGCGATCTCGTTGGCGTAGATGTGGCGCTGGGCGGTGTCCGGCGCCAGGATCATGATCACGTCGGCCCACGCGGAGACCTCGGCCGGGGTGCCGACCTCAAGGCCCTCTTCCTCGGCCTTGGCGCGGGACTTGGAGCCCTCCTGCAGGCCGATGCGGACCTCGACGCCCGAGTCGCGCAGGGACAGCGCGTGGGCGTGGCCCTGGCTGCCGTAGCCGATCACGGCCACCTTGCGGCCCTGGATGATGCTCAGGTCGGCATCGTCGTCGTAGAAGATCTCGACGCTCACTGTAATTCCCTACTTTCTGGATTTATCGCACCGCGGTGGCGGTGATGGAACGAGCGCCACGGCCGATGGCGACCATGCCGGACTGGACGATCTCGCGAAGCCCGTAGGGCTCCAGCATGCGCAGCAACGCGTCGAGCTTCTCGGACGTGCCGGTGGCCTCGATCGTGACCGCCTCCGGCGACACGTCGACGACCTTCGCGCGGAAGAGCTGAACGGTTTCGAGGACCTGCGACCGCACCGTCGCGTCCGCACGAACTTTAATCAACACCAGTTGCCGCTGAACGGAAGCGGCCGGCTCCAGTTCGACGATCTTGATGACGTTGATGAGTTTGTTGAGCTGCTTGGTCACCTGCTCCAGTGGCAGCTCGTCGACCGAGACCACGATCGTCATGCGGGAGATGTCGGGGTACTCGGTGCGGCCGACCGCGAGCGACTCGATGTTGAAGCCGCGGCGGGAGAACAGACCGGCGACGCGCGCGAGCACACCGGGCTTGTCCTCGACCAAAACGCTCAGCGTGTGCCTGGTCATCACAGATCCTCGTCGAACAGGGGGCGGATGCCGCGAGCGGCCATGATCTCGGAGTTGCCGGTGCCCGCCGCGACCATGGGCCACACCTGGGCGTCCTTGCCGACGACGAAGTCGACCACGACCGGCCTGTCGTTGATCTCCAGCGCCTTCGCGATCACCTCGTCCACCTCCTCGCGCGACTCGGCGCGCAGGCCCGCGCAGCCGAGAGCTTCCGCCAGAAGTTTGAAGTCTGGGATGCGGTGCTTGTGCGTCCCCAGATCCGTGTTGGAGTACCGCTCGCCGTAGAACAGGTTCTGCCACTGGCGGACCATGCCCAGGTTGCCGTTGTTGATCACGGCGATCTTCACCGGCAGGCCCTCGATGGCGCAGGTGGCGAGCTCCTGGTTGGTCATCTGGAAGCAGCCGTCGCCGTCGATGGCCCACACCGTGCGACCCGGCTGACCTGCCTTGATGCCCATCGCGGCTGGAACGGCGAAGCCCATCGTGCCGAGCGCCGGAGTTGATCCACGTGCGCGGGTGCTCGTACTTCACGAACTGCGCGGCCCACATCTGGTGCTGGCCGACGCCCGCGGTGTAGATCGTGTCCGCCGGGGACAGCTGGCCGATGCGCTCGATGGCGTACTGCGGCGACAGCGTGCCGTCGTCCGGCCAGTCGTAGCCGAGCGGGAAGGTCTCGCGGATCGAGTTGAGCGTTTCCCACCACGGCGCGTAGTCGACCTGCTTGGCCAGCGTCTCGCGCTCGGTGCGGACCGCGTCGATCAGCTCGGTGATGATCTCCTTGCAGTCGCCCACGATCGGGACGTCCGCGCGGCGGTTCTTGGAGATCTCCGCCGGGTCGATGTCCGCGTGGATGATCTGCGCGTCCGGCGCGAACGAGCTCAGCTGACCGGTGACGCGGTCATCGAACCGCGCGCCCAATGCGATCAGCAGGTCCGACTTCTGCATCGCCGCGACGGCCGCGACGGTGCCGTGCATGCCGGGCATGCCGAGGTGCTGCTGGTGCGAGTCGGGGAACGCCCCGCGCGCCATCAGCGTGGTGACGACCGGGATGCCGGTGTCCTCGGCCAGGCGCAGCAGCTCGGCGTGGGCGTCCGCCTTGATCACGCCACCGCCGACGTAGAGCACGGGCTTGTGCGCGTTGACGATCAGCTTGGCGGCTTCGCGGACCTGCTTGCCGTGCGGCCGGGTCGTCGGCCGGTAACCGGGCAGGCGCATCTCGGGCGGCCAGGAGAAGCTGGTGGTCTCCTGCAGCACGTCCTTGGGGATGTCGACGAGGACGGGGCCGGGTCGGCCGGTCGACGCGATGTGGAACGCCTCCGCGATCGCCCGCGGGATGTCCGCCGGGTCGGTCACGAGCACGTTGTGCTTGGTGATCGGCATCGTGATGCCGCAGATGTCCGCCTCCTGGAAGGCGTCCGTGCCGATCAGCGGCCGCGACTGCTGGCCGGTGATCGCGACGATGGGCACGGAGTCCATGTTCGCGTCCGCGATCGGGGTGACGAGGTTCGTCGCACCCGGACCCGAGGTCGCCATGCAGACACCGACCTTGCCGGTGGCCTGCGCGTATCCGGTCGCCGCGTGTCCAGCGCCCTGCTCGTGGCGGACGAGGATGTGCCGGACCTTCGTGGAGTCCAGCAGCGGGTCGTACGCGGGAAGGATCGTCCCGCCGGGAATGCCGAACACCACTTCGCAGCCGACCGCCTCCAGCGATCGCACAAGCGACTGAGCACCGGTTACACGAATCGGTGCGCCACTGGGCGGGGCCGGTTTGGGCCGCGGACCTGGACGTGGCGACGTGGGCTCGGAAGCCTGTCGCGATGGTGCGCTGGTCATCTCATTGCCTCGTGGGTATCGGGGTCCGGACACGAAAAAACCCTCGACAACCCGGAGGTGGGTCGTGCGAGGGTCGCGCGTCGACGCAGGCTGTTCGGCTCAGGCGTCGACGCGCCTGAGAAGTACGAGAACGAGCGTGCGCTGCATGGAGCGGACGTTATCGCCTCGCGCAAGATGGCGTCAACTCTGCGAGATGGAATTCCCGGATCGTGGACGTGGAACAATCCTTCGAGTGAAGAAGCTGGTCTTTCGCATCCCGGCAACGGCGCTGCTCGCAGCGGGTCTGATCGCCATCTGCGTGACTCCTGTGGCGTGGCTCGCTCCTGGACTGCAAGCGCTCTACGTTCTCCCGCTCGCGTACGCGTACTGGGTGGTGCGCAACCGCACGACCGTCACCGAGGAAGAGCTCGTCGCTCGCGGCCTGGTCGGCACGACCACCGTGAAGTGGGACGAGGTGAAGTCGATCCGGCTGGTCCAGAAGGGCTGGCTCAAGGTCGTGAAGACGGACGACACCGAGGTGACGTTGCCCGCGGTCCGGTTCATGCACCTGCCGGCGTTGTCGTTGGTCAGCGGTGGGCGTGTGCCCGACCCGAGTGTCACGGAAGAACCTGCGCCTGCGGAGGAACCCGCGGAGGAATCCGTAGAGTCGGAGAAGTGACCAAACGAGTTCCGCTGCTGAGCCTGCTGCTGTCCATCGCAGGCCTGCTGACCTCGGCTTACCTGACGTACACGCACTTCAACGCGAGCGCGCTGCTGTGCTCGGCCGACTCGGTCGTCGACTGTGAGACCGTGACCACGAGCGAGCAGTCGGAGCTCATGGGCATCCCCGTCGCGTTCCTCGGACTGGCCTTCTTCGCGTTCCTCACCGTGATCTGCCTCCCGTTCGCGTGGCGGATCGACGCGCTGAAGTGGGTGCGGCTGGGTGCGATCGGCATCGGCGTGCTGATGGTCGTTTACCTGGTCGCGGCCGAGTTCCTCATCATCGGCAAGATCTGCCTGTGGTGCACCGTCGTGCACGTGATCACGCTCGCGCTGGCCTATCTGCTGGTTTCCGCGAGTCTGCGCCCAAGTAACCTTTGAGGCACCGCTCCCAGACTGATGGACGCCTCACCCCCGCGTCCCGCGCGCTTTTTCTTGAACTGAATCTGGAGGAGCAGTGCCTCAGCTCCGCTCTCGCACCACCACGCACGGCCGCAACGCAGCCGGAGCCCGCGCGCTCTGGCGCGCGACCGGCATGACGGACAGCGACTTCGGCAAGCCCATCATCGCGATCGCCAACTCCTACACGCAGTTCGTGCCGGGTCACGTGCACCTGCGCGACCTCGGCGACATCGTGGCCGAGGCCGTGCGCGAGGCGGGTGGCGTGCCGCGCGAGTTCCACACCATCGCGGTCGACGACGGCATCGCCATGGGCCACAGCGGCATGCTCTACTCGCTGCCCAGCCGCGAGATCATCGCCGACTCCGTCGAGTACATGGTCAACGCGCACCAGGCCGACGCGATCGTCTGCATCTCGAACTGCGACAAGATCACCCCCGGCATGCTGAACGCGGCGATGCGGCTCAACATCCCCGTCGTGTTCGTGTCCGGCGGGCCGATGGAGGCCGGCAAGGCCGTCGTCGTCGAAGGTGTCGCCGTCGCGCCGACCGACCTCATCACCGCGATCTCCGCGTCGGCGTCCCCGGCGGTCAACGAGGACGGCCTGAGCGAGGTCGAGCGCTCCGCGTGCCCGACGTGCGGCTCCTGCTCCGGCATGTTCACCGCGAACTCGATGAACTGCCTGACCGAGGCCCTCGGGCTCTCGCTGCCGGGCAACGGTTCCACGCTGGCGACGCACGCCGCCCGCCGCGAGCTGTTCTCCGAGGCCGGCCGCGTCGTCGTCGAGCTGTGCAAGCGCTGGTACGGCGAGGACGACGAGTCTGCGCTGCCGCGCTCGATCGCGAACCGCAAGGCGTTCGAGAACGCGATGGCGCTCGACATGGCCATGGGCGGCTCGACGAACACGGTGCTGCACATCCTCGCCGCCGCGCAGGAGGGCGAGATCGACTTCACGCTGCAGGACATCGACGACCTGTCCCGCCGCGTGCCGTGCCTGTCCAAGGTGTCGCCGAACTCCGACTACCACATGGAGGACGTGCACCGGGCGGGCGGAATCCCCGCGCTGCTGGGCGAGCTCTACCGCGCGGGTCTGCTGAACGACGACGTGACGTCGGTGCACACGCCCACGCTCGCGGAGTGGCTGGCGAGGTGGGACATCCGCGCTTCGGAGCCGTCGCCCGAGGCCATTGAGCTGTTCCACGCGGCACCGGGTGGGGTTCGCACGACCGAGGCGTTCTCGACGTCGAACCGCTGGTCCTCTTTGGACACCGACGCCGCCGGTGGCTGCATCCGCGACTTCGAGCACGCCTACACGCGTGACGGCGGCTTGGCCGTGCTGCGCGGCAACCTGGCCGAGCGCGGCGCGATCATCAAGGCCGCCGGCATCGACGAGGAGCTGTGGCACTTCGAGGGCCCGGCGCGCGTCGTCGAGTCCCAGGAGCAGGCCGTCTCTGCGATCCTCAACAAGGAGATCCAGGCCGGCGAGGTCCTGGTCGTGCGCTACGAGGGCCCGTCAGGCGGCCCCGGCATGCAGGAGATGCTGCACCCGACGGCGTTCCTCAAGGGCGCCGGCCTCGGCAAGAAGTGCGCGCTGATCACCGACGGCCGCTTCTCCGGTGGGTCGTCGGGCCTGTCGATCGGCCACATCTCGCCGGAGGCGGCGGGTGGCGGCACGATCGGCCTGGTCGAGAGCGGCGACAGGATCCTGATCGACGTGCACGAGCGGCGCCTCGAGCTGCTGGTGGACGACGAGGTGCTGGCCGAGCGCCGCGCCAAGATGGAGGCGTCGGAGCGGCCGTGGCAGCCGGTGGACCGCGTCCGTCCGGTCACGGGTGCGCTGCGGGCGTACGCGCGGATGGCGACGGACGCGTCGACGGGCGCGGTGCGCGACCCCAGCCGCTAGAAGGCATCTGCAAGTACTGAGCCTTTTCCATCCTATCTTGCTGGTCACAAGATCAGGTCGATCTGACCGACCGCCTTGAACGCGGCGAAGCTCCTGGTAGCACGGGTATCACGACC
>NZ_VSRL01000253.1 GCF_012184385.1 Lentzea indica
GCGGTCGTGACGCTCGACGCGCCGGCGACACGGCGACCAGCCGCGATCCGCGGAGAAGGACCGGTTCGCGGTCGAGATCCGGTCACGGGTCACACCGGGCCGGGAGGTCGCGACGCTGGCAGCCGAGTCCAACGCCGGGTTGGCGCAGTGGCGATTCCGGAGTGGTGGTCCGCGCTGCTCGAGCTACCCGAGATCAACGGCGATGTCGGGGTCGGGGTGGGGGAGTGCGGATGGGCAACGCGATCGCGATCCCGCTGGCCGCCGCCGAGCCCAGGGTGTGATGGCCCCGTGTTCGGGCTGGCGCGGGCTGCGTCTAGGGCTGGCGCAGGCCATGGCGGAGGTGACGGCGCCACTGCGGCTCCAGCTGCACAGGGGCGATCGGCCGGTGACGCGCCGTGCCCTCGTCACATCCGTTCCAGCCGCACCCCCGCGCTCCGCATACTTGCGGGGAGGCGGTTGATCATGTTTTCAGGACATCTACTAGACGGCGTCAGGCGTGGATCCGGACAGAATCCACTCGTCCGGGTGACTCGGGCGGCGAAGCGAAAATGCCGGGCGCGTACAGGTGCGTCTGGGTAGCGTCGCGCCACATGCGCGATCTTGCGACGTTGCCCAAGGCACACCTGCACGTGCACCTGGAAAGCACGGTGCGGGCCGACACCCTCACCGAGCTCGCCGACCACCACGGCGTCGAGGTGCCCGCCGCGCCCGCCGGGCCGTTCGACGGCTTCGCGCAGTTCGCCGCCCACAACGGGGCGGTGCGGGACTGCCTGCGGCGAGCCGAGGACTTCCACCGGATCGCGTACGAGTTCTGCGCCGAGGAAGCAGCGCAGGGGACCCGCTACGCCGAGGTCACGTTCACCGCGGCAGCGCACGGCGAACGGCTCGGTGATCCAGGCATGCCGCTCGAGGCGGTGTTGTCCGGGCTCGCCGCAGGACAGGCCGCCCACGGCATCGAATGCCGTGTGATCGTGGACCACCCGCGCAAGCGGCCGGTCGAGCGTTTCGAGGCCTCGCTCCGGCTCGCGACGGCACACCCACAGGTCGTGGCGATCGGGATGGCCGGTGCGGAGGACTACCCCCTCACCCCGTTCGCCGCCGTGTTCCGTGCCGCGCGAGACGCCGGGATCGGGCTCGTGCACCACGCCGGGGAGTGCTGCGGAGCGCCGAGTGTCGCCGAAGCCGTGACCGTCGGGCTCGCCGACCGGATCGGGCACGGGTTCCGGGCGCTGGAGGATCCGGAGGTCCTGAAGCTGCTGCGAGACCGTGCCGTACCGCTCGAAGTGTGTCCGTCGTCCAACGTCGCGTTGGGACTGGTCGAGTCCGTCTCCTCTCATCCGCTGCCACTGCTGATGGACGCCGAGCTGACCGTGACGCTCAGCACCGACATACCCTCCTCCACCGGCACCACGCTCACCGACGAGTACCGGCTGCTGCGCGACACACTCGGCTTCGACGACGACATGCTCGCGCGGATCGCCACCAACGCCGTCGACGTCTCCTTCGCGCCCGAGGACACGAAGGCAAGGCTGCGTCAGGACATCGCCACCTGGCGCGCCGGCTCGTAACACACCAGACCGTGCCGGGAAGCCAATAGCGCCACCAGATCCAGCACCTGCTGCCGGCCCGGCCACACCACGTGCACGATCACCGCATCGGTGCCCACGGTCAGCGCCTCGTCCCACGACACCGGCGACGCCGGATCAGGCGAGGTCTGCCGTAACTCGCGCACGAACGCCGCCACCGCCGGCTCGAACGCGCCAGCGGCGACGCCCGCAGCTCCGCGTAGCGGGCCGCCGCCTCCGCGGACGACGCCGGGCCAGGAGCCCGCCACACCACCACATCGACTCCGACGTCCATCACGCCACCTTCCCGAACAACGCGCCCAACCGCGGAATCCGCGCGGAGATCTCCGCCGGATCCGCGAAATCCCACTGCTCACCCGGCGGATCCGGCGACGCGAGCACGCGCGAGGCCAGCACCGCGTCGAGGTCACCGTCGAACGCCTCGGCCGCCACGTAGTCGAGACCCTCCCAGTCAGGCCAGTCCTCATCGGCCCACGCGTGCACGCCACCACGCGAGGCCAGCAGCCGGACGTGCGGCAGATCAGCCAACGCGTCCGGCGACGCCACGACCGCCTCGAACACCGACCGCCCCTGACCCACCAGCCACGCCTGGAAGTAGAAGAACCCGTCGTCCGAGCACAGCCCACCGCAGATCACATCGGCCGCGTGCCAGTGCGCCCACGTGTCCACCCGGCGCCGCAGCTCGTCGAGCCGCACCGCGAACTCCACCACCTCCGCAGGCGGCAGACCAGCCAGCGCGGCGGTCAGCCACTCCAGCCGTTCGTCCTGGTCAGAGGCCTCCACAGCCGAGGACTCCACCAGGGCCCAGAACGAGTTCAGGTCCATGCCGAGCACGCTAGCGACAGGGTCTGACAATTTTTGAGAGCGGCGGCTAGGCCGCCTCCTCCATCCCGCCCGACAGCTCCCACAGCCGCGGCAACCGCACCGCGGCCTCCAGCGGCGAGTCCAGATCCCACACCGGACCCGTGAACGGTCCCGCGTCCGTGACCGGCACGTACCCCAGGATCGCCAGCGCGTTGTCCAGCGAACGCCCGGTCGCCGCGAAGAACGCGTCGTGCGCCACGCGGTCCAGCCCCTCCCACAACGGCCACGCCGCGTCCGGCCACGACTCGGCGCCCACCGCCAGCAACGTCCGCACCGCGGGCACCTCAGCCAGCGCGTCCGGGCACGCCGCCACCGACGCCAGCACCGAACGACCCAGCCCGATCACCCACGACTGGAACGCGAAGAAACGCTCCGCGGAACACAACCCGTCACACAGAACATAAGCCGCGTGCCAGTGTGAGAACGTGTTTACGCGACCGCGTGACGCGGTCAGCAAAGTCTCGAACCCGCAAATGTCACCAGGTGGCAGCAATGCGAGCCGCGACGTCAGCCACTCGCGGCGTTCCTGCTGGTCAGAGGTAACGGAAGCCGACTGTTCGAGAAGTCCCCAGAAGACGTCGAGGTCCATACCCTCAACGCTATCGGAGAGGTCCGACAATTTTCGGAGTCCGCCGGACGGGCCATCACACCGCTTTTCCGAACAACTCCCACAGCCGTGGAATCCGGCGTGCGATGTCGGCCGGATCCTCCATGTTCACGTCCTCGCCGCCCGGCGACACGTCGAACGCCCGCACCTGTCCCCGCGAGTCGAGCAGGTCGTCCAGCTCACCCCCGGACACCGCCTCGAACGCCGCGTCCGGCACCCGGTACAGCGCCTCCCAGTCCGGCCAGTCGTCATCGGACCAGGCGTCCAGCGCGGCCAGGCGCCGAACCTGCGGGTGAGCAGCCAGCGCGTCCGGTGACAGCGCGACCGACTCGAACACCTCCCGGCCCTGACCGATCAGCCATGCCTGGAAGTAGAAGAACGAGTCCATCCCGCACAAACCGCCGCAGATCAACGTCGCCGCCTGCCAGTGTGCCCACGTGTCCACCCGCCGCCGCTGCTCGTCCAGCCGCACCGCGAAGTCGGCGATCTCACCCACGGGCAGCAACGCCAGCCGCCCCGACAGCCACGCACGCCGTTCGTCCAGGTCAGCCGTCTTCTCGACGGCGTGATCAACCAGCTTCCAGAATCCCCCGGCATCCATGCCCGCACGGTAGCGACAGGGTCTGACAGTTATTGGCGCGAACGATTCGAGCAGCCTGACTATCCTTGAGCCCAAATGGACACCCCGCTCGCTGAACTGCACAAACGCCTGCCCGAGCTCATGCCGCGTGATCAACGCCGGCTCGCCAGGCGCCTCGACGGCGCACGCAAGGTCAAAGACCCCATGGCGCGCCGCAAGATCACCGAGGAGATCGCCGCCCAGATCGACGAGGCCGCGCTGAAGGTCGCGTTGCGCAGGGAGTCCGTTCCCAAGATCACATACCCGCAGGAACTGCCGGTCAGCCAGCACAAGGACGACATCAAAGAGCTGATCGCGAACCACCAGGTCGTGATCGTCGCCGGCGAGACGGGCTCGGGCAAGACCACGCAGCTGCCCAAGATCTGCCTGGAGCTCGGCCGCGGCGTCATCGGCCAGATCGGCCACACCCAGCCCCGCCGCATCGCCGCCCGCACCGTCGCCGAACGCGTCGCAGAGGAGCTGGGCACCAAGCTCGGCGACACCATCGGCTACAAGGTCCGCTTCACCGACCAGTCCGGCGAGGACACCCTCGTCAAGCTCATGACCGACGGCATCCTGCTCGCCGAGATCCAGACCGACAGGACGCTGAGCCGCTACGACACGATCATCATCGACGAGGCCCACGAACGCAGCCTCAACGTCGACTTCCTGCTCGGCTACCTCAAGCAGCTCCTGCCACGGCGCCCGGACCTCAAGATCGTGATCACCTCCGCCACGATCGACCCGCAGCGCTTCAGCCAGCACTTCGAGAACGCCCCGATCATCGAGGTCTCCGGCCGCACCTACCCCGTCGAGACCCGCTACCGGCCGCTCGAGGAGGACGACGACCAGACCCAGGGCATCATCAACGCCGTCCACGAGCTGCAGGCCGAAGGCCCCGGCGACGTGCTCGTGTTCCTCAGCGGCGAACGCGAGATCCGCGACACCGCCGACGCCCTCAAGTCGGAAGACCTCCGCAACACCGAGATCCTCCCGCTCTACGCCAGGCTGTCGGTGGGCGAGCAGCACCGGGTCTTCCAGCGCCACACCGGCCGCAGGATCGTGCTCGCCACCAACGTCGCCGAGACCAGCCTCACCGTGCCGGGCATCAAGTACGTCGTCGACCCCGGCAACGCCCGCATCTCCCGCTACAGCCACCGCCTCAAGGTCCAGCGCCTGCCGATCGAACCGATCAGCCAGGCCAGCGCCAACCAGCGCAAGGGCCGCTGCGGCCGCGTCAGCGAAGGCATCTGCATCCGCCTGTACTCCGAAGAGGACTTCGAGGCACGGCCCGAGTTCACCGACGCGGAGATCCTGCGCACCAACCTCGCCAGCGTCATCCTGCAGATGACCGCCATCGGCCTCGGTGACGTCGCCAGGTTCCCGTTCATCGACCCGCCGGACTCTCGCAACATCAACGACGGCATCGGCCTGCTGCAGGAGCTCGGCGCGATCAACGCCGCCGAGAAGACGCTCACCCCGACCGGCCGCAAGCTCGCCCAGCTGCCCGTCGACCCGCGCCTGGGCCGCATGGTGCTCGAAGCCGACACCACCGGCTGCCTCAAAGAGGTCATGATCATCGCCGCGGCACTGTCCATCCAGGACCCCCGCGAACGCCCCGCGGAGCACCAGGAGGCCGCGACCCAGCAGCACGCGAGGTTCGTCGACCCCGAGTCCGACTTCGTCACGTTCCTCAACCTCTGGCAGTACCTCAAAGAACAGCAGAAAGCGCTCAGCGGCAACCAGTTCCGCAAACTCTGCAAGAGCGAGTTCCTCAACTACCTGCGCGTGCGCGAATGGCAGGACATCTACCTGCAGCTGCGGCAGGTCGCCAAGCAGATCGGCATGCACCTCAACGACCAGCCCGGCGACCCCCGCAACATCCACATCGCCATGCTCTCCGGCCTGCTCAGCCACATCGGCGTCAAGGACGTCCTCAAAAAGCAGGCACCCAACGAGAAACGCCGCCCCCTCACGGAGTTCCTCGGCGCCCGCAACGCCAAGTTCGCGATCTTCCCCGGCTCCGCGCTGGCCAAGAAACCCCCGCAGTGGGTCATGGCCGCCGAACTCGTCGAGACCAGCCGCCTGTGGGGCCGCATCGTCGCCAAGATCGAACCCGAATGGGCAGAACGACTCGGCGAACACGTCGTCAAACGCCAGTACTCCGAACCGCACTGGGAAACCAAACGCGGCTCCGTCGTCGCCCTGGAGAAGGTGACGCTCTACGGGGTGCCGATCGTCGCCGACCGCAAGGTCAACTACGGCCGCATCGACCCCGAGCTCTCACGCGAGCTGTTCATCCGCCACGCGTTGGTGCAGGGGGAGTGGACCACCCACCACCGGTTCTTCCACACCAACCGCGCCCTGCTCGAAGAAGTCGAGGAACTCGAGAACCGGGCGCGCAGGCGTGACATCGTCGTCGACGAGGAAACGCTGTTCGAGTTCTACGACCAGCGCGTCGGCCCCGAGGTCGTCTCAGCGCGGCACTTCGACTCCTGGTGGAAGAAGCAGAAGGACAAGAACCTCCTTACCTTCACCAAGGACATGCTGGTCAACGACCGCGCCGACGTCAGCCCTGAGCAGTACCCCGACCAGTGGCGCCAGGGCGAACTCACTCTCCCGCTGAGCTACCACTTCGAACCGGGTACCAAGAACGACGGCATCACCGTCCAGCTCCCGCTTCCGGCGCTCACCACGCTGGACGACGACGCATTCTCCTGGCAGATCCCGGGTCTGCGGCACGAGCTGGTCGTCGCGCTCATCCGCTCGCTGCCCAAGCAGATCCGCCGCAACTTCGTCCCCGTGCCCGACGTCGCCACCGCCGTCCTCGCCCGCATCAAGCCCTCCGAGACCAGCCTCCTCGGCGGCATCGAACGCGAGCTCAGGGCGTTGACCGGCGTCTCCGTCCAGCGCGAGGACTGGCAGTTCGACGCCGTCCCCGACCACCTCAAGCTCACCTTCCAGGTCGTCGACGAGCACAACCGCACCCTCGCCGAGGGCAAGGACATCGCGGCCCTGAAGGAAAAACTCCGCGACGAGGTCCGCGAGTCGCTCAGCCAGGCCGCCGGCCACCTCGAACGCACCGGCCTCACGACCTGGGACTTCGACACGCTCCCGAAGACGATCGAGCAACGACAGTCCGGCATCACCGTGACCGCGTACCCGTCACTGGTCGACCAGAGCTCGGCCGTCGCGATCAAGGTCCTCGACACCCCCGGCCGCCAGGCCTACGCGCACCGCCGCGGCGTGCGCAGGCTGCTGCTGCTGGGCATCAACTCGCCCGTGAAGCACCTGCAGCGCCACCTCGACAACGCCGCCAAGCTCGCCTTGACCCGCAACCCGCACGGCGGCGTCGCGGCACTGCTGTCGGACTGCATCACAGCCGCCGTCGACCGGCTCATGGGCGAACCCGCCTGGGACGCGAAAGCCTATGCGGCGCAACTGAAGAAGGTCCAAGCCGCGTTGAACGACACCACCTGGGTCGTCGTCCAGGAAGTCCGCAAGGTACTGGAAGCCGCCCACGAGGCCGAGCTGAAGCTCAACGGGCTCAAAGGCGCGCCGGACTCCGTGGCCGACATCCGCGCGCAGCTCAACTCGCTGGTGTACAAGGGATTCGTCACGCGCACCGGATATGACCGCCTGCCTGACCTCGTGCGCTACCTCAAGGGCATCTCCCGGCGCATCGAGAAACTGCCCGAGAACCCGCGCCGCGACCTGGAGTGGACCGAGAAGGTGCACCAGGTGCACGCCGAGTACCGGGAACTGCGCGCCCAGACGCCCGCCGACGAACCCGCACCCGAACTCGACGAGATCCGCTGGATGATCGAGGAACTGCGCCTGTCGTACTTCGCCCAGACCATCGGCACCCGGTACACGGTCAGCGACAAGCGCATCTACAAGGCGCTGGACGCGGTGCCGCTGTGAAAACCGGCGGTACCGTGACACATGGAACTTCACCCAGGCGGGAAGCGGTGGGTGGTGTCGAGCGGACCGGGTGACACCTTCGCCCTCTACGTCCGCGACGCACTCGGCATCAGCACACCCACCGCCGACTCCATCCCCCCGCTCACGCCGCCGGTGCCGCGCGTGCACGACGTCGAGCTGCCGGAGACGTTCGGATCGGCGTGGGACCGGTGGTGGGCGCAGTCCCTCGTCACCGGCGGCGCCGAGGACGTGCCCGGCCGCTGGCCCGTCGGCCTGCCCGAACACCTGCGTGACGCCTACGGCCAGTGGCAGCCCGACCGGAGCTCGCCCGAGGTCACCTGGCAACGCGATGACGCCATGGCGGCGTTCTCCGCATCGCTCAACGAGGTAGTCGATCAGCTCACCGAAGAGCTCGGCCACGCACCGCTGTTCGAGCTCGACGTCATCGAGATCCCCGTCCAGGGTCAGTTCTGGCGACGCTTGGGCAAGAACACGGTGCTCGTCTCCGAAGAGCTCAAGGCCTCCCGCAACGTCATCGCGCCACTGGAGTCAGTGATCCGGGACCTCGTCGAGTAACGCCTCACCCGTGCGGTACAGCTGCTCCAGCAGCGGCCGCAGCAGCAGCCCCTTCGACGTCAGCGAATACGACGTCCGCACCGGAAAACCGGGGGAGCGGGAACACCGCACCAATCCCTGCGCCACCAACCCGTCCAGCCGCTCCGTCAGCACCTTCGCGCTCAACGTCGGCAACCCGGCACGCAGGTCGGAGAACGACCGCGGCCCGTGCGTCAGATCGCGCAGCACCAGCGTCGCCCACCGGCCGCTGATCGCCGCCAGTGCCACCTCCACCGGGCAGTCCGCAGACGGCCGGTCCCATGTAACCGTTTGGTGACCCATTTCGCGAGAAGCAACGCTGTCGGCATGAACCTGCACCCCGCCAGTGTGGCCGAAGAATTCGCGAAAGCCTTCAACTCCCGGAACGCGGACGCCGTCGAAGCCGTCTACGAACCGAGCGGGCTGTTCGTCCCCGAACCCGGCCAGACCGTCACCGCGGCCGCGCGAAAAGCAGCCAACCAGCGGTTCCTCGACCTCGGCCTGCCCATCGACCTGAAGCCCCGCCACGTCTACGAACACGACGGCATCGCACTGCTGATCGTCGACTGGACCATCGGCGACACGAAAGGCACCGCCACCGACGTCGCACGCAAAGGCGCGGACGGCCGGTGGCGGTACGTGATCGACAACCCTTTCGGCGCGAGCTAGGCGGCAGGCGGCTCCATCGCCCCGGTCATGATCGCCACCGCGTCCGACATCGACACGGACTTCGGATCCACGACGGCCTTGCGGCGGCCGAGCCGCTGGATGTGGATGCGGTCGGCCACCTCGAACACGTGCGGCATGTTGTGGCTGATCAGGATCACCGGCAGACCGCGGTCGCGCACCTGCAGGATCAGGTCCAGCACCGCGCGCGACTCCCGCACGCCCAGCGCGGCGGTCGGTTCGTCCATGATCACGACGCGGCTGCCGAACGCCGCCGCACGTGCTACCGCCACGGCCTGGCGCTGGCCGCCCGAGAGGGTCTCCACCGCCTGGCCGGGGTTCTGGATCGTCATGATCCCCAGTGCGTCGAGCTGGCGGCGGGCCTCCTCGCGCATGCCGTTGCGGTCGAGCATCCGGAACACCGAGCCCAGCACACCGCGACGGCGCCGTTCGCGGCCCAGGAACAGGTTCGCGGCGATGTCGAGCGACGGCGACACCGCCAGCGACTGGTGCACCGTCTCGATCCCCGCCCGCCGCGCGTCGATCGGCGTCGAGAACGTCACCGGGTCACCGTCGAGGAAGATCTCGCCCTCGTCCGGGATCACCGCTCCCGACAGGGCCTTGATCAGCGACGACTTGCCCGCGCCGTTGTCGCCGATCACCGCGAGGATCTCACCGGGCAGCAGCTCCAGGTCCGAGCCCGCCAGCGCGGTCACCTTCCCGTAGCGCTTCACCAGCCCGCGTGCCTGCAACACCGGTGTGGTCATGGCTTGACCTTCCTGATCCACTGGTCCAGCGACACGGCCACGATGATCAGCACACCGACCGCCATCGTCTGCCACAGCACGTCCACACCCGCCAGCGCCAGGCCGTTGCGGAACACACCGACGATCAACGCGCCCAGCAGCGACCCCACGATCGCGCCACGGCCACCGAACAGCGACGTCCCGCCGATCACCACCGCCGTGATCGAGTCCAGGTTGTCCATCTGCCCCGCCTGCGGGCTCGCCGAGGCGATCCGGCCGATCAACGTCCACGCCGCCACCGCGTAGATCAGCCCCGCCGTCGCGTACACGGAGAGAAGGACCCGCGCGGTCCGGATGCCCGAGAGCCGGGAAGCCTCGAGATCGTCACCCGTGGAGTAGACGTGCCGGCCCCACGCGGTGTTCTTCAGCACGAACGCCATCGCACCCACCAGCAGCACCAGCAGGATCGAGCCGTAGGTGATGCGCGTGCCGCCGATGTTGAGCGTCTGCCCGGTCCACAGCAGCAACGAGGGCATGTCGGTGCCGCGGATCGTGGCGCTGCCCGAGTACCAGAGGTTCAGCGCGAAGAACACGTTCAGCGTGCCCAGCGTGACGATGAACGGCGGCAGCTTCAGCCGCGTCACCAACACGCCGTTGAGCAGCCCGCACAGCGTGCCCACCACGAACCCCAGCAGCAGCGCCGGCAACCCCGGCATCCCGGTCTCGGCCGCCACCTTGGCCATCACGATCGACGTCAGCACCATGATCGCGCCGCACGACAGGTCGATACCGGCCGTCAGGATCACGATGGTCTGCCCGACCGCGAGCGTGCCCACCACCGCGACCTGCTGCAGGATCAGCGAGATGTTGCCCGGAGTCAGGAACCGCTCCGACAGCAACGCGAACACGATCACCGACGCCAGCAGCACCACCGCCGGTCCGATCGTGGCCTGCGCGTGCAGCACGTGCTGCACGCGCGTCAGCAGCGAACGATCCCGCTCCTCCACCACGGCTGTCATCGATCAGCCCCAGCAGTTCTGCAGGCCCCACGCCGAGTCCTTCGACTCGACGCCGTCGGCCGGCTGGTCGGTGACCAACGTGACGCCGGTGTCGGTGTTCTGCGGCTTCGAGCCGTCCTTGGCGAACTTCGCCACCGCCTCCACACCGAGCTGCGCCATCTTCAGCGGGTACTGCTGCGACGTCGCCCCGATCACGCCGGCCTTGACGTTCTGCACACCGGGGCAGCCGCCGTCGACCGAGACGATCACGACGTCCTTCTCCTTGCCCGCCGCCTTCAACGCCTCGTACGCGCCCGCCGCGGCCGGCTCGTTGATCGTGTAGACGAGGTTGATGCCGGGGTCCTTCTGCAGCAGGTTCTCCATCGCCGTGCGGCCGCCCTCCGGCGCGCCGTCGGTCACGTCGTGGCCCACGATCCGCGGGTCGGCCTCGTCACCGATGCGGTTCTTGTCCTTCACGTCGACGCCGAAGCCCTCCAGGAACCCCTGGTCGCGCTGCACGTCGACCGACACCTGGTTCGGGTTGAGGTCCAGCAGCGCGATCTTGGCCTGCTTGTTCTCCTTGGCGAACTTCGACTTCGCCCACTGCCCGATCAGCAGACCGGCCTTGTAGTTGTCGGTCGCGAACGTCGCGTCCGCCGCGGACGCCGGCTCCAGCTGCGTGTCCAGCGCGATCACCAGCAGCCCCGCCGCCCGCGCCTTGTCCACCGACGGCACGATCGCCTTCGAGTCGCTCGGCGTGATCAGGATGCCCTTCGCGCCCGACGCGATCAGGTTCTCGATCGCGTCGACCTGCGACTGGTTGTCGCCGTCCTGCTTGCCGGCGAACGACTGCACCGTCACACCCGAGGACGAGGCCGCCTGCTGCGCGCCCTCCTTCATCTTCACGAAGAACGGGTTGGTGTCGGTCTTGGTCACCAGGCCGACCAGCGTGCCTCCGCCCGACGAACCGCCGCCGTTCCCACAGGCCGCCGCGGCCAGCGTCAGCAACACCGCCGTTGTCAGCCCGAACGCTCTGCGCGACATGACTCCTCCTACGTCAACGTTGACGCAACCGGCCGTGTGGAGCGAGAGGTGAGGAAGTGGGCACGGTTACGCGGGTACTCAAACCAAGTGGTGCAGCAGTCCCTGGTCGACCCGGCCCGTTCGAACCGGGAGGGAAAAACCGGGGGATTCCATTACGTCATCGTTGACGCTAGCTTTCCGGGAGAAGACGCGACAAGCGGCCGTTACGCAAGCGTTACCCGAGGTGGGCGGACATGGATCAAGCAGGCGGAAGACGCGAACCCACGATGCGCGACGTCGCGGCCCTGGCGAAGGTCAGCACCAAGACCGTCTCCCGCGTCATCAACGACCTGCCCGGCGCCGGCCCCGAAGTCGTCGAACGCGTCCGCGCCGCCGCACGCACCCTGGGCTACCGCCCCAACCTCACCGCCAGCAGCCTGCGCAGATCCGACCGCCGCAGCGCCACCATCGGCGTGCTGTTCGAGGACCTGTCCAACCCGTTCGACTCCGCCCTGCTGCGCGCCGTCGAGGACCGCGCCCGTCACAGCGGCGTGCTCGTGCTCGCCGGCAGCAGCGAGGACGACCACTCCCTGCAACGTGAACTGCTCGTGTCGCTGTCCGCCCGCCGCGTCGACGGCGTCGTCGTCATGGCCGCCGGCGGCCACCAGGACGCCCTGCAACAGGAACGCGAACGCGGCACCCGATGGTGCTGGTCGACCGCCCACCCACCTTCGGCGGCACCGACTGCGTCACCACCACCAACCGCGACAGCTCCCGCGAAGCCGTCCTGCAGCTCGCCGCACTGGGCCACCGCGACATCGCGTTCCTCGGCGACCGCCGCACCCTGTGGACCAGCCAGGAGCGCTACACCGGCTACCTCGAAGGCCTCGCCCAGGCCGGCCTCACCCTGCGCGAGGAGCTCGTGCGCACCGGCCTGCACGGCGCCGACCTCGCGAAG